>UQYD01000030.1 GCA_900545305.1 uncultured Eubacterium sp.
GGTCGGGCAAAGCTCGACCTGTGGAATTAGTTTAAGAAAACCAAGGTTTTCTTAACAACTTTCCTTTGATAATCTGAGAAAATATATTTGTTAAAATTTTTAAATTACTTTCTAAAAATAGTTTTTTTGATACTTTAAGCCGAGGAGGGCATCTTCCTCGGCTTTTGGTTTTAATTCAAAAGAAATTATGAATTTTTATAAAAATAGCTCTTTTATTGCAGTTTTTCTATTGCAAAAAATAATTTTTGTGTTATAATTACACTACCGAATGGATAGGGGGTATATATATGTTAAATGCCATTAACTTTTCCTTAACCGGTAAAGAAATTCTATATGCTGCAATCTTGGCTTTTTGTTTAACTTGGTTTATAAATAATGCGTTAAAAATTCGTTCTGTTGTTAAGGCTGCAACGACTTTCGCTAATTCACACAAGGACATTACAGCCGTTATGGATAGATGTTATACTCTTTTCCCCTTAGACAAGATTAATTTTAAGGGTCAGACTTTTACAAGAGGTATGAAGATAAGAGTTACAACTACTACTAATACAGATTTCGAAGGAGAACTTATTGGTGGTAACAACAAAAATATGGTCTGTATAAAGACTAGCAAGTATATCATTGCTCACGAAATACAGAACATACAAAGCATAGTTCCTTTATAAAACCTTATAGATAAATGTGCATACTAGTAAAGACCACAGCGATTGCTGTGGTCTTTTAGTATTAATTTATGTATTATTTCTATATTTCAAAAAAATCTATTAATATTTTTATTTTAAAATATTTTCAATATATTCTCGATATCCCTGCTCTAAAATACTAAAAGCACAACTGTTGTCAGTTAATATCTGTTTTCGATTTGTTGTAACCATTTTATATATTTTATTTGCTTTTTTTTGAATTCGCTCAGCGTTGTTTATACAAAACTGATATTCCTTGTTCAGTAGCACTCGATATTTTTCGTCCGATACATCTTTGATAACAAGTCTTTCAATACATTGGTCTGGAACTGGAATCATATAATTAAATCGTAAAGACCCTTTTATTTCTTTTTCATCTCCGGGAATACGAATTAGAATGTTAGCTTCTTGCTTTCTATCAAAAGAAGATACAGATACATAATAGTTTATATCATTGACTTGCATAACAACACCAAAAGCAAATTTACTTCGATCAGTATACCTAATATTAGGTACCTTAGTAAACCCTCTATTTTCTTTTTCATAATTCTGGAGATACCGATTGTAGTCCTCATTTATATGAAAAAAATCCATCTTTTTTCCTCCGTAGTATAGCAAATTAGGGAGATAAGAAGCTTATCTCCCTAAAAGTAATTAACGATTCGCATTTTAAGCTGCGAAGCACTTAAATTAAAGGTTCACATTCAAAGTAGTGAAGCACTTAAATTAAAGGTTTGCATTCAAAGTAGCAATGCACTTAGATTAAGCAAGTGTCCTTGCTCACTTATATTATATGCAATTATTATGAAAAAATCAATAAAAAATCAAAAAATTAATTTACAATTTGAGGAGAATTGATATGCATTGCTTGATGTTGTTCCAACTATGTTCATAGTTTTATGTGTTTATGTTATTCTTTTGCTTTTAGCAAATATTGTAGTCATTGTAAAAAATAAATAATAGTAATAACTTCATATTTTTCATAATATTTAAAGAAAAACAAAAGGCAGTAGAAACCACAGAAAATAGTTTCTACTGCCTTTATATGCTTTATAAATATATTACTTATCTTCCTTTTGTGTATTCCACATAAGGTTATTGATAAATTGTTTTGCTGTTCTACCAGACATACCTTTCTGTCTGATTTCCCACTGCATAGCCTGTTGCTGAAGTGTCTTTTCGTCAAGTTCAATATTGCGTTCAGCAGCAAGACCCTTAACGATATTAATATATTCCTTAGGTGTAGGCTTAGGGAATGTAATAGTGATACCGAAACGGTCAGCAAGTGAAAGCTTTTCGTTAAGTGTATCAGTTGTATGGATTTCAGCATCTTCAGAAATACCAGTACCTCTATCGCTCCATTTTTCCTGAATAATGTGACGGCGATTACTTGTAGCATAGAAAAGAACATTGTCAGGCTTACCTTCTGAACCACCTTCCAAAAGTGATTTCATATACTTATAACCCATTTCGCCCTCATCAAATGAAAGGTCATCAATGAATATAATGAACTTTCTTCCTCTTGGTCTTAAAAGTTTTAAAATATCCGGTAATTTTTCAATCTGTTCCTTAGTGATTTCAAGTAAGCGAAGTCCTTGTTCGTGGTATTCATTTACAAGGGCTTTTACTGATGATGACTTACCGGTACCTCTTGAACCAACAAGAAGTACATTGTTTGCATTATAACCATTAAGAAATGCAAGAGTATTGTCAATAAGCTGGTCAAACTGTGCCTTGTAACCAATAAGCTGGCTGAAACGGATAGGGTCTGGGTGAGCAACACCAACCAATTTCTGCTTTTCGTCGTTGTAACGGAAAGAACGGAATACAGAAATATCCCCACAACCGTGCTTTTTGTGGAATTCGATTACATCGTCAATAGTGAAGTCATCAGGAATTGTTGCCAATTCGCTGTCGGCATCTTTAACTGGCTTATAGTCCATAACCTGAGTAATGGCAGGAAGTAAAAATTCAGCATCAGGTAATTTTGTTAAATCCATAGATGCAATAGTCTTTATAGCTTCTACATCTCTTTTAGCCAATTCATATATAGAAGAATTCTTTACATCAAGATTGTTTTCGCAAAAAAGTGTAAAGTTATTCTGATTTCTCAACATAAGGTGAATAATATAGCTCTTGAAAAGGTTGCCCTTAAATGAGCTTTTTTCTGCCATTTCAGTAAGAGTGGCTACAAGTTCAGCCATATATGGCAAATTGTCTTCCTCTGTTAATATATGTTTGAGAATGTCAATAATCTTATTATTCTTGATTTCTCTGTAGACAGTAAGAGAATTAATACTGTCAATAATTTTGTTAAAGTCTGTTTCGTTCATTGGTACATTACGCCTCCATAGCGATTTTTATTTTTTCATTATCAGCACCTATTATTGTAACATCGTGCTGTAAAAGACGCTTTATTGCGTCAATGTGTTCCTGCTTTATTATCTGACCCATTGCAACAATAGGAATATCCGGAGGAAAGGCTGTTACGCTTTCGGCAGCTATTTTTCCTACTGCTTCCTCAAAAGAAACGTCTTTAGTTGCACCGTAGAAAATTTCACGAGGTGTAAGAGAGGCTGTTTCAACAGAGTTTGAAATCATAGGTATTTTTTCTATGAACTTTCTTGGATACTGTTTGTCAATATCCTTAATAGCTTTCATAAATTTTTTAAATGCCTTTTCATCGTCACAAGGACTTGTCATTGCAATAATGTGGTGCAGACCAGCATACTCCACTTGTATATTGTACTTCTCTAAGAGGATTTTTGCAACATCAAATCCTGTTAAATCACATCTGACCATAATTGTAAGTTTACCAATATCAATATCGGCTACAGATGCTTCGCCTTTTATAGAGTTGCTAACCAGCTTTAAGCTATGACAATGAGCAAGCTCGTGGCGAAGTTTAATAAGGTTTTCTATATAGGTTTTCATTATATTTTTATCTCTTGAGAAATGGTCCCTTGTCCAATCCATAGATGCAAGTATTGGATAAGATGGGCTTGTAGTCTGTACCATTGATACTGTACGGGCAACTCTCTCAATAGAAACTCTTTTACTTCTTACATTTATGATTGCTGCTTGATTAAAAGCAGGTAGTGTTTTGTGCCAGCTATTTATAGAAATATCGGCGTGTTGCTGTAAGGCTGTTTTTGGAAATACATCTGAAAAACAGAAATGAGCACCATGACATTCATCAACTATAAGTATAGCATTTTGCTTGTGTACTATGTCCGCAATAACATTTACATCACAGGTAAAGCCCTCGTAGGTTGGGCTTGTAATAATAACTGCTTTAATATCGTGATTGTTAAAAGCTCTGAAAATATCAGAAATATTTATACCACCGGCTAAACCCTCAGCATTAGTTTGAGGAGAAATATATATTGGCTTTGCTCCTGAAAGTATAAGGGCATTGTACACACTCTTGTGACAGTTAGTTGCCACAAGTATTTCGTCACCCTCTTTTACAGTAGCTAAAATTGCAGCAAGTATACCACTACTGCCACCGTTTACAAGCATAAAAGAAGCATCAGCACCTGTAAGCTGTGCCATTTGCTCCTGTGCTGTTTTTATAATTCCGTCTGGATGATGAAGGTTGTCCAGTCCCTCAATTTCTGTGTAATCAAATTCACGAGAATCAAATGGAATAAAATCTACAACTCTTTTGTGACCTGGCATATGCATAGGATAAGCATTTCTTTCTTGCAATTCCCTTAATTTATTTAATATTTCGGCTGCCATATTCATCATCCCTTTTTATAATATTTTAATAGTGAATCGGAAAGATAAATCCGATAGCTTGCTTGTCAAGCTACAAATTAACAAAGTTAATTTGTTCTGAATGCCATTATATAAGATATAGTTGGGATTGTCAAACAAATAGTAATATCAAAAGCTACATTTAAAGGGAAAATAACCCAGTTTTTACTACCTTTTTACAGTAGGGGATAATCGTCTTTACAAAAAACAAAAATTATTGTAAAATTGTTTTATTATTTTTAGTGCATTATAAGGAAAGGCAGTACACATATGTTAAAATTTTTATATCCTAAGGAATATTTGCCATCGGTTTTTCAATTAACAGGGAAAAAATTAAAGGCTTTAGGCAAAGATACTCTTATTTTTGATATTGATAATACCCTTGTGCCTTACTGGATAAAAACTCCTACTGATGAATTAAGGGTTTATTTTAATTCATTGAGAGAAAGTGGTATTAAAATTGCTGTACTTTCTAACAGTAAGGAAATAAGAAGCAAGACTTTCTGCGAAGAAATGGGTATTCCATATTATTACAGAGCTAAAAAACCAGCTACAGAGGGTATGAAAAAGCTATTGAAGAAAATAGGTTCTAAGGCTGAAAATTCTGTTATTGTAGGTGACCAGATTTTTACAGATGTGTGGTGTGGCAACAAGTGTGGGGTTTATTCTGTACTTGTGAAACAGGTAAGTCCAAAAGACGAACTTATAACTGCACCTAAAAGACCTTTTGAAAAAATAGTGTTGTACTTTTATTTGAGAAGAAAGAGAAAAGAGGAGAACAATGGTTGATAATTCAGTAAAGGGAAAGACAGCTGTTTACGGTGTTATAGGCTGTCCTATAGAACATACATTTAGTCCGGCTATTCACAATACAATGGCAAAGACTTTAAATAAAGATATGATTTATGAGGCTTTCAGAGTAGAAAAGGATAATCTTGAAAGTGCTATAAAAGGTGCTTACAGCTTAGGTATAAAGGGACTTAATGTAACTGTACCTCACAAAGTAGAAGTTATGAAATGCCTTTGTGACATTGACAAAAGAGCTAAGGTTATTGGGGCTGTAAATACTCTTAAATATACAGAGAATGGCTATGTGGGCTACAACACAGATATTATTGGTGTGTACTATGCTATAAAAAACAAGGGCTTTGATGTAAAGGGTAAGACAGTTCTTCTTCTTGGTGCTGGTGGTGCAGGTAATGCTTGTGGTGTTATGGCTGCCGACAATGGTGCTAAAATGCTTTACATTGCAAACCGTACTGTATCAAAGGCTGACAAATTGGCAGAAAGCATAAGAGCTGAATATCCAGATACAGAAATTAAAACTTTATCTATTGATGATATTTATGATATTCCCAATGTAGATATAGTTTTGAATGCTACAGTAATTGGTTTTGGAGAAAACAAGGGATTAAGTCCTATAAAGGATACTGGTTTTTACAGGGCTAAAGGCGTGGAAATGGTGTTTGATGCTATATATTCTCCATGGGAAACTCAGCTTTTAAAGGACTGTAGAAAAGAGGGCATTACCGGTATAAACGGCTTTGATATGCTTGTGTATCAGGCTGTTGCAGCAGAGGAAATTTGGTTTGATGAAGAAATTGACCCTCAGCTTACAGAAAAGGCAAGAAAAGAGTTAAGTGATTTTTACAGGGAGAATAACTGATGAAGATTAACAACAAGGATAAAAATATTGTTCTCATAGGTTTTATGGGAAGTGGCAAAACAAGTGTGGGCAAAAGACTTTCCCTTGTGCTTAAAAGAGAATTTATAGACACAGATGATTTCATTGAAAAAAGAGAAGGAATGACTATTAATGAAATTTTCAAAGAAAAAGGGGAAGAAGAATTTAGAAAAATAGAAAGAGAATTATACAAAAGATTTTCTACACCTAAGAAAAAGATTATTGCAACAGGTGGTGGAGTAATTAAAAATCCAGCTAATATTGCAAACCTTAAAAAGGGTGGAGTAATAGTATATCTCAAATCTTCTCCGGAAAAGATTGCTCAAAATCTTAAATTTGACAACACAAGACCTATACTTCAAGTAGATGACAAAGAGGCTAAAATCAGAGAGCTTTTGGCACAGAGAGAACCATTCTACAACAAGTATGCTGAAATTACTATTGATGTAAGCAATTATGACATTGACCATACAGTTGATAAAATAATTGAGCTTGCAAAAGTTTGATAAATTTAGAAAGTAAAAAGGGATACAGTCACAAAAACTGTATCCCTTATTTTTATTCGCCTAAAACAGAATTAACAACTTTCATAATACCGTCTTGAGCAGTAGCAATTTTCTTTTCTGCATTTTCAACAGTATCAGCCTTAGTACCGAAGTAAATCTTAATTTTTGGTTCAGTACCACTTGGTCTTACACAGAACCATGTGTCGTCAGCAAGTGTAAAGTAGAGTACGTTACTCTTTGGAAGATTAGTAGGGCTTACCTTACCAGTAGCTACATCAACAATCTTGTCTTCGAGGTAATCTCTTGTTTCAGTTACCTTAACACCGGCAATTTCAGATGGAGCATCTTTTCTTAAAGTGTCCATTATCTTCTTCATATTTTCAATACCCTCAATACCCTTTAATGTAATTGAGTGAATGATTTCCTTGTATACGCCATATGTATCATAAAGTTCCATAAGTCCGTCATAAAGACTCATACCTCTTGACTTATAGTATGCTGCCATTTCGCAAATAAGAAGTGAGGCAACAACTGCGTCCTTATCTCTTGCGTATGTACCAGAAAGGCAACCATAACTTTCTTCAAAACCGAATACATACTGGTAATCTCCAGTCTGTTCAAATTCCTTAATCTTTTCGCCAATGTACTTAAAGCCTGTTAATACATCAAAGTATGCAAGGTTGTACTTCTTTGCAATAGCCTTTGTCATTTCAGAAGAAACGATAGTTGAAACTAAAGCACCGTTCTTTGGAAGTGTACCTAACTTAGCCTTCTGAGAACAGATATAGTTACAAATAAGTGTACCTGTCATATTACCAGTAAGTACAGTGTAGCTACCGTCCTTAGTCTTAACAACAGCACCAACTCTATCACAGTCTGGGTCAGTACCGAGAATAATATCTGCGTCAATCTTTTCTGCTAACTTAATAGCAAGTTCAAATACAGCAGGATTTTCCGGATTTGGATAGCCTACAGTTGTAAATTCGCTATCAGGAAGTTCCTGTTCAGGAACAACTGTTACATTTTCAAAACCAGCCTTTTCAAGAACACGTCTTACAGGCTTATTACCTGAACCGTGAATAGGAGTATAAACAATCTTTAAATCGTGCTGTTCCTTAATGATTTCAGGATTTACAATCTGTGCTAATACATTCTTGTCAAATGCTTCGTCTACTTCTTCGCCAATAACGTTGAAAAGACCAGCCTTAACAGCCTCATCTTTGTTAGCTGTCTTAATTGTGTGGAAGTCAGTAACAGCATTAACTTCTTCAATAATAGCCTCATCTCTTGGGTAAGGAACCTGACCACCGTCTGCCCAGTATACTTTATAGCCGTTGTATTCCGGTGGATTGTGGCTTGCTGTAATAACAACACCACCTGTACAGTTAAGCTCTCTAACAGCAAAGCTAAGCATTGGTGTAGGTCTTAAAGATGGATAAATATAAGTCTTAATGCCATTACCATTTAATACTAAAGCTGTAATTTCGGCAAATTCCGGACTCATTCTTCTGCTGTCAAAGGCAATAGCAACACCTTTCTTAACAGCCTCTTCGCCCTGCTTAATGATATAGTTGGCAAAACCCTGAGTAGCCTTACTTACTGTGTAAATATTAAGTCTGTTAGTACCGGCACCGATAATACCTCTTAAACCACCAGTACCAAATTCCAAATCTTTGTAAAATCTTTCCTGAATTTCTTTGTCATTACCTTCAATAGCCTTTAATTCGGCTCTTGTAGCTTCATCAAAATAAGTGTCTTCACACCATTTTTTGTAGTTTTCCATATAACCCATAATAAAACTTCCTTTCCCATATGTACATTAATGTACTTTATTTGGTTTAATTATAAAATATTATGGGAATAAATACAAGCAAATTTATTTAAAATATTTCTCTAATTTTGTATAATTTCTTCCAAAGTTACAAATTTTATGCCTTCATTTTCAAGTTGTTTATAGAGGTTATTAAGGGCTGTGGCTGTAACTATGCCACCTTCTGCACCAACATGACCAATGGCAACGGCTGTTCCTTTTTGCTTTGCTATTTCAGCTGCTCTCAAAATATTTTTTTCCACTGTTTTAATATCCTGTGTACTGTCTAGGAATACATCTCTTTTAATGTAGGGAACACCTACTTCCTTTGCTACTTCTTCGCCAACTGATTTAGCAGTTGTCAGGCTATCTAAAAAGTACATATTTCTGTCCTTTGCTTCTTTTAAAAGTGCTGTCATTTTATCATTGTCCTCTGTTATTTTTGAACCCATATGGTTATTGAAACCTTTTGCTTTGTCTACGCTATCTAAATTACTTTTAAATGTATTAACTGCCTCCTCTGTAGACATATTGCTGAGGATAGGTGTTTTGCCTAGCCAACTTCTCTGACCTGTATGTGCTTCCATAGGCTGATGAAGTATAACAGCTTTACCATTATCCAGCAGTTTATCTTGGTCAGCTTTAGTGTAGGGCATTTGTGGCATTACTGCCCCTGTAAAAGGTATAGGAAGTGCCAACATTTCTTCTGTGCCGGCTGAGTTATTGCCGAAATCATCAATAACTATTGCTAATTTGGGCTGAGTGTTGGGGGATATAGTTTGTACTGTTCTATGTATGGAAATTCTAAGAAGTAGAAGTACCAAAAAAACAGCCAACACCATTTCTGCATACATACAAATTTTTTCGCTTTTCATCTTGCCTCCTGTATTTATAATTGATATAATTAAGCTATTAATGTATATGATTGTATGGAGGGTTTTAGAATGAAATTAATGTTTGCATCTGATATACATGGTTCACTTTTTTATGCTGAAAAAGTGGCAGAGGCCTATAAAAATGAAAAGGCTGAAAAACTTATTCTTTTAGGTGATTTACTTTATCACGGACCTAGAAATGACTTGCCAAAGGACTACAATCCAAAGGGCGTTATTGCACTTTTAAACTCTATGAAGCAGGAAATACTTGCTGTAAGAGGTAACTGTGAGGCAGAAGTTGACCAGATGGTACTTGAATTTCCTGTTATGGCTGAATATATGATAATGTATTTGGAAAACAGAATGGTATTTGTAACTCATGGGCACAAGTTTAATACATCAAATCCTCCAATGTTAAAGGATAATGATATTCTTATTCACGGACATACTCACGTTCAGGCTATGGAAAAGGTGGATAACTACTATTATATTAACCCAGGTTCAACTTCTATTCCTAAAAATGGAAACAAGAACAGCTATATGACATACGAAGATGGAATTTTTGAAATAAAGGATTTTGAAGGAAATGTAATTTCTAAATTGGATATTAGATAATAAAGTAGCGAGGATATAAAAATCCTCGCTATTATGCTATTTATTTGTGTTTATACCAATTACTCCACCTAAAGCACCACAGCAAAGGGCAAGACCTATACTAATGAGCATTTTAGGAGAAAATGAAAAACTGCCTACAGTAGAAATACTTATTAAAAGCATTATAGCTATGTAGATAAATCCACTTAAAGTTCCCCATAGTATGCCTTTACTGGAGGCTTTTCTGCCAGTTATAAAACCACATAGAATACAGCTAATGGCAGTAGATACAAGCATAACTACATTTACGTTGTTTTCTTGAAGTGAGGTATAGGTCAGAAGTATGGCATATACTGTAAAGACAATAAACGTCAATATAAAGCTTGTAAGTACGCCTTTTAGGAGGGCAGAAAGGGGAGAGTTATTAGCACCAGACATAGAGAACCTCCTTTTTATTGTATATTGCTATTTTATTTTGAACAATATTAATATATGCAAGAAATATATGCAAGAAATGCTTGTTTTTATTGCAGTTGGCGTGGAGGAATTTGATTATTTCTTTTTTGGCAGGTAAAAATAATTAATTATTTAACACTTGTAAATATTAAAAATTTGGTATATGATTACAATGAGGTGGTTTTCAATGGATACAATAGATTTACACACACATTCCACATTTTCTGACGGTACATTTACTCCGTTACAGCTTGTAAAATATGCTGAAGAAAAGGGCTTGAAAGCCTTTGCCCTTACAGACCACGATACTACAGAGGGGATAAAAGAGGCAAAGAGCATTGAAACTAATGTAGAGGTAATAAGTGGTGTTGAAATTTCCACCAGATATGATAAAAAAGAAATTCATATTGTGGGACTTTATATAAATGAAAATGACGCTGATTTAAACAAGCAGTTGAAATATTACAGAGAAAAAAGAGTAACACGAAATTTTGAAATACTAGAAAAATTAAATAGCTTAGGTGTGGACATTACCATTGATGATGTAAAGGAAAGTTGTACAGGTGATGTTATATCACGAGCCCATATTGCAAAGGCTTTAGTTTCAAAAGGTTTTGTAGGGTCATATACAGAGGCTTTTGACAGATATTTAGGGGACAACAAATGTGCCTATGTGCCTAGAGAAACCCTTAATTATGAAGAAAGTATGGAGCTTATTACAAAGGCAGGAGGTGTGCCTGTTTTGGCTCACCCACTTCTTTACAAAATGAGTGATACTAACCTTGAAAATATGATGGTAAAGTTAAGACAAAAGGGCTTAAAGGCTGTTGAGGTGTACTATTCTACTCACAGCAATTCAGACACACAGCACGTTATGGCTATGGCTAACAGAGTAGGGCTTATATATTCAGGTGGCAGTGATTTTCACGGTGCTACAAAGCCTAAAATAGATATGGGTACAGGTATGGGAAAACTGGCTGTACCTTACGAAATATTGGAAAAAATAAGAGGTGAGAGAAATGGCTAAAGACGCTATAAAGCTAATTTCCCAAAACAAAAAGGCTTATCACGATTACTTTATATTGGAAACTTTCCAATGTGGTATTGCACTTACTGGTACAGAAGTAAAGTCTGTTAGAGCCGGTAGATGCAACTTAAAAGATAGTTATGTTATGATAGAAAACGGCGAAGCAATTTTAACCGGTATGCACATTAGTCCTTATGAACAGGGTAATATATTTAATCACGACCCTATGGCAGACAGAAAATTGCTCCTCCACAAGTATGAAATAAACAAATTACAGGGGGCTGTAACAAAAGATGGTCTTACAATAGTTCCTTTAAAGGTATATTTTAAGGGTAGCCTTGTAAAGGTGGATATTGGTATTGCAAAGGGTAAAAAACTCTATGACAAACGTCAGGATATAGCAAAGAAAGACCAAAAGAGAGAGGCTGAAAGAGATTTCAGACAGAGTTTCAAGTAAAAAATAATATAAACATAAACAAAGGAGATTACTATGGATTACAAGAAAATTGCAATGGAAAAACACGCTGAATGGGCTGGTAAAATTGAAGTTGTTTCAAGAGCAAAGGTAGAAAATGTAGATGATTTATCTATTGCTTACACTCCAGGTGTAGCTGAACCTTGTCTTGCTATTAAGGAAAATCCGGAACTTTCTTATACTCTTACAAGAAGACATAATATGGTAGCTGTTATTACTGACGGTTCTGCTGTACTTGGTCTTGGTAACATTGGTCCTGTAGCAGGTATGCCTGTTATGGAAGGTAAGTGTGTACTTTTCAAGGAATTTGGTAATGTAGATGCCTTCCCAATTTGCGTTGATTCTCAGGACGTAGATGAATTTGTAAATGCTGTTGCACTTATTTCAAAGAGTTTTGGTGGTATCAACCTTGAAGATATTGGTGCTC
The DNA here is from genome assembly GCA_900545305.1 of uncultured Eubacterium sp. Classification (GTDB taxonomy): domain Bacteria; phylum Bacillota; class Clostridia; order Lachnospirales; family CAG-274; genus CAG-274. The sequence continues at coordinate 12,300 of UQYD01000030.1, forward strand.
CACGTTGTTTCGAAATTGAACAGAAGTTAAAGGAACGTTGCGATATTCCTGTATTCCACGATGACCAGCATGGTACTGCTGTTGTAGTTCTTTCCGGTATTAGAAATGCTTTAAAACTTACAGGCAAAAAGCCAGAGGAATGTTCTGTAGTAATGTCTGGTGCAGGTGCTGCCGGTACAGCTATTGCTAAGCTCCTTCTTACAGCCGGTTTTAAGGATATTACAATGAGAAATATTGACGGTGTTATTTCTTCTGAAAAGACTTATGATGACCCATCATTAACTGAACTTGCTTCTCTTACAAATCCTAACCACAAAGACGGTTCTTTAGCTGATATTATAAAGGGTGCTGACATTTTCATTGGTGTTTCTGCTCCGGGTCTTTTAACTGAAGAAATGATTAAGACAATGAACAAAGATGCAATTATTTTTGCTATGGCTAACCCTGTTCCAGAAGTTATGCCTGAAATTGCTCTTGCTGCCGGTGCTAGAGTTATTGCAACTGGTAGAAGTGATTATCCAAATCAGATTAACAATGTACTTGCTTTCCCTGGTATCTTTAGAGGTGCTTTAGATGTTAGAGCAAGTGATATTAATGATGAAATGATGCTTGCTGCTTCTGATGCTATTTCTAAGTTAGTAACAGAAGAAGATTTAGCAAACGGTATTATTATTCCATCTGCTTTCAACAAGGGTGTTGTAGAAAGTATTGCAAAGGCTGTTGCTGATGCTGCTGTTAAGTCTGGCGTAGCAAGAATATAATAAATTATATATGAAGAAACGGACTGCTGGAAAATGCAGTCCGTTTTTTGGTAATGAGATGTTATTTTTAGCAAATATTATTTCTTGAAATATTTCTTTAATGCAGGAGATATTTCATTAGATGGAAGTGTAACAGTTATATATCCGTCATTTCCGTTGCTTTTAAGGTCTGTACTGAATATTGAAAGACGATATAAAGCTGTGTTTTTATCGTCAGGGTCTTTATAATTGAGATTATAAAGAGCTTCCATAATAGCTTTTATATCATTTTTATCACTAATTTGTACATTCTTCTTAGTATCAAGTTCTGAAACGGCAGTTTCGGCATCTGTATAATCGTCGTTTTGGTCATCTAAAGCTGAATAATCTACATCTAAACTATTTATGCTATCAATAGGAATATAGTTTGAAGTATAGCCCTGTTGCTGAAGATAATCTATAACATCTTTGAAACAACTATTTAAAGGAATATTTTGTGAAATACCATATTTATAAGTTTTTCCTTTGTAAACAACATACTCTGTGTAGTTAATATCAAGAGAGCTATAGGTGTCTTTAGCTGAATTTATTACTTCCAAATCTTCAGGAGTTAATTCCATTATATCCTTTTTAACTATATCAGCAAGTTTATCAATATCTATATTATTTAATCTTTGGCTATAATTTAGTAAACGAGGGTCAGTAATCTGAACATAATTCATTTCCTTTTTATTGTCGTTTACAATAGGATAAGTAGCTTTTTTATAGTTATCTATAGTATATATACTTTTCATTTCTTCAGGACTTAGGAAGTAGCCACGACTTAATTTTCTATTATGGTTTAAAGTATAGTTTATTGTAATGTATGTCATATTATTAGATTCATTACTTACATCACCTCTCTGCACAAGGTACTTATGGAGTTTTAACATAGTGTCAATATCTTTTTTATCTGTAATAGTACCTTTATATCGTACCTTATCATAGTCTGGAGAGCCGTTAGTATATCCACTATCGTAACTAATATGTCCTATATAGTCAAAGGCATCTATACTTACAACATTATTTTCACTTGGCACTCTTCTTTCGTAACCTGTTAAGTCAAAAGCAAAGATTACATTTACTATACCCATACATACTGCAAAGATTACAATAGGTTTTAAAATACCTTTAAAGCTAAAGCTTTTCTGATTAAGCATAAATACTGCTATAAGAGCAACTATACCTAAAGGAAGTACGCCTAATGTGAAATTAAGACTTCTATTGTGTATGTAGTACAATGAATCGTAGCCAAAAAGACCGAAGCAAACAGCCACAAAGTACATAAGTATGGGCTTTAAAGGCTTAAAGGCAACAACTTCTCCATAGTTTTCCATATTTCTCAATTTATAAAGTACAAGAGAAATTACAAAGAGAGCAAGGGCAATGGCTATGTATATTACGGAGCGTTTTGCCCACATTTCATCTATTCCCATAATGTAAATGTACTGCATAATGCCTTCATCATAGTCTACAAAGCCATATACATTTTTGCTGAATATTTCATTTGCCATAGATAAAATAAAGTAAGGCAAAGCAACGAAGCCACCACCGAAAACATATGTTGAAATTAAGTTACCACTTAATACAGATGTAAAAGTTGTGAGCATAAATGCACAAGCTGAATATAAAAGGCAAGTGTAAAAATATTTATAGCAGAACTGTATACCACTACCGTAGTGCAATTCTTCAAAAAATATTATTATACTTGTTACTGTAATAGGAACAATAAGGAGTATAAATCCTGAAAGAATATGGGATAAATACTGTGTTGTCCTAGAAACAGGTATACTATTCATAAAGGAAACAGAATTTACTCTATGAAGATAGGAGAATAAAAGACCACCTAATACAAAGGCGAAGAATAATGCTAAACCACCATTGTCACTATCAAATCTGGAATAAACATCTCCAATATCTTTCATAACAGCATTTGGCAAAATGAAAAGTGCTGTTAATACCATATATATAGCTGAAACCCACCAATATCTCTTTATATCAGACTTTACAAGTGCCTTACTAAATAATGATATTTTCGAATTCATAACCCATACCCCCTAATTCATAAATAAATATTTCTTCTAATGTAAGTGGAAGAATATCGCAAATAAGTGGATTGAATTTATTTGCTGTAGAAGTAATTTCATCAGTTGTGCCACGAACTATACAAGTGTAGACACTACCGAAATAGCTTTCGTGGAGAATATTAATACTGTCTTTAAATTCCTGTGGCAATCCCTCTTTAAAGGCAATTTGTAATTTATGAATTTCTCCCTTTACATCATCAAGCTGTTTTTCAAGTACCAACTTACCATTAAACATAATACCAACATGGTCACAAACATCTTCAAGCTCTCTAAGGTTATGACTGGATACAAGAACTGTCATTTCTCTTTCGGCAACGTCTTGCAAAAGTAATGACCAAGTATTTTTTCTCATAACTGGGTCAAGACCGTCCATAGGTTCATCAAGTACCATTAAGTCTGGTTTTGTGCATATGCCAAGCCAAAAAGCTACCTGCTTTTGCATACCTTTTGAAAGTCGGCAACATTTTCTTTTTACATCAATCTTGAAAATCTCTTTTAATTTATTGAAAGTTTCCCAATCCCAATCCTTGTAAATATCAGCATAGAGTTTTGCTGTATCAAGTATTGAATATGTAGTGAAGAAGAATAAATCATCACTAATATAGATAATCTTTTGCTTTAATGCCGGATTTTCGTATACTTCCTCTCCATCAACTGTCATTGAGCCACTGTCTGGTCTGTATACGCCCATTAAATTTTTAATAAATGTAGTTTTGCCGGCACCGTTAGGACCTACAAGTCCGTATACAGAGCCTTTCTTTACATTAAGTGAAAGGTTGTCAAGGCTTTTAAAATTGCCAAAACTTTTGTTTAGATTTCTAACCTCAATCATTTTTCGTCCCCCTTATAAATATTTTTAATTAAATCAACAACTTCTTTTTCATCTGTGCCTAAGTAGATAAGTTCTTTTACAGCGTTTTCAAGGAGTTTAATGCTTTCGTTTTTTCTGGCAAGCTGAACATCGTCACGAAGTGGGGCAACAAAATAGCCCTTAGCCTTCATTGAATAAATATAGCCTTCTCTTTCCAGTTCCTTGTAGGCTCGCTGTATTGTATTAGGGTTTATAGTGAGCTGAGATGCCAGTTCTCTAACAGATGGCAGTTGTTGGTGTTCCTCAAGTGCTTTATTAAGTATTAGTTCTCTTGTTTGGTCTTTTATTTGTTCGTAAATAGGTCTGTGGTCAGTATAGTCAAGTTTCATTATTTCACCTCCACTGTATTAACTGTCTATTAATTATAATACAGTTCATACAGTCCTTTGTCAAGTAGTTTTCAAAATTTTGCAAAAAAATATCCCCTGTAGCTGTGTACAGGGGAGAATACAATATTACTTTTCAGCCTTTACATCGTCTAAGTTAAGAGAACCTAAAACCTTAATACCGGTTTTTCTTGAAATAGAGGCTGTTTTAGTTTCAGCGTCCCAATCAACAGAGTAATTTAATGCTTCGCCTACTGCTCTTAATGGAAGCATAAATCTGCCGTCAATAATTGTCTGTGGAACATCAGGTGTAATATTTTCATCGTTTACTGTAAAGTATTCGTTGCCATAAGTCATTTTAATTGTTGAGCCAAGGCTATTTAAGAAGGCTGTTTTAGTTTCAGCATTGTATACTACAAAGTAGCCAAGTTCCTCGAAAATACCTCTTACAGGAACAAGAGTTCTGCCGTCTACAATAACACCTTTTGCTTCAATTTCCTTGTCGTTTACTTTTACATTTACATCAGTGCCGGCAAAGACACTTGTTGTCATAGTAAGAATAGCAATCCCTAAAGCTAATAATTTTTTCATTTGAATTTCCTCCTCTTATTTAGAAACACTTTTTATTACCGCCATTACTTCGTCAACACCCTTAGAAAGGCTTGCTGACTTCATAGTAGCTATATATTTTTCTCTATTTTCGTAGAGTGTATTAATGCTGTTAAATAAAGATTCTTCTGTCATTTCGTCTTCGTCACAAACATCAGCAAAACCCTGCTTTTTAAAACTATCGGCATTTAAAATCTGGTCACCTCTACTAGCTCTTTTTGAAAGAGGTATTAAAAGCATAGGTTTATTTAAAGCTAAAAATTCGCAAATAGCATTTGAACCGGCTCTTGTAATAACAAAGTCACTTACTGCAAAAATATCAGGAAGTTCCTTTGATAAGTAATCATACTGGACATAGCCCTTAGTATCTCTAAGTTTTTCGTCTACATTTCCTTTACCACAAAGATGAATAATGTCATACTTTTTGAGAAGTTCAGGCAACAATGCTCTTATAGAAGTATTTATTTTTACTGAACCCTGTGAACCACCCATAATAAGCATAACAGGTTTTGTACCGTCAAGGTGTGTAAATTCAAGACCTTTTTCCCTAGAGCCCTTATAGAGTACATCTCTTATAGGTGTGCCGGTAAGTATGCCCTTATTATTTTTAATATGAGGTATTGCCTCTGGGAAAGTGACACAAACTGCCTTTGCAAAAGGCATAGCGATTTTATTTGCAAGACCCGGAGTAATATCACTTTCGTGACAAATTACAGGTATTTTTAAAGATTTTGCTGCAATAACAACAGGAACGGCAACAAAGCCACCCTTTGAAAATACTACATCAGGCTTAATTTTTTTGAGAGCTTTTTTAGCTTCGTGGATACCCTTTAAAACTTTGAACATATCTGAAAAATTCTTCTTGTCGAAATATCTTCTAAGTTTACCGGAGCTAATACCTGTGTATGGAATATCGTATCTGGCAACGATTTCTTTTTCCATACCTTCTTTACTTCCTATATAGTATACTTCATAGCCTTCAGACTTTAAATATGGTAATAAAGCAATATTTGGTGTAACGTGGCCAGCTGTTCCACCACCAGTTAAAACTATCTTTTTCATGGTATATCCTCCATTTCCTATACCTATAATTTTAAACCAATTTATGGTTAATGTCTAGTACATTATTATATGAAAAATAAAAATATTTATTATGTTTGAAATGGCTGTATTTACTGCTAATATTGTATCACTAACAAATATTGACGATTTTTACTTTTTATGTTATATTCATACTAAAGTTGTAAGAATATATTAAAAATGAGGTGTTGTATATGAAATTTACTAAAATGCACGGTTGTGGAAATGACTATGTATACATTAACTGTTTTGAAGAAAAAGTAGCTGACCCAGAAAAGCTTGCTCAGGCTATGAGTGACAGACATTTTGGTATTGGTTCTGACGGTATTGTACTTATTATGCCTAGTGAAGTAGCTGACTGCAGAATGAGAATGTTTAATGCAGACGGTAGTGAAGCTGAAATGTGTGGTAACGCATCTCGTTGCGTAGGTAAGTATGTTTATGACAGAGGTATTGTAAAGAAGAACCCTGTTCGTCTTGAAACTATGTGTGGCATTAAGGTTATTGAAGTTCATACAGATGCAGAGGGCAAGGCAGAAACTCTTACTGTAGATATGGGCGAACCTATTCTTGCACCAAAGGATATTCCTGTTGTAGCTGACAGCGAACCTGTAGTAGATTTAACACTTTCTTCTTGTGGTAAGGATTTTGATTTTACTTGCGTATCTATGGGTAACCCACATGCAGTAACATTTATTGACACTCCTGTAAAGGAATTTGAAGTAGAAAAGTATGGTCCATCTCTTGAAGTTGACTCTCACTTCCCAAGAAAGGCTAACATTGAATTTGTTGAAATTGTAGATGAAACTCATTTAAGAATGAGAGTTTGGGAAAGAGGTACTGGCGAAACTTTAGCTTGTGGTACTGGTACTTGTGCTACAGTTGTAGCATCTAACATCAAGGGTATTTGCCCAAGAGTTCCTGTAGAAGTTGAACTTGTAGGTGGTAAGCTTACTATTGAATGGAAGCCAGAAGATAACCACGTTTATATGACTGGTCCGGCTACATTTGTATTTGACGGTGTTTGGGAGGATTAATTTTAATCTATGAATAAAAGATTGTTTTTTTTGATGTATAATATGGCAAAGGATAACAAGGCTGTTGGCAGAATTGCAGTTTTTATAGCATCACATACTAACAAGATTTATGCTTTGGTATATTTAATTGGCATAGTATATGCGTTTTTCCAGAATAGCAATCTTTTATTTAGGTTTATACTAATTCCTTTTATTACTATAGTATATAATTCTATTTTAAGGAAAATACTAAATAGACCAAGACCTTTTAAGGAACTTGGTATTGAAAGTCTTATTGAACACGAGGACAAAGGCTCTTGTCCGTCTAACCACGCAGTATCAGCTATGATTATTGCTATGGCGTGGTGCAGTATTTTTCCTGTAGTAGGGGCAATTCTTATTGTGCTTGCTATTTTTACAGGACTGAGCAGAGTGATGACAGGAGTACATTATCCTGTTGATGTTTTTTTAGGCTGGTTAATAGCTATTGTTATAGGCTGTTTAGGATTTTTTGTATTTTAGAAAAAAAGTGTTGACAAGTGCTTATTGTTATGGTATTATAAATAAGCACTTGATTTTATGGAGTAGTACCCAAGTGGCTGAAGGGGCTCCCCTGCTAAGGGAGTAGGTCGTTTGCGCGGCGCGAGAGTTCAAATCTCTCCTACTCCGTACTTGCCGATTGTATCGTTGATACAGTCGGCTTTTTTGTTGTGTATAGGTTTATAAAAATTTAATATATAAATAAGAGTTATTATCTTAAGATTATGCAAGTTTTACAGTTAAACTTGCTTTTTTGTTTTTTATGGAAATAAAAATATGTTAAAATTGCATATTAAATAAAATTATATGGTAAAATTGCACAAAAACCAATCCAAATAAATGTCAAAAATTGACCTATTTATTTTGTCCCATTTTTGGTATTATTGCACTTGAGTTCGTTAGAGAAATAACGATAAAAAGGATTGGAGGAAGATTATTAATGAAGAAAAGAAGAAAAATTGGTGCATTAGCTTTAGGTTTTACTATGGCAGCAAGTTGCTGTTTTGGTAATGGGGTAATATCAAATTTAGGAGGTATGCTCAGTACAGTTGAAGCTAGCACATCTTCCATTGTGTACAATCCTTCAACAGGAGAAAACGGTGGTTTTACCGTAAAGGCAAATAAGTGGAGTAAAGCAAGTTCTAATGCTGTTGTATATAATGGTATGGTTCTTGATGTAGCAGATAAAGTGGAATCTTCTACAAAAATAAACTTCACTTCTGATTCTAAGGGTACATTAGTTCTTGTATTTAATGAAGGTAGTGCAGGAAAGAGTATCCTTGTAGATGGCGAATCTTATGAAATACCTAGTAGTGGTGTTGTAACTGCAAGCGTTGGTGCTGGCGACCACGAAGTTCTCAAAGATAGTGGTAGCAGTTACTTATATTATATGGAATTTACAGGCAAGGGTGGTTCTGTTGAAACAACAGAGGCTACTACAGAAGAAACAACTGAAACTACTACTAAGGAAGAAACAACTAAGGCAACTACAACTGAAACAACTACAGAAGCTACTACTAAAGCTCCGGTTACTGAGACAACAACAGAAGCTACTACAAAGGCTGACTCTAACAGTTCATCAGTATCTTGGAATATGGGTAATAGTTCTTTTAAGAATTTAGGTACAATTTCAGGCGATGTTACAGTAAATGGACTTACAATTAAGGCTACATCAGCTAAGACAGTAAATGTAATTTCTGATGAGGCTACTGTAGGAAGCAACACATTTGGTTACAGCCTTGCTTTAGGTGGTAGTGGTTCATTAAAGTATAGAGCAGTTGCTTTTGATACAAATGGACAGGCTGTTGTAAAGGTTACATCAAGGTCAAGTGGGTCAAGCACTAGAACTCTTATGGTAGTAGGAGATGACGGTACTGAACTTGGAACTATTTCTGCTAAGCCAGATGCAGATATAGCATCAGTAAATATTAACTATAGTGGTAAAGTATATATTTATTCAAAGGGTAGTGGTATCAATATTTATAAAGTACAGGTTGACAACAAGTCATCTGTAGAAGAAACTACAAAGAAGAACACTACTGAAGCAACAACTAAGAAAGAAACAACTACAGAAGCTACAACTAAAAAGGAAGTTACTACAGAAACAACAACTAAGGCAACAGTTACAGAAACAACAACAAAGAAACAAGATAGTAGCACTAGCAGTAAAACTGTAACAAACTTTGAAGAACTTGTATCTGCAGTAGATGCTATGGCATCTGTAAAGGGTGGCGGTACAGTTTATGTAAATGCTAAAACTATTGACTGTACTTCTCAGCTTGCTTTAAAGAGTACAAAGGGTAACCCTGTTAAAATTGTAGGTGTACAGCAGGGCGATGGTACATATCCATCTCTTGACTTTACTAGCTTTAGAAATAGTACAATAGGTAGTGCAGGTCCTTCTTTAAAGGCGTCTACTGATTCTAATGTTGGTGTAAGAATTTCTGGTTCTTACTATACACTTGAAAACCTTATTATTGAAAAGGCCGGCGACAACGGTATTCAGATTAAGGGTGCAAATGCAAACTATAATACTGTAAACAACTGTATCGTAAGATATAACAATGACGCTGGTGTACAGATTACAGGTGGTGCATCATACAACACTATGAGATTTGTATACAGCTATAGAAACTGCGATGTTTATACATTAGGTGGTAATGCCGATGGTTTTGCTCCAAAACTTGGTGCTCAGACTGGCAATACATTCTATGGTTGCTATGCTTGGGAAAACAGTGATGACGGTTGGGATAGTTTCGACAAGACTACATCAGGCTATACAAAAGATTTAAGTTATGAAGAATGTGCTTGTTGGAATAATGGTAACCCTGATATATTCACAGGTAAGTATGATTATGAAAATGGAAATGCTTTAGATACTAATTTATATTTAGTAGAACTTATTTCTAAGCAGGACAAGAATTTTGTATCTAATTATAATAAGGGTAACTTTAGTTTACCAACTGACAGCTTTATAAATACTTCTGCAGGTAAGATTAACCTTTCTTCTTGGACAGGAAGTAATTATGACGGTAACCCTAACGGATTTAAGTTTGGTTCAGCTTATACAGATAAGACAAGTTTAAGAACAGTAAAGAACTGTTTATCATTTGGCCATGGTAGAAAGGGTTTTGATAACAACAACAGTACAGTTAAGGCTTCTTTTGAAAACTGTGTATCTTTTGATAATGGTTACAATTACTACTTCCCTACATTTAGTGTAAGCAAAGCATCAGATATGTTAGGCTTTAATGGTAAATCTAAGGATAAAGTGCCTAGTAGTGTAAGTGTTACTACTCCAACTGATTCTGCTCAGAAGTCAATCAGAAGTAAGGTAGAAGCTACAAGAAAGTCTATTGTTTCACAGTGTAACAACAATGTTATTCCTGGCGAAGTATACTTTAATATCTATTAATTAGAGGATTTGTGGGTTATTATACAGTTTTTAACTGTATAATAACCCATTTTTTTAGTTTCTTCTATATAAATGTGTAAATTAATATATAGGTAAATATAATTTTTTTAAGGATGAAATCCATATAAAAAATTAAAGTTGGGGTAATATTAGACAAAGAAGTCAAAAATGGCTACTATATATAGTGAAGTTACAAGGATTTTACACTATATTTACTCAATTTAAAAAAATATGGAGAAAAATAAAAAAAGTTGTTGACAAGAGGGTAAGTGTATGGTATTATATCACTTGTCGCTGACGAAGACGACAAAAAC
>UQYD01000031.1 GCA_900545305.1 uncultured Eubacterium sp.
CTGTAAGTATCTTTTTCCTATTTACTCCACCTGTATTTTCTTTAAACTCTCGTTTATTGAACTCCTTAGATACTGTATTTCTCTTTTCAGTGTTTACTTTAATACCCATATTATCATTATTTGGAGTTACAATTTCTTCAATAATGCCACTAGTGTCACTTACCACAAGTAACCCGACCCCTAATAATTTAACCAGTTTAAGCATCTGCTTAGTTTTCTTTTCTCTAAAATTCTTAGGTCTAAAAATAACAGCATACACATAGGGAGTAATATTTTTTCTTTCCATAAGTTGATAAACTAATGAAATATTAAAAGTTTTTTTCAGCTCAGCCACTACAACAATGTCATTTTTAACTGCTACCAAATCACAATTCTTAACTTCACCATCTACTGAAAACCCTTGTTTTTCAAAATAAAGCCTTGTTGGCAAGAAAAGCTCTTTTTCGGCTTTCATCATTTCATAAAGTCCTCAATATCTTCTACAGTTTTTATAATATCCTTTGATAAAACCCTGCAACCATTATCCTCAATGAGAATATTATCTTCAATTCTGATTCCTATACCTTCTTCAGCTATATACAATCCCGGCTCAACTGTCATAACCATACCGGATTTTAACAATCCTTCGTTATGTCTTCCAACATCATGAGTTTCAAGTCCTAGCAAATGGCTTACACCATGATAATAATATTTGCTTACTTCTTCATCATTTGAAATAAGCCCTATTTTTGACAATGCCTTAGCATAGTAATCTTTCAAAATACAGTTTAATGACTTAAATTCAATACCTGCCTTTGCTCTATCAATTACAATCTGCTGACCCTCTAATACTATATTATAAATTGTCTTTTGTCTATCCGTAAACTTACCATTTACAGGGAATGTTCTGGAAATATCTCCGTTATAATATTCATACTGAGCACCAACATCAAATAAAATTAAGTCGCCATCTTCTGTTTTTGAATTATTATCTGAATAATGCAAAACGGTAGCATTCTTTCCAGAAGCTGCAATAGTCTTAAAAGCAAAATCCTTCACACCATGCTGTTTTAAAGCAAAATCAAAGTAAGATTCTATTTGATACTCCATCATGCCAGCCCTAGAGTTTCTCATCATATTGTAAATACCATCTTTTGTAATATCAATAGCCTTTACAATATTTTCTACTTCCCAAGCCTCTTTAACCATACGGAAATCAGCCATTATATTAAACAGATTTTCTATTGTGACATAATTATATTTATTTTTAATTTCATTAGCAAAATTAATAGCCGGTGTATTAGCATAAAAATCTCTGTTTTCTAAATCTAAATATAATTTTTGTATTCTCTTATTAAATATAATAGAGCTAATATTTTCCTCAAATTCATCTAAATATATTACCTGCTGAATATCTGAAATTTGTCTCACTTCGTCAGGCAACATCACTGCTCCTACCCACTTAGCTTTGATTTCATCAAATCTTTCAACAGCAATATATTCTTCTACATCTCCATTAAACTTATATACAAAATATATCATCTTAGGTCTATCAAGGCCTGTTAAGTAGTAAAAATTCCTGTTAGGCGTAAAGGGAAAATATTCATCACCTAATTTTTGTATAGTATTTCCACTAAAAACTACTGCCATTTGATTATCTTCTAAGATATTTTTTAATTTACTTCTATTTATAGAAAAATTATTCATAAGTTTATCACTCCTAAACTCCCTATATTATAAACTTAATTAGAGTTTTTTGCAATATAAACTAATCCAAAAAGCTATTAATTACCTCTATTATCTTAAATTTTAAAACATATTTTTTATCATCTACTTTTTCTGTTGAAATTTTTCCATTATCACAATGTATAGCTGGTAAAAGCATATAAAAATTTTTACTAACTTCTGTAGAATATACATTTTTAGCTAATAACATAACTGCCAATAGAGTAAATAGAACTTTCTTCATATAATCACCTCTACAGTAATTATTGACAACAAAAAAAGTCCTAAACAAAAATTTTAGGACTCATTTATTAATCTATCTACTTCCTCAGCTGTTGTACAATCAAAAATTTCTTGAACTTTAATGGCCTTATTTACATCAATAGTCTGACAAACAGCTTTCTTAGCCTTTAATACTAAAGACGGACTGACACTAAAAATAGTAAAGCCAAAAGAAAGCCAAATTGGAATAAGATTTGGATTAGATGCTACCTCACCACAAAGAGCAACGGGTTTATTTTGTTTGTGTGCTTGTTTTATTACGTAATAAATACACCTTAGTACAGAAGGTGGTAACAATGAAGATTCCATTTTACCACTGTATCTATCGCTTACTAAAAGGGAATGTATTAAATCATTTGTTCCTACACTAAAAAAATTAACTTCTTTAGCAAGTAAATCCATAATAAAAACCGTTGCCGGTGTCTCTATCATAGCACCAATTTCTATATTCTTATTTACTGGAAATCCCTTTAATGTCAATTCATCCATTAACGTTCTTATTATTGCTTTTGTTTCATATATTTCTTCTATAGATGACACAAAAGGTAATAATATTTTTATATTAGAATAAATTCCACTAACTCTCAGTATAGCTCTTAATTGATTTTTAAAAATATCAATATGATTTAAGCAATATCTAATACCTCTATCATTACTAACAATTTCATTACAATCAAGCCAGTCTATTTCCTTATCTCCACCAATATCAAATACTCTAATAGATATATCTTTGCCTTTCACAGCTGATGCGACTTTTACATACATATCATACTGTTCTGCCTCTGTAGGTATATGTCCACACCCCATAAACAAGCACTCTGTTCTACAAATACCTACACCATTAATATTTAGCAACCCTGCATTTTTTATATCTATTTCAGAAGAAACATTTGCCATAAAGCGAATATTTTTTCCGTCATATGTAGCTTTTTTATCTACGTATTCTCTTAATTTTGATTTTTCAATATATATTTGTTTCTTTATATTACAATATTCATTTATTTGTTCTTCTGTAGGGTTTTGTATAACCTTACCCTTGCCACCGTCAATAATCAAAGACTGTCCATCTACTATTTCATCAAATCCGCTAACATTTATAACCATTGGTATCTCCAATGCTTTTGCAATAATAACGGAATGACTGTATTCCCCACATTTTTCTACAACTATGCCCTCTATTTTCTTATTACCTAAACTAATAAGCATTGATGGAGTAATTTCTTTCACAACAAGAATAGAATTTTCAGACAAATTAGATAAATCATAGTATTTTCTATCTTGTAATTCACAAATCAAACGAGTAGATATATCCAACATATCTACACTTTTCTGTGCCATACAGCTATCTTCAAAAGATATAAACATTTCTGAGTAAGACTTAAAAACTACCTCTACAGCAGCCTCTGCACATCTTCCATTATCTATTTCCTCATTTAACTTTTGAATTACAGCGGGGTCTTTTAAAAAGAACATATGACCAAGTAAAATGTCATTTTGTTCTTTATTTAGACTAAGATTATTTCCACTTTTAATTTTTAAAAGCAGTTTTTCAATACCCCCAGAAAGTCTACTTTTTTCTTCGTCTGGTGTACCTATATCAACAACTGTATATGTTGTTTGTACATTTTCAATAGTCTTAGCGTATCCTATCCCCACACCGTCTGATATACCATTACCAAGCATTAGTATATTATGCCTCCGATTACTTTTCATCACTAGCAAAGTTATTTTCAATAAGTTTTATTTCTGCATCAAGCATAGCCTGTTCATCAGGACCATCACATTGTATTTCAATAGTGTCACCTGTACGAATACAAGCACTCATAATATTCATAATGCTCTTACCATTTATTTTCTTATCCTTAAATAGTATGTAAATACTACTTTCAAATGTTGTTGCTACATACACAAACTCACTTGCTGGTCGCATATGCATACCCGTAGGGTTTTTTAAAGTAATTTTAGCCGAAACCATATTATCCTCCTATATATTATTCATATTCTTATACAAACTTAATTAACTATTAAGCCTAATTTTCTTAAATCATTTTTATCTGCCAAGCCTTCTTTAAAAGCAGAGGCACTAGAAACTGCAACAGAAAAATCAAAAGCCTTTTTAGCATCATTGGTTTTTATATATTCATATATAAAACCTGCAACCATACTATCTCCACAGCCTATTGTATTTACAACATTTCCACTATAAGGTTCTTTTTCATAAAACTTTCCAGTATTATCAAGAAAAACAGCCTTATCAGAGCCCTTTGACAACAATATATTTTTAGCTCCACAACCCTGCATTTTAATCATAGCTTGACTAACATCAAAATCTGTTTTTAATTCAATATTTGCAAATTGTTCTAGTTCCTTTAAATTAGGCTTCACTAAAAAAGGTTCTAATTTTAAAACTGATTTCAATAAATCTCCAGAACAATCTACTACAATATTATCGCATACCGTTTTTATTTTTTCTACCAAATAATTGTAAAGATTTATAGAACATTTTTTTGATATATTTCCAGAAATAACAACATAGTCATCTGCACTAAGTCCATTAAACTTATTCACCAAATTATCTACGTCATTTTCATCTACAAATATTCCATCAGCATTAATTTCTGTTTCATTATTGGCAGATATTTTCACATTAATCCTTGTATTCTGATTTTCAATAAAAATCATATCATTATTAATATTATTTTCATTAAGTAAATCAACCAGTTTCTTCCCTGTAAATCCACCTACAAATCCTAATGCAATATTATTTAAGCCAAGGTTAGTAAGTACCTGTGATACATTTATACCTTTACCACCTGCCTTAAAAAATTCAACTGCCGACCTGTTTAATTGGCCGACAGTTAAATTATCAAGTGAAACAAAATAATCAATAGATGGATTAAATGTTATTGTATATATCATCTTACTCACCTAAAAAAAATATATTTTGTTTTATAAATTATAATTTTGCTAATTTTTCATCTAAAATCTGATTTACAGTCTGAGGGTTAGCTTTACCCTTTAATGCCTTCATTGTCTGACCAACAAGGAAGCCCTTAGCTTTAGCCTTACCACTCTTAAAGTCTTCAATACTCTTTGGATTATTAGCAATAACTTCATCAATAGTCTTTTCTACTAAAGAATCATCATTAAGCATCATAAGTCCCTTTTCTGTTACATAACTTACAGGCTCAACATTATTCTTGAACATTTCTTCAAATACTTCTTTAGCAACACTTCTATTAATCTTATTGCCCTTAATAAGACCAATTAAATCTGCAATCTTCTTTGGTTCCATTGTTAAATCTTCAGCTAAAGTTGAAGTTTCACTCATAAGACGCATAAGTTCACCCATAATAAGGTTTGAAACTTCTTTAGGTTCGCCACAAAGTTCAGTAGCATCTTCAAACAAGCGAGAAATTTCTCTAGCAGAAGTAAGAATTGAAGCATCATAATCTGTAAGACCAAATTCTTCAACATATCTTGCTCTTTTAGCCTCTGGAAGTTCTGGCATATTTTCTTTTGCGTCATTAATCCATTCTTCGCTTATTTCAATAGGTAACAAGTCTGGTTCTGGGAAGTATCTATAATCCTGAGCATTTTCCTTGCTTCTCATAGCATAGCTTTCGCCCTTATTGTCATCCCATCTTCTTGTTTCCTGCATAACTTCTTTGCCAGCATCAAGAATATCCATCTGTCTTTCAGCCTCATACTTAATAGCTCTCTGAATAGCCTTAAATGAATTCATATTCTTCATTTCTGTACGAGTACCAAATTCTTCCTGACCTACAGGTCTAATAGAAAGGTTTACGTCTGCTCTCATTGAACCTTCCTGCATCTTACAGTCAGATACACCTAAGAACATAAGAATATCTCTAAGTTTGTTTAAGTAAGCAAGAACTTCTTCAGCACTTCTAAAATCTGGTTCAGAAACAATTTCCAAAAGAGGTACACCACATCTGTTATAATCAACTAACGTACAATCATCCCATGGGTCATGAACAAGTTTACCGGCATCTTCTTCCATATGGATTTCGTGAATACCAATATTCTTCTTTACACCATCTACGTCAATTTCTACTTTACCATTTTGACAAATTGGGAAGTAAAGCTGACTTACCTGATAAGCCTTTGGAAGGTCAGGATAGAAGTAATTCTTTCTATCAAATCTATTTTTTCTTGTAATATCACAATTAAGAGCTAAGCCAGCCTTTACAGCATACTCAACTACTTTCTTATTCATAACAGGTAATACCCCAGGCATACCTGAACAAACTGGGCAAACATGAGTATTAGGTTCGCCACCAAATTCAGTAGAACAACCACAGAAAATCTTTGACTTTGTAGCAAGTTCTACATGCACTTCAAGACCCATTACTATTTCGTAATTCATTATGCTCTACCTCCTTTTTTAGTGTGAAAATCTGTTTCTTTCTGGAAAGCATATGCAACCTTAACAAGCTTGTCTTCTGTAAATGTATCGCCAATTAACTGCATACCAACAGGCATACCATTTGCACCAAAGCCACAAGGAACTGTAACACCTGGAAGACCTGCAAGGTTTACAGAAACAGTATAAATATCACCTAAATACATTTTAAGAGGGTCTGAGCTATTTTCTCCAATTTTATAAGCTACAGTAGGTGCAACAGGAGAAAGAATCATATCATATTTTTCAAAAGCATCAGCAAAACTATTCTTTATAAGTCTTCTTACCTGTAAACCCTTCTTATAGTAAGCATCATAGTAACCAGAGCTAAGTACGAAAGAACCGAGCATAATTCTACGCTTTACTTCCATACCAAAGCCTTCACTTCTTGAATTATAGAAAACATCAAGAAGGTTATCACCATTAGGGCTTCTATAACCATACTTAATACCGTCGTATCTTGAAAGATTTGAACTGGCTTCTGCACAAGCAACAACATAGTAAGTTGGAATAGCATAGTCAACAACCGGCATTTCAAATTCTTCTAAAGTTGCTCCAAGTTTTTCAAGAGTCTTAGCAGCCTCTAAAACAGGAATTTTAACATCTTCGTCAAGACCGTCTCCAAAATAATTTTTAGGAATACCAATCTTCATTCCTGAAATATCACCATCAAAACATTTTGAAAAGTCTAACACTTTACCCTTAATAGAAGTAGAGTCCTTTGCATCGTGTCCTGAAATAGTTTCTAAAACTGTAGCACAGTCCTTTATATCTCTACCAATAGGTCCAATCTGGTCAAGAGATGATGCAAATGCAACAAGACCATAACGAGAAACTGCACCATAAGTTGGCTTAATACCAGATACACCACAGAAAGAACAAGGCTGTCTGATAGAACCACCTGTATCAGAACCAAGAGTGTATACAGCTTCATCTGCTGCAACAGCTGCTGCTGAACCACCTGAAGAACCACCTGGTACTCTTTCTAAGTCCCAAGGATTTCTTGTTGGTCCAAAATGAGAAGTTTCAGTAGAACCACCCATAGCAAACTCGTCCATATTTAACTTACCAAGAACAACAGCACCTGCGTCCTGTAATTTTTCTACAACAGTAGCATTATAAGGTGGCACAAAGTTTTCAAGCATTTTAGAACCACAGCTTGTAGTTAAACCTTTTGTACAAATATTGTCCTTAATACCCATAGGTACGCCAGCAAGAGGAGAAGTAAGCTCTCCTGATTCAATTTTAGCCTGTACTTCAGCTGCATTCTTCATTGCTGATTCTTCAAAAACATTTGTAAAGGCATTAATATTACTTTCTTTAGCCTTTATTGTATCAAGCATAGACTTAGTAACTTCTTCAGCACTTGTCTTTTTATCTTTTATCATCTGCCCTATTTCAAGAGCTGTCATATTATTAAAATCCACGTCTTATCCTCCTTATTCAACAGTCTGAGGAACTTTAAAGCAGCCATCTTTCTGTTCAGGTGCATTTGCAAGTAATGCTTCTCTGTTTTCTGTATTAACTGCTTCGTCTTCTCTAAAATTATTTGTAAAACTAAATGGATGTGACATTTCTTCTACACCTGTAGTATCAAGTTCATTTAACATATCCACGTAATTTAAAATCTTACCAAGTTCTTCCTTTGATTTTTCCTTTTCTTCTTCTGTAAGATGAAGTCTTGATAAATCTTCTAAGTATTGAATAAGTTTATCATCAATAACCATAACAAAAATCCTCCTTGAAATTTTGGATTTAAAATAGTAGCCACGCACACAAAAAAGTCCTAAAGCAAAAAACAGCTTTAGGACGAAAATCTCCGCGGTACCACCTAAATTGACACTAATGCCCGACTTTGGCACTATAACGTGTGCAAAACGTACTTCACTACCGGGCAAAAGCCTTTTGCAAAATAGGCTCAGGAGTGTTATTCATAGTGTAATATCAGATTAAAGTTTCCAGTCCATGACTTTAATTCCCTGTCAGTATTATCAAAATTACTTGTCTCCATCGTAGCCTTTATGACTTGTATAATATCATAATTTATCCATTATTTCAAGTAATTTTAAATAAATTTTGCCTTACATATAATTTTCCAACATTTTCACTATTTACGCATAACAATTAATGTTTTTTCTGTTCACTTTATCCATTCATTTTTCTCTATTTTCATACAAATTTCATTATTTCTTTTCTAAGTCTGGATATTATCTTTTTTTCTAATCGGGATATGTAAGATTGACTTATTCCCATCATATCAGCAACTTCTTTTTGAGTTTTCTCTATGCCATTATTCTTTAAGCCAAATCTCAGTTCTATTATATCCCTTTCCCTGCGATTTAATTTACTTATAGCAGTATTTAATAATTGTCTATCCACTTCATCTTCGATGTCTCTATAAATTACATCTACATCTGTTCCAAGAATATCAGAAAGTAGAAGTTCATTTCCTTCCCAATCTACATTAAGTGGTTCATCAATAGAAACTTCCGTTTTTGTTTTAGTAGTTCTTCTGAGATACATTAAAATTTCATTTTCAATACATCTTGAAGCATATGTAGCCAGTTTTATATTTTTGTCCATCTTAAATGTATTAATAGCTTTTATTAAACCTATAGTTCCTATTGAAATTAAGTCTTCTACGTTTATTCCAGTGTTATCAAACTTCCTGGCAATATAAACTACCAATCTCAAATTATGTTCTATAAGACAATTTTTTGCATCTTGGTTATCTTCCATCATTAATTTTAAATTTTCATTTTCTTCCTCTGTGCTAAGTGGAGGTGGTAACGAATCACTTCCTCCAATGTAATATACTGAGTCACCTTTAAAAATATTTTCTATAATACTTTTAATATTCACCTTTATTGCCTCCCTAAATGTTTTGGACTAAGTAAAGCATTGTACAGTCCATTTTTACACAGGACAGACTTATAAATGCCGACGATAGGTTTTTCTACACTTTTACCATTAACAACTATACTATCTACTTCAAACCCAATTAAAATACCTTTTTCATTACCTAAACTACTATATGGAATTATCTTTAATCTGTTTGAATAAGAATTTTCAGTTATTTCATTTATTGCTGAATATACATTTTCTCTTTCAAACAACATTCTAAGCTTTAATGGTATTAACTCCTTTAAAGCTCTGTATTCTACAATCAATACAGGTTTTTTACTTATAGGTTCAATCAGACTATGTCCCGTATCCATAAATGCCTTTATTAAAATTGATTTATGGTTATTTATTATTTCTACGTCATAATAGTTTTTAGTTTTATGTATATTTTTAGCTGAAAAATTTATTACAGCATTGGAAATTAAAATTCCCACTGGAATAACAATTTTTCCATTTTTTATTCCAGTATAGTAAATAAGTATATTTATAGCCGTAACTGATAAAAAACTAAACAATCCTATTATTAAGTACAGAATTACCATTTCCCATAGACTTTTAGGTTTAAACAAAAATATTCCTGCTATAATAATTAACAACTGAGATACAACACTAGCCAGTATAAAATTTTTATATATTGCCAGCAAATACAGTACAGATATTGCAATACTTACAAGAGAATATTTACATAAGTTAATATGTTTTCTTAAAAACTTGCCAACAAAAACAAAAATCGTTATGTTTACAAGGCTATTCCCAGCAATAAATAAATCTCCGTACAGAACAGTTTCCATAGTACCACCTCAACAAATACATACATTCTGTTTACAGATTTGCAATACGTAAAAGTGTTTTAACAATGGTTATTATACCTTTGTCACTAAGAAAATTTTGTCATATCCTAATTTATTGCAATAAAAAAATACGACAAAAAGCCGTATTTTTTATATTTCACTTATATAATTAGTTTAAATAACCATGGTCTATCATATATTTATCAACTATTTTCACACCACTATCATTTAAATGTGCATCATCTCTGAAATTATCATTAGTAAGAATATGCTCTTTAGCATTTACTAAATTGAAATCCAAATATGTTAAATTATTTTCGTCAGCTATTTTTTGGAAAACATCGTGAATACACTCATAATTTGATATATAATCATAAGAAACCGGAGCTATTGGGGCTGTAGTCATAATAACTTCAATTCCTCTTTCTTTGCAAGTATCTATTAATTTTTGTAAATACTTTTTCTGAGTTTCATTAATTTTCCAATCCTTTCCGTCTAAGCCCTTAAACTGATTAGTCTTGTCCATTTCATCTGGAAGCATATTGTAATTGCAATAAGTATAACCTTTACTTCTATACTTTTCTACACCTTCCTGTTTTTCAGTAGCTGGTGTATACACACCATATTTAGACTCAAGACTTTTCTTAAACTTTGAATTTCTGTAAGCAAAATAATCAGCCTGATACCTAAATATATCTGTATCATACATTAATTTTTGACTTAAAGGGAAAACTTCTTTTATATATTGTTTTTCCAACTCTGTATTTCTCAACACCTGAAATAAATAGCCTGCCTGTGTTAATTCAAATTCATCGTCAAGCATATCCCAGTACACTTCTACAACTACTTTTTTAGGTTTTTGATAATTTAAAACTTCAAGCAATGTAAAATAAGTTGAGTCCATATGCTGTAACGGCATACCCAATTGATAACTGCTTGTGCCAAGAACAGAATCAAAATTTTCAGGGTCAAATGTACAATAGGAATGAGATGAACCTAAGAAAACCATATCTAAATTATTTTTAGGCAAATCGTAAAATTCATTCCATCGGCTCTCATTATAATTATTTATCTGATTTTCAGTAGATGCTGCTGAATATTTATTTCCTACAACAAATATCATAGGAACTAATGCACAGAAAAATAAAATTCCTTTTAATACGTAAATTATATTTTTCTTAAAATTGGAAGTAAATAAATTGTCCACCACCTGCAAACACCCCCATCATAAAAATAAAGCAAGCTAATATATAATAATAAGCAAACCTAAAAACAAAAGGACCTTTGTTTAAGAGCTTATGAATATCGTATTTAAAGCTAATTACTTCAGTAAATATCAAGAATAATATAGCTATACTTAAAATAAGTATTTCGAATAATTTCAACCCCATATTATTGAAAGTTACATATAGATACTGTAAATCAGTTATATTTTCCCATCCGGCAAATATATTTTTAACGATATAAATTGCATCTGATATTGTATTAGCTCTAAAGAAAATCCAAGCAAAAGCAACTAAAGCAAAGCAAATTATAACCCTAAATATATTTATTACAAAGAAATCCTTTTTTATATGGATAATTTTATTCTTTAAATCACCTATAACTTGATACAGTCCGTGTAAGCCACCCCAAAGAACAAAAGTCCAATTAGCTCCATGCCACAAACCACTAGCTAAAAATGTTATCATAATATTTCTATATTTTTTAATTAATGAACATCTACTGCCACCTAACGGAATATAGATATAGTCTCTCAGCCAAGATGAGAGTGAAATATGCCACCTTCTCCAAAACTCTTTTATATTCTTTGAAAAATATGGTCTATCAAAATTAATCATCAAATCTATACCCATTAATTTTGCAACACCTCTAGCTATATCTGTATATCCACTAAAGTCACAATATATCTGAACAGTAAAAAACAATGTAGCAACAACAAGTGGCAAACCCTTATATTCTTGAGGTGAATTGTATATTGTATCTACCAATACAGATGCTCTGTCGGCAATAACAATCTTTTTAAAATAGCCCATTAACATTAACTTAGCACCTTGAGATATGTTTTCTAATTCAAGTTTATGCTTTGTAAACAACTGACCAAGCAACCTGTCTGC
The DNA here is from genome assembly GCA_900545305.1 of uncultured Eubacterium sp. Classification (GTDB taxonomy): domain Bacteria; phylum Bacillota; class Clostridia; order Lachnospirales; family CAG-274; genus CAG-274. The sequence continues at coordinate 12,225 of UQYD01000031.1, forward strand.
TCTTTCTATAGGACCTGCAACTAACTGAGGGAAGAACATTATAAATAATGATAATTTAAAATAATTTCTTTCCGGTTTGTATTTTCCATAAAAGACATCAATAGTGTAACTAGCAGCCTGAAATGTATAAAAAGAAATACCCATAGGCAAAACAATATCAAAATCTTTTATTGGATATGTCCAACCAAAACAATCGTAAAGCCACATAAAACTATGGTTAATAAATACCATATATTTAAATACAAAAAGCAATCCAAAATTAATTATTAAACTTATAATCAAGAAAACTTTTTTCTTCTCTGGTTTATCATATATAAGCCTCGCCAACAGCCAGTTAGACAGCGTAGATATAACTATTAAAATTATTAATTCAGCTCTCCACCCCATATAAAATATGCAACTGGCAATCAAAAGCATTATCCACTTTAATTTTTGTGGTAAAGTATAATAAAGAACAAGAACTACAGCCAAAAAAATTATAAAAGTGAGAGAATTAAAAAGCATTTCTTCACCTCCCAAATAAAATACTGTAATACTAAAATACGGCCATAGAAAATTTTCTACAGCCGTAAAACAAACGTAACAAGAATTACTTCATAGATTCATATATTGCCTTTGCCATAGAATCTAAAGCATCCATTTGAGATTCTTTAAGACTTGACTTTATTGTAACCGTTTCATTGAGAATAGTCATATTTTTCATACCTTCAACTATTTCTTTCATCTGCTTATTTGCTAAAGGACCCCATGTACCATTTTCTACTAATGCAACAGTTCTGTTCTGAATATTGTGATTTTTCAAATCTTCCAACACATTTTTCATATTTGTAAAAATGCCATTATTATAAGTAATTGCTGCAAACACAAGATTTGATGCCCTAAAAGCTTCTGAAACAAGCTGAGATGGATGTGTATTAGAAACATCATACATCTTTATATTTCTTACACCTAAATCGCCGAGTTTACAAGCTAAAATATTCATTGCATTTTCTGTATTTCCATATACAGAACCATAAGCAATAACTACTGCCTTATCTTCTGGAGTATAAGTTGCCCATTTCATATACTTGTCAACGTACCAACCAATATTTTCTCTCCAAATTGGACCATGTAAAGGACAAATCATTTTAATATCCAATGTAGAGGCTTTTTCTAAAAGTGATTTAACCTGTGGACCATATTTACCTACAATATTTGTATAATATCTTCTTGCATCGTCAAGCCATTCTTTTTCAAAATCTACCTGGTCTGCAAAAATATTACCATTCATAGCACCAAATGTACCGAAGGCATCGGCTGAAAAAAGAGTACCTGTTGTAGTATCAAAGGATACCATTACCTCTGGCCAATGAACCATAGGAGCTAAAACAAAGGCAAAGTTATGTTTACCTGTAGAGAAAGTTTCGCCCTCTTTAACAACAACAATTTTTTCATCTATATTTTCAAAATCAAAGAACTGCTTAATATAAGTAACTGTTTTTGCGTTTGTAACAATTTTTGCATTTGGATACTTTCTTAATACTCTTTCAAGGGAACTACTATGGTCAGGTTCCATATGATGTACAAATACATAATCCAAATCTCTGCCATCTAATACATGAGCTATATTTTCACAGAAATTATCCAAAATGGCACCATCAACAGTATCAAACAAAACAGTTTTTTCATCTAACAAAAGATAAGAATTGTAGCTAACTCCTCTTGGTATAGGAAAAGCATTTTCGAACAAAGCTAATCTTCTATCACTACCACCTACCCAAAACAAATCATCTTGAATTTTCTTTACACAATACATATTTAAACCTCCTATCAAATTCTATTTTCTATATTCTTTTTCGTGATTATACAATTCTTTATTATCACTTACAATAGCAGTTCCCACACCATATACTGTGAATAATTCCAAAAGAACACTATGCTTAACAGAACCATCCAATATATGTGCTCTAGGAACTCCATTTTCTACGGCATGAATAGCACAATTAAGCTTTATTGCTATTTCACTATTTAACCTGCCACTATTTATAACATTCTTAGCATCACTTACTGTGAGCATAGAATGTAAGCTTTTATCATTATTTTTCTTTATACCATCATCCTGTGAAAGGAAAAGAATTTTTTCTGCCTTAAGGGCAATAGCTGTTGCACAAGCAACATCATCAGCTTTAAGGTTGTAACTTGTAAAGTCATCACTTACACCTATTGATGCAATAATAGGAATATAATCTTGTGCTATTAAATCCTCAATTAAGTCTGTGTTTATACCTTTTATACTACCAAAATAGCCTATATCAGCACTTTCAATAACCTTAGGTTCAACCTTAATAGTTTCACCGTCTTTACCACAAATACCAACAGCTTTTGCTCCTTTTTTTGCAAAAATCTGTACTAAATCTTTATTTATTTTACCCAATACCATTTCAATAACTTCCATAGTTTCTTCATCTGTAACTCGGAAATCTTCAACATACTGTATATTTTTGCCTATATTATTAAGCCAACGATTAATTTCATCACTACCACTATGAACTATAATAGGCTCCATACCTATAAGTTTTAAAAGTATAACATCCTCTACTACACTTTCAAGAGTTTCTTTATCCTTTAAAACACTACTTCCAAATTTTACAACAATCTTTTTATTATGGAAATCTCTTATATATGGTAATGCCTCTGTTAAAAGCTTAGCTTTCTCAACACCAACTTCAATTTCACTATTCATCAAAATCGCCTCCTATGGCAACAAGTAGCCTTTTTCAACACTTTCATCTAATATGTCTAAAACAAATTTGCGAAGTGCTGGATGAGCATCTTTAGTTAATTTACTACCTCTTTCAATAACCTGAGCCTTTGTTACATGATTTACAAGCCACTTTTCGCCTCTTGTAATATAGTTTAACATTATAGGTTGAAGTCTGTCAAGGCTGTTTGCAAACTTAGCTTCTGGAGTATCATTTCTCTCAAATTCAAGCCAATAACCCTTTAATTCTTCGCATTGTTCTTTATCAAGAATGGCATATAACTTTTCAGCTGCTTCAGACTCTCTCTGTGCCTTAGTTTCATTACCCTTAACATCGTATAAATATGTATCCCCTGCATATATTTCAACCAAATCGTGAACAAGCATCATTTTAATAGCTCTTAACAAGTCTGTTCCCTCTGGGGCATATTCTTCAAGAACAACAGCATACATACAAAGGTGCCAACTATGTTCAGCATCATTTTCTCGTCTATTATCAACAGATAAAAGAGATTGTCTAAATATATTTTTTAATTTATCAATCTCCATAAGGAAATCCATTTGTTTTTTTAATTTATCCATAAGTACCTCCAAACACACTTTAGAATTACAATTAAGGCTGTAACCCAATGATTACAGCCTTAAAAACTCTTATTTATTTAATAAATCTACTGTAGTCTTTACTACGTTATCTACTGTAAAGCCAAAGTATTCAAAAAGCTTCTTATATGGTGCAGACTTACCAAAAGTAGTCATATTAATAAGCTTTCCATCAATACCTAAGTATCTATACCAAGAAAGGTCAGAAGATGCTTCAACTGCAATTCTCTTAGTAACTGCGTGAGGTAATACAGATTCCTTATATTCATCAGACTGTTCTTCAAAAAGTTCAACACAAGGCATACTTACAACCTGAGCTGATATACCCTGTTCCTTTAATACATCATAAGCATCATAAACAAGACCAACTTCACTACCTGTTGCCATAAGAATTACATCAGGAGTTTCCTTAAATGATTCTCTTATAACGTAACCACCCTTTAAGGCCTTTCTACCGTCAATACCTAAATTCTTAGTATTCTGACGAGAATAAAGCATAGCTGTTGGAGTATGCTTACTCTTCATAGCAGTATACCATGCAGCAGCAGTTTCATTAATATCACAAGGTCTGAATACGTTAAAGTTTGGCATACTTCTTAAAGCAGCAACCTGTTCTATAGGCTGATGTGTTGGACCATCTTCACCTACACCAATACTATCATGTGTTAAGATACAAGCTACCGGTAAACCAGTGATTGAAGAAACTCTAAGAACAGGCTTCATATAATCACTGAATACAAAGAAACTTGCAATATATGGTCTTAAACCACCATGTAAAGCCATACCATTTGCCATAGCTGTCATAGCTATTTCTCTAATACCGAAATGGATATTGCTACCTTCTCTATTTTCCTTAGAGAAGAAATCACTATTTTTCATAATAGATTTATTAGATGGAGATAAGTCAGCAGAACCACCAAATAAGTTAGGCATTACTTCTGAAAGCTTATTAAGAATCTTTTCTGAACACTGACGAGTAGCCATTTCTTCTGTATTTAACCAGAAACTATCATCCTTTTCAATATCGCCAAGGAAGTCATCATTTAACCAAGCCTTGTATTCATCAGCAAGTTCTGGATACTTTTCTGCATATTCATTGAACATTTCGTCCCACTTATCTGCGTCGTTAGTAAGTTCCTTAACAACTTCTGACATATGAGTCTTAACTTCATCAGGAACAACAAAGCTTTCATCATACTTCCAACCAAGAGCAGCCTTTGTAGCCTTAACTTCATCTTCACCAAGAGGTGCACCGTGAGATGCGTTGCTACCTGCCTTATTAGGAGAACCATAACCGATAGTTGTCTTAATCTCAATAAGTGATGGCTTATCTGTAACAGATTTAGCTTCTTCAATAGCCTTACCAATAGCATCAATATCATTACCATCTTCAACAAAAACTGTATGCCAGTTCATAGCATCAAATCTCTGTCTTACATTTTCTGTAAATGCAATATCTGTGCTACCTTCAATTGTTATATTGTTAGAGTCATATAATGCAATAAGCTTACCAAGACCTAATGTACCAGCAAGTGATGCAGCCTCATAAGTAATACCTTCCATCATACAACCGTCACCACAAAGTGCATAAGTATAGTGGTCAACAACTTTATATTCATCAGTATTAAACTTAGATGCAAGATGTGTTTCTGCCATAGCCATACCAACTGCATTAGCAAAACCCTGACCAAGAGGACCTGTACTTGCATCAACACCAGGAGTTACACCATGTTCTGGATGACCTGGAGTAATTGATTCAAACTGTCTAAAATTCTTAATATCATCAATAGAAACTTTATAACCAAAAAGGTGTAATAAAGAATAAAGCATCATTGAACCATGACCTGCAGATAATACAAATCTATCTCTATTTACCCATTCAGGATTAATAGGGTTATGCTTCATATGATGTGCCCATAATTCATATGCCATAGGAGCTGCACCCATAGTAATACCTGGATGACCAGAATTAGCTTTCTGGATAGCTTCCATACTCAACACACGCATACAATTTATAGTTAATAAATCTGATGAGTTCATTTTTTTACCTCCGAAAAATATGAAAACAAATCCAAAAAATTTATACAATTTTGACAATGGATTGTTCTCTCAATTTAAAATTTCAAATCTTCATTATTATACAACAATCTTCATTTTAATACAAGCATAGATAAACAATTATATAATTTTGTCTATTTCGACTAAATTATTTCATTTTAAACGAAGTTTTTTTACAAATCTGCTTTTCATTTTTTGCAAAATGTGGTATTATTACGTTAAGGATACATAAATTTTTTGGAGGTGTTTATTATGTATGTTTCTGAAAGAATGACAAGATACCCTGCTACTGTAATGCCTAATTACTCTGTTTCTAAGGCTTATCAGATTATGACTGAAGGTCACTATTCTCAGCTCCCAGTTGTAGATAGTGACAACAAATTAATTGGTCTTGTAACTGAAAAGCTTTTAGCAGAGGTAAATCCTTCAAGCGCTACTTCTTTAAGTGTTTATGAAATCAACTATCTTTTAAGTAAAACAAAAGTTCAGGATATAATGAAAACTGGTATTTTCAAGATTAATAAAGACGCATTAATTGAAGATGCTGCAATTATTATGAAAGAAAATAGAATAAGTTCACTTCCTGTTGTTGAAGGAGATAATTACTTAGCTGGTATCATCACAAGAACAGATATATTCAAAGCATTTATTGATATTATGGGGGTTAAAGCTACTGGCACAAGAATTGCAATTACTACTGAAGATAAAGTAGGTGTTTTGGCTGACATCACTAGTATTTTAGCTCAACACAATATTAATATACGAAATATTACTGATATATCTGAAAACGGCAAATCAGAAATTACTATTAAGGTTCGTAGCCTTGATGCAACTGCTGCTGTAGAAGATATTAAGGCAAAAGGCTATAACGTAACTTCTGTTATAACAGTTCATTAAATTATAATAAAACAAAAATTTAGGGTAGCATTAATTTATAGTGCTACCCTTTTATTATTTGTATGTGATAATGATTTATACTTGATTTATGTGTAATACATTTTTTCACAGCAAAAAAGCACACAAAAAATGTGTGCTTTTTCTAGTTATATTATATAACTTTAAATTAGTTTAATTCAGCAAAGAACTTGATTGTTCTAACCATCTGGCTAGTGTATGAGTTTTCGTTATCATACCAAGAAACAACCTGAACTTCGTATAAATCATCAGCAACCTTGTTAACCATTGTCTGAGTTGCATCGAATAATGAACCGTAAGTGATACCAACGATATCAGAAGAAACGATTTCATCTTCGTTGTAACCGAAAGAATCAGACTGAGCAGCCTTCATAGCAGCATTGATACCTTCAACAGTTACATCAGTACCCTTAACAACAGCAGTAAGGATAGTAGTAGAACCAGTTGGAACTGGAACTCTCTGTGCAGAACCAATTAACTTACCGTTAAGTTCTGGAATAACTAAACCGATAGCCTTAGCAGCACCAGTTGAGTTAGGAACGATATTAACTGCAGCAGCTCTTGATCTTCTTAAATCGCCCTTTCTCTGTGGACCATCAAGAGTCATCTGGTCACCAGTGTAAGCATGAATAGTAGTCATGATACCAGCCTGAATTGGAGCAAATTCGTTAAGAGCCTTAGCCATAGGAGCTAAGCAGTTAGTAGTACAAGAAGCAGCAGAAATAATCTTGTCATCAGCTGTTAATGTATTTTCGTTTACGCTGTAAACAATTGTTGGTAAATCGTTACCAGCAGGAGCAGAAATAACAACCTTCTTTGCACCAGCAGTGATGTGTGCAGAAGCCTTTTCCTTAGAAGTGTAGAAACCAGTACATTCGAGTACAACGTCAACATCTAAGTCGCCCCATGGAAGCTTAGAAGCATCAGCTTCCTTGTAGATTTCGATTTCCTTACCGTTAACAACGATAGAAGATTCCTTTGCTTCTACAGTACCATTAAACTTACCCTGAGTTGAATCGTACTTTAATAAGTGAGCTAATACTCTAGGTGCAGTTAAGTCGTTGATAGCAACAACTTCGTAACCTTCAGCAGCAAACATCTGTCTGAAAGCAAGTCTACCAATACGACCAAAACCATTAATAGCAACTTTAACCATTTTAAATTCCTCCTGAAATATTAAAAAAATTTATAGTCATTGTTATAAATATAACAAACTATTACAATCCATCATACCAAATAACAACCTAACTTAAATGTATTATATCACAATCAATTTTATTTTAAAATACTTTTTTTACAAAATATGACTGTTTTTTTCACTTTTATGCACAAGTGACACAATAGATATAGCTAATCCAGCAGCACTTATCAATAAAGCTAAACTACTTACAACAAGACTCACAACTTTCATAACAATACCTCCAATTTTAGTAGATATAAATATCCATATTTTGTTAATATTTAACATAACATCAGCAAGTAGCAAGGATTTACTTGCTACTTACCGATACTACACTAATTTTACTTAAAATACTGAACACCTGAAAGGAATATCTTCTGGTCCTTTTCGCCAGGAACATTCTTAAATACTCCGTCGCCCATTCTTTCTGAATGACCCATCTTACCTAATACTCTACCATCTGGGCTTGTAATACCTTCAATAGCATATAATGAACCATTAGGATTATATCTAATGTCAAATGTAGGATTTCCATTAGGGTCAACATACTGAGTTGCAATCTGATTATTTTCAGCTAAAGCCTTAATAACAGCTTCATCAGCCATAAATCTACCTTCGCCATGAGAGAAAGCAACCTTATGGATATCGCCTACATTACTATTCCAAAGCCATGGTGACTTGTTAGAAACAATCTTAGTATCAGCAAGGCAAGAAATATGTCTACCAATAGTGTTGAATGTAAGAGTTGGGCTATTTTCTTCCATATCTCTAATTTCACCAAATGGTACAAGACCAAGCTTAATAAGAGCCTGGAAACCATTACAAATACCAAGCATAAGACCATCTCTGTTCTTAAGTAAGTCCATAACAGCTTCTTTAACCTTTGGATTTCTAAATACAGCAGCAATAAACTTACCAGAACCTTCTGGTTCATCACCGGCACTAAAGCCACCAGGAATCATAATAATCTGACTATTATGAATCATATCAACCATCTTATCAATAGATTCTTCAAGCCACTGTGTCTTAAGGTTTGTAACTACTAAAGTATCTGCAACTGCACCAGCCTTTTCAAAAGCTCTCTTTGTATCGTATTCACAGTTATTACCAGGGAATACAGGTATAAGAACTCTAGGAGCTGCTATACCCTTACCTGAGAATTTCTTTTCAACAACATTAAATGGTTTAATTTCAATGTCAGCCTTCTTCACATCTTCAAGATACTTTGTTGGGAATATCTTTTCAAGAGGCTTAATCCATACATTAAGTGCTTCATCAAGGTCAATAGTAACACCATTAGCCACAATATTCTTTTCTGAAGTAGTATTACCAATAACTGCAAAATTATAACCAGCAAAAAGTTTTTCAGCTTCTGCCTTATCACAAGCTAATTCGAGAACAAAGCTACCATAGTTGTAATTAAATAAATCTTCTTCGTTAATTACAGCACCAATATCGTTACCAAAAGCCATCTTAGTAACAGCAGCAGCAATACCACCAACACCTATTGTAGCAGCAGAAACAATCTTACCTTCTTTTACAAGTTCACTAATCTTAGCAAAATTCTTCTTAAGTTCATCAAATACAGGTAAATCATTTTCATCATAAGAAACATTAACCTTAACGATTGTATTACCAGCATTCTTGAATTCTGGTGAAATAACATTGTACATCTTAACTGGGTCAACAGCAAAAGATACAAGTGTTGGAGGAACATCTAAATCCTTAAATGTACCAGACATACTGTCCTTACCACCAATAGCAGCTGTACCAAGTTCCATCTGTGCAAGATAAGCACCAAGTAAAGCACTAAATGGCTTACCCCATCTATGAGAGTCTTCGCCAAGTCTTTCAAAATATTCCTGGAAAGTAAGTCTTACGCTATCGTAATCACCACCACCAGCTACAATCTTAGCAACTGATTCAATAACTGCATAAACTGCACTATGGAATGGACTCCATTTTGCTACAGTAGGATTATAACCATAACTCATTAATGTACCAGTAGTTGTTTCACCCTTTAATAATGGGATTTTTGCTGCCATAACTTCAGCAGGTGTCATCTGATTCTTACCACCAAAAGGCATAAGAATTGTACCAGCACCAATTGTTGAGTCAAATCTTTCAACAAGGCCCTTCTGACAAGCTACATTAAGCTGTGAAAGATTTTCAAGCCACTGAGCCTTTAAGTCAGACTTATTTTCAATCTTTTCTGGCTTATTTGCCGGTTCTTCAACATAAATATCTGTGTTCTGAACAGCACCATTTGTATCGAGGAAATCTCTTGAAATATTTACAATATCATTTCCATTCCAGAACATCTTTAATCTTCTGTCATCTGTAATCTTTGCTACAACTGTAGCCTCAAGGTTTTCTTCATTAGCATATTTAATGAAACTATCAGCCTTGTCAGCCTTTACAACAACTGCCATTCTTTCCTGAGATTCTGAAATAGCAAGTTCTGTACCGTCAAGACCTTCATATTTCTTTGGAACTAAGTCAAGATTAATTTCAAGACCGTCTGCAAGTTCACCAATGGCAACAGATACACCACCTGCACCAAAGTCATTACAACGTCTAATCATCTTGCTTACTTCTGGATTTCTAAATAATCTCTGTAACTTTCTTTCTGTAGGTGCATTACCTTTCTGTACTTCTGCACCACAAGTAAGAATAGAGTCCTCATCGTGTTCCTTAGAAGAACCAGTTGCACCACCACAACCGTCACGACCTGTGCGACCACCAGTAAGAATAATAATATCGCCAGCATCTGGACGTTCTCTTATTACATTTTCTTTCTTAGCTGCAGCAATAACTGCACCAATTTCCATTCTCTTTGCTACATAGCCTTCATCGTAGATTTCAGCTACCTGACCAGTTGCAAGACCAATCTGGTTACCATAAGAGCTATAACCATGAGCAGCAGATGTAACAATCTTTCTCTGAGGGAGCTTACCCTGTAATGTATCAGCCACTGGAACAGTTGGGTCGCCAGCACCTGTTACTCTCATTGCCTGATATACATAACTTCTACCTGAAAGTGGGTCTCTGATAGAACCACAAAGACAAGTTGCAGAACCAACAAAAGGTTCAATTT
>UQYD01000032.1 GCA_900545305.1 uncultured Eubacterium sp.
GGGTTCCCGAGTGGCCAAAGGGGGCAGACTGTAAATCTGTTAGCTCAGCTTTCGAAGGTTCGAATCCTTCTCCATCCATTATATTATCGCGGGGTAGAGCAGCCTGGTAGCTCGTCGGGCTCATAACCCGAAGGTCGTTGGTTCAAATCCGGCCCCCGCAACTCAGTTAAGTCTGTAATCGAAATGGTTACGGACTTTTTGCTATGTATAATTATGGTTCTTTACCAAATGGTGTGGTTTTGAACTAAAACATAAGTTTTTGGAAATGTATAATTGCTCATACATTTTATTTTTTATATCAACTAAGTCATTTTATGGCTTTGATTTTATTGTTAATACATTCAGTTTCCATGTATTCAGAGATATTTTCGTAATCTTTATCTAATAAATTTATAAATTTTTTTCAATTGTTATGTTTAATAGATAATAAAAGATTTTGATAGAGAAAATATGTATCCTTTAATAAAAAAATTACAGAACCGATAACTTAGAGATATTTAATTTTAAAAATAAATCTATGATGTGCAAATGACAAGTCATAAATTGAAAATAAAGAAAACTGTATATTATAAGAAGATACATTACAGAATAGATAAGAACATAGAGTAAAAAATAATAATATATGTTAAAAATAGAAGTAATAGGATATATATGACATTAAATCTCAAATTTAGTTTATAATTTGTATTAGGGAAAATTTATAGAGCATAATAATTTAGACAATATAATTTTTAAGAAATTAAAGCAATGTAATCTGAAATTAAATCTTAATTTTGGCTAATGTACAAATTTCTATTTTAACATTAAAATTATTAATTTCGCACTCTTTTAATGCAATATTTTTTCATAAAAGAAATTACGTCATTGTTGTTATTTGTTTTGTATAAATTTATCAATAAGTCCCTAAAAGTTTCTAAATTATCTATTGGTACTTGAAAAATACCAATATTATTTTCAATTAATATTTTATTTGCAATAAGCTGTGCAACTCTCCTATTTCCGTTTATAAACATCTTTGATTTTGCAACGAAACAGAAATATTGAAGTGCCTTTTCTTCAGGATTGTCAATTTGGTTTAACTTATTAACCATATCATTAAATATATTGTTAACAATAGGCTTCTTTGGGAGAAAAATATCATAAAATAATAAATTACCAACAATTTTATTGTATTCTAGTAAAATTTCTAAATTGTTTGGACAGTCTAAATTATCTAAAAGAAATTGCCAAGCCTCTTTCATATTTATAATAAAGATTACTTCTTCTGCTCTTGTATTTGTTGGAGCATTGGCTAAAATAGCATATGTTTTTGGATATGTTGTTCCAAGACCTTCCAAGTTTGCACTTTTCCATATGCTATCAATAATTAATCTTTTTGCCATTTCTTTAGCTGTATCTTTCATAAAATTTTCCCTTTCAATTCAATATGGTAGATTTATTATAGATTTTTTTTGAATTACTGTCAACTTTATTTACTATCATATACCTTTAGCAGTTTTGCAAATCTAAATATTCTGATAATATTTAAAATTTATTATTATTCTTGTAATTATTTAAAAATTATGTTAGGCTAAATTTAATTGTTTTTTGTAAAAATTATTATTGTAGAATTAGAGGAATATATGATAGAGATTAATATGTGGATGGATTTATTTAAGAAAGTTATATTGGAACGGGGTTATGAATATTTCGAAAGTGGAAATGTTAAAGATATTCATTGGGATAGTAATACAGTATATGGAAAAGTAAAGGGTACTGAAGAATATAATGTTTCTGCTGAAATTGATGGTGAAAATGTTGGGAAATTAAGTTGTGATTGTCCATATGCAAAAGGTCAAAAAAAGTGTAAACATATGGCTGCTTTATTATTTAAAGTATTAGGTGGAGATATATGTATTGATGATAAATACGATGACGAATATTATGATGAAGATGATGATGAATACTATGAATATTATCTATACGAATGTGACGAGGAATATAATAACGTTATTGATGATGATTATAGGATAGATAAATTAATAGATAGCCTTGATGAAGAAATTTTAAAAGATGTATTGAAATACTTATTGGAAAATAATAGTAGTGCAAGAAGAAGTTTTTTGAAATATATAAATAATGAAGATGACAATATTAATATTGAAAATTTAAAAGAAAGTATAGATTGCATATTTTACGAAAATTCAGATGATGAATACATAGGGTATGATGAGTCTAGTATTTTATGGAATGAATTAAATGATTTTATTGATAGAAAAATAGAGCCTTTAATAGAATTACAGAGATATATTGAAGCTGTTAAATTAATATTACATTTGGCAAGTTCTTTTACAGAATATGACATTGATGATTCTGATGGTGTAATTATGGGGATTTATTCGAGATGTGAGGAAATAATATCATTAGTAATTCGTTTATGTAGTGAAAAAGAAGAAGAAAAAATATTCCAAGATGTTGTCTATGAAATAGATAATAATAATGATGAATATGGCTATTATAAGGGATTTTTGGATAGATTATTATTTAATCAATTTAAGTCTGAAAAGTCGTTGAAGGAAATACTGAAAATTGTTAATTCAAGAATTAAAAGTTTATCAGGAGATAAAGAAGACAGTTTTAGTCAATTTTACTTTAAAATTATTTTATCTGCAAAGTTAAAAATAATGGAAGAACTTAATTTGCCGGATAATGAAATAGAGAAATTTTATACAGAAAATAAGTTTATGCCTGAAATCTGTGTAATGTTTGCTGACAGGCTTATAGAAAATAGAAATTATAATAGGGCAATAGAAGTTTTACGTGAAAGTGATAATCAAAATAAAGAAATAAGAGAAAAATTAAAAGAAGTATATAAGATTACAGATAATAAAGTTGAATATCAAAATATATTGTGGAATGAATTAAAAGATGATGGTACAGCAACAATAGATGTTTATAATGAATTAAAATCTACTTACAATAATAAAGAATGGCTTATACAAAGGGAAAAAGTTTTTGAATTAAAATCCTGTAGTTTAATACTGCATGAATTTTACTACATTGAAAAATTGTATGATAGGTTTATGAGTTATATTGAACAGGATAGAGTGAGTATATATACAGTGGATTTATATGAGGAAACATTAAAAAAACTATATCCTGAAAGATTGCTAAAAAAATATGTAAATATTATTAATGATGAAATTAAAATGGTAAGTGATAGAAAAAAATATAAACAAATTATCAAAGTTCTTGTAAAAATGAAAGGATATGTTGGTGGGGATGAAGTAGTTGATAAAATTGCTAATGAATGGAGAAATAAATATAAAAGAAGAAAAGCATTAATTGATGAGATGAAAATTTTATAGATGTTTATATAACTTATATATGATTAAAAAAAGATTATAACTGAAATAATTACAGTTGCTTTGCTGTCAATATACAATCCTACCTCATTGTAATCTATGCACAAAAAATAATGTTCTTACGATACATTTACATTTTTGTAAAAAAGAGGTATTGTATTAACAAGTTAAACAAAGGCGTTTGAATGACGAATAAGTCGTTCAGACGCCTTTTATTTTTTGTGTTGGCATGATTGGAGGAGTTTATATGGAATATGAAGTACAGAAACATTTACATTATGCAGGAATACCAAGTTTTAATCTTTACCCTGTAACTAGAGAATTAAAAGACGATGTAGATATTACAATTATGGGTGTACCTTTTGATAGTGGCGTTACAAACCGTCCAGGTGCAAGGTCTGGTCCTAGAGCAATAAGACTTAGTTCACAGTTGACAAACTGTTTTGGTTACCCATGGGGATACAAGATTGCTGATGAAGCCAATATAGTTGATTATGGTGATGTTGGTTACTATGTAGGTGCTAACACTACAAAGGTTATGCTTGAAGAAACTTACGAAAATGCAAAGAAGATTTTTGCTTCTGGCAGCAAGTTACTTACATTAGGTGGTGACCATACAATTCCTTATGGTATGGTTAGAGCAGCTAGTGAAAAGTTTGGCAAGTTAGCATTACTCCATTTTGATTCACATCAGGATAGTACACCAAGTACAGATGGCAATATTTCTCATGCTAATTTTGCTTATGATTTACAGGCTGAGGGTTGTATTGACCCATCTAAGTCTGCTCAGGTATTTATCCGTACAGAAATGACAGAATGTGGTTACAATATTTTCTATGCTCAGGATGCTGTATTTATGGATATGAAGGAACTTGCTGAAAAGCTAAAGAAAATTGTAGGGGATATGCCAGTATATATTACTTTTGATATTGATGCTCTTGACCCATCTGCTGCACCAGGTACTGGTACACCGGTTATTGGTGGTCCATCTTCAGCTCAGGTTAGAAAACTTTTATACAATCTTAAGGGTATTAATGTAGTTGCTGCTGACTTAGTTGAGGTTCTTCCAGCTTATGACCATAGTGAAATTACATCACTTGCGGCAGCTAATATTGCAATGGACCTTATGTATCTTATGTATGACAGAAAGTAAAGAATGGAGGAAAATATATGAAAAGATTATTGGCATTATTATTAAGTGCAACGATGGTATTAGGTTTTACAGGTTGTGGAGCAAGTTCAACAGGTGATACTGCAAAGTCTGATGGAAAAGTTCCTGAAGTAACAATTGGTACAACTTCATGGCCTACAAATATGTTCTTTTATTTAGCAAATGAAAAGGGATTTTTTGATAAAGAAGGCGTTAAGGTTAAAATTCAGGATTTCTCATCTACTACAGAAAGTACAAATGCTTTTGTAGGTGGACAGATTGATTTTTGTACATTTGCTTCATCAGAAACTGTTGCACCATATTTCCAGGGTGGAGATATTGCAGTAGTATTGGAAACAGACAAGTCTAATGGTAGTGAAGGTCTTGTAGCTAAGTCTGATATTAAGTCTGTAAAGGATTTAAAGGGAAAGAGTATTGCAACTCAGCTTTACAGTGTTGACCATATGTTTTTACTTACTTTACTTGCAGAAAACGGAATGACTGAAAAAGATGTAAACATTGTAGATATGTCTATTCAGGAATCTGGTACAGCTTTTGTAGCCGGTCAGTGTGATGCTGCTTGTATTTGGGACCCATACTTCTCTCAGGCTATTGCAAGTGGTGGTACTAAGTTGTATTCATCTTCTGATAACCCTAACTTAATTACTGATGTATTATGTACATCTAACAAGTTATGTGAAGAAAATCCTGATGTTGTAGAGGCTGTTGTAAGAGGTTTCTTCGATGCTGTTGAATACTGGAAGAGTAATCCTGACGAAGCAAATAAGTTTATGGGTGATAAGCTTGGTGTAGGCGAAGAAGAATTTAAGAAAGAAATCGAAGGTCTTATTATTACTGACCCTTCTTCTGTTAAAACTGCATTCACTCCAGCAGAAGATTATTCATACTGGGGTTATACACAGAATACTATAAGAGATTTTATGTATGAACTTGGCGTACTTAAGAACAAGGATAAAGATTGTGGCGATATGATTAATAATACATTTGTTGAAAAGATTGCTGCTGAAAAATAAAAATGTATAATTTACCCCTAAAAGGAGGACTACATAATGAAGAAAAAATTACTTGCACTTTTAATGACAATGATTATGAGTATTTCTTTATCAGCCTGTGGAGCAAGTAGTTCACAGACAGGAGAAAGTACAGCAAATGCTAATGATTCAAAGGGTCAGAAGGTAGTGTTAGGTATTAACGATTGGCCAGGAAGTTATTGGTGGCTTGCTGTAGACAAAATGGGATATTTTAAGGAACAGGGTGTTGATGTAGAAGTTAAATTGTTCTCAAACTATTCTGACGGCTTGAATGCACTTAATTCAGGAAAAATTGACCTTTTTGTTCCAGCTCTTGCTGATATTATCCCTGCTTATGTAAGGGGTGCTGATACTAAAGTAATTATGGTTCAGGATTATTCAGCCGGTGCTGACGGTCTTATTGCTAAAAGTGATATTAAATCAGTTAAGGATTTAAAGGGTAAAAATGTTGCTATCGAACTTGGGGGAAGTGACCATTTATTCCTTTTAAAATGCCTTGAAAATGCAGGACTTACAACAAAAGACGTAAATTTGGTAAATATGTCTACAGGTGATGCTTCAAATGCCTTTATAAGTGGACAGGTTGATGCAGCTGCTATCTGGGAGCCTTCATTATCAATGGCTCAGAAAGAAACTGGGGGAAATATTCTTGCAAGTACAAAAGATGCTGAATATGAAGGCTTAATTCCGGCTGTACTTGCAACAAATGGCAATGCACTTAAAACTAAGCGTGAAGAAATCAAAAAGGTTATGAAAGCATGGTTTAATGCTCGTGACGGTTATGAGAACAAATTTGATGAATTTGCCAAAGATGTTTCTTCAGGTGCTGAAGTTTCACCAGAAGAATTTAAGACACTTATGGAAGGTTGTGCCGTAAGAACCATGGACGAAAATGCTGAGGCATTTAAAGATGGCGACACTTATGTTTCATTAAAGAAATGTTCTTCAATGTTAAGCGAATTTTTATATGACAATGGCTTAATTGACAGTAAGCCTGATAACTTCGATTCTTTGTTTGATAGCTCTATTTTTGACGAAGTTTATGCTGAAATGAATAAGTAAAATTTATGAAATAACAGACTGGTTTTTACAATCAGTCTGTTATTTTGGCTTAAATAAAAATGCTTAAAGGAGAAAATTATGCACTCAGAAATTGTGGATTTATCTATTTTAATAGAAAATAATATGATTTACTATCCGGGAGACCCTGAACCAAAACTTTCAAAATATATTACATTGGAAAAAGACGGTTGTCGTGTTATGAAACTTAATATAGGTACTCATACCGGCACTCATATGGATGCTCCTGCACACTTTATGAAAAATGGAAAAACTATTGATAATATAGATTTAAAAAATTGTATGGGTAAGGCTGTTGTTGTTCATCTTCCTGATTTAAAACCTTATTACGAGATTGTTCCAGAGGATTTTAATAGCCTTGAAGAACATATTAAAAATTCAAGTATAGTGCTTTTTAACACAGGCTGGATATATAAAGCCGGTACAGAAGAATTTTACAAACATCCTTATATTTCAAAGTCATCAGCACAATATTTAAAAGATTTGGGAATAAAGGCAGTGGGTGTTGATATGCTCAATGTAGATAAAACCTGTGTTGAAGGAGAACAATATACTGAAAATTCAACATCAGCTCACAATGTTTTCTTAGGTAATGATATATTAATTGTGGAAAACTTAATTAATCTTGAAAAATTAAATACAATAGGTAGCAATGTTATGTTTCTCCCTCTCAAAATAAAAGACGGTGACGGTTCACCTGTAAGAGCTGTTGCTTTTGTTTAGTACAATAAAATGTACTTGACTAGAAAATTTTGTTGAAATATAATTGAGAAAATAGCAATAGGAGGAAAGTATATGAACTGTGAGGATTTAGTCAATATTCCGTTACTAAAAAAGGGGCTAACACTTATTTCAGGGGCAAATGGTATACGAAATAACATAAGTTGGATATATTTTGCAGATTGTGTTCAATGTCTTGACGAGGAATACAATATAAGTGAACTTATTCACGGTGGGGAAATGGTTATAATAACCAATAGAAGTCTGACTGATGATGATAATAAGATTATAGACATAATAAAGGTTATGTATCCAAAGAAAATTGCAGCAGTAGTTATAAATGAAAATCAAATTTCTAAAAAGATAGCTGATTATTGCGAAGAACTTAATTTGCCACTATTTGAACTTTCAGTAGAATTGCACTTAATAGATTTTTCTCAGATTGTCTGTAAAAGGCTTATAGAGGAGGAGTCAGAGACTCATTCTCGTGAAAAGTTATTAACTTCTATATTATTTGTGGATAACTTTAATGAATATGAAGTAACAAAGAGGGCAACTCACTATGGCATTACTATTTCTGGTAAACAGTCTATAGCAATTATAAAAACAGTAGGATTAAATGACCCTGCCAGCATAAAAAGAATACAGAATTTAGTGGAAAATGAATTTAGATACTATGATATAAACAAATTGCTCATTTATTCTCAGTTTGAAGCTATAGTAGTTATGTTTCCTTTAGATGTATTTGGCAGAGATAGTGTTGTTCACTTCTTTGAAAAGATTGCCGACAAAATTCGTAAGGATTTTGAAATTGAGGCATATATTGGAATTGGTCTTGGATATGAATATCTTGCAGATGTTAGGGAGAGTTATACAGAAGCTAAAAGTGCATTACAGCTTATAAGTATGGAAAAGCAAAAGTATGTGTTAAGTTATAATGATATGGGTATTCACTCTCTTATATCTCAGATTAGAAGTCCTAGAACATTGGATAACTACATAAATGATAAATTAGGCAAATTAATAGAGGCAGACAAGGTTCAGGATAGTGAATTATGTAATACCCTTAGGGCTTATATTGAAAATAATTGTAATTCCAATGCTACGGCTGAACTTTTGTTTATTCACCGTAATACAATGCGATACCGTCTTGATAAGATAGAAAAAATATTGAATGTAGATTTAGATGATTTATCTGTCTGTCTTGAACTTAAATTGGCATTTATAATATTGGATTTTAGAAATAGTCGAAAAAACTGATATGTGCATAATGCACAAGAATGATTATAGCTAAAATACATTGATATTTTAAAGGCATAAATATATAATAGCACCATAAGGAAAACAAAAAGACGAGGGCGTCGGCTTATTAAAGTCGACGCCCTTTTTGTATAATTGAAAGGAGAAAACTATTATGAAAATGATTAAAGCTATTGTAAGACCTGAAAAGTGTGATGAGGTTTTAAATGAATTATGTGAGGCTGGTTTTAGAGCAACTACAAGATATGGTATTTTAGGCAGAGGTAAGCAGAGAGGTTTAAAAGTATCTGATGTTTACTATGATGAAATTCCAAAGGAACTTATTATGTTAGTAGTTGAAGACGAAAATGTAAACAAGGTAACAGACATTATTATTAAGTATTCAAGAACAAGTGATGGCGGTTCATTTGGTGATGGTAAGATTTTCATTTTACCGGTAGAAAAAGCGATTACTGTAAGCTCAGGAAAGGCAGAGCTATAAGGAGGAATTGGATATGAAAAATGTTATTGTATTTTTAAGACCCAATTGTTATTTCAAGACAAAGGAAGCACTTAATGAAAAAAGATTTTTTGCTATGAATACAAAAGAGGTTCTTGGCAGAGGTAAAGAACACGTTAGTTTTACTACAGGCGAAGGCAACAGTGAAGCTGATGACAAAATTTATTCAAGAACTTTTGTAGCTAAAAAGATGATTAATATAGTAGTAACAGATGATAGACTTGACGAATTAATTGACGTTATTCTTTCTGTCAACAGCCATGGTGCAGAGGGCGACGGTAAAATCTTTGTTACACCTGTAGATAGCTGTATAAGAATACATACAGGAGAAACAGATGAGGATGCCCTTATATAATTGGAGGTTTTAGTATGAAAAAGAGTAAAGGCGATTTCCGTCTTAGAAAAGATATATCAAAGCGATGTTATACCATATCAATGATAATGACATTTGTAGTGATATTTGCTCTGTGGGGAGGACTAAGTGGAAGTGGTATGGTAAAGGAACTTTTCTTACCATCTCCATTAAAGGTACTCAATGACATAGTAAGTTGTGCTAAAGATGGTTCATTGTGGGCTAATATGGGCTGGAGTATTTTCAGAATTACAATGGGCTTTGTTATTGCTGTAGTTATTGGTGTACCTCTCGGTATACTTGCAGGTAGCTTTAAAAGAGTAGATGCAGTAGTAACTCCTATTTGTGAATTTATTCGTTATATGCCAGTGCCAGCATTTGTACCACTTGTAATGGTATGGTGTGGTATTGGTGAAGGAGCTAAAATAAGTATTGTATTCCTTGGTTGTTTCTTCCAGATGGTACTTATGGTAGCCGATAATGCAAGAGCTGTATCTGATGATTTGCTTTCAGCAAGTTATACATTAGGTACAACACGATTTACAACTATTACAAAGGTATTAATACCAGCTATGGCACCTAATATGATGCTTACATTGAGAATGATGATTGGTTGGGGCTGGACATACCTTACTGTAGCCGAACTTGTAGCATCTAATTCAGGTTTAGGTTACTCTATTTTAAAGGCACAGAGATTCTTACATACTGAAAGTATTTTTTCCGGTATTCTTGTAATAGGTGTACTTGGTCTTATTACAGACAGAATTTTTGCCTTTGCGATTAAAAGGATGTTCCCATGGGCTGAATAAAGGAGATGTAAAGTATGAAAAAACAAAATATTATTTCAAATTCTGGTTCACCCTTAGAGGCTCATGTTGCCAGTAGTAAAATTATAGTAAGCCATATTGATAAGGTTTACACAAATGGCAAAAAGTCAACAAAGGCCATTGATGATGTATCAATAGACATTCAGGATAATGACTTTGTATGTATAGTAGGTCCTTCTGGTTGTGGTAAATCAACTTTACTTAGAATGCTTGCCGGTTTGGATTTTCCTACTAAGGGAGATATTGTGGTAAACGATACACCGGTAACAGGTCCTGGACCTGACAGAGGTATGGTATTCCAGAGCTATACTCTTTTCCCTTGGATGAATGTTGAAGACAACATTAAATTTGGTCTTAGAATAAAGAAATTGCCAAAGGACGAACAGCAGAGAATAGCAGACAGATACCTTGATATTATTGGATTGAGAAAATTTGCAAAATCATATCCAAAGGAATTATCCGGTGGTATGAAGCAGAGAGTTGCCATAGCAAGAGCTCTTGCTAATCAGCCTGAAGTATTGTTAATGGACGAACCTTTTGGTGCTCTTGACCCTCATACTAAATCTATGATGCAGTTGCTTATGAGAGAAATATGGGAGCAGGACCACCCAACAGTTGTGTTCATTACCCACGATATTGATGAGGCTGTTTTCTTAGCAAACAAGATTTATGTTATGTCAGCTAGACCAGGTAAGGTCGTTAAAGAAGTCAATGTATACTTAACACACAAGAGAGGCTTGGAGTTAAAGGATACACCAGAGTTTATTAAGTT
This sequence comes from uncultured Eubacterium sp., assembly GCA_900545305.1. Lineage (GTDB taxonomy): Bacteria > Bacillota > Clostridia > Lachnospirales > CAG-274 > CAG-274. The sequence continues at coordinate 11,057 of UQYD01000032.1, forward strand.
GAGAAAAGACATTAATGAACTTTTATATGCTCATTCTAATGATGAGTAATGTGAGTGAATATATGAAAAAACGAGTATTGTATTGAGTATTGTATATGGATAATATATAGACCTAAAAGGAATGTAATCTTATATTTTCCGTTGCCGAAATATAAATGATGGTATATGGCAATATTAATTATATTAGAAAGGAAGTCTATTCTATGAGTATAGAGAGAATGGTATATACAGGTACGTCATATTTTGGAGAATATGCACGTAAAGAAATTATTACAGAAATAAAAAAGAGAAAATTTAATAAGGCTTTAGTTGTTACAGATGCAATGCTGGTTAAATGTGGTGTTGCAGAAAAAATTGAAAATGTACTTAAAGATGGTGGTATTTCTTATGAAATAGATGATGAAGTTAAACCTAATCCTACTATCGCTAATGTACATACAGGACTTGATAAGCTGAAAGCATCAGGGGCTGACTTTATAATTGCTGTAGGTGGTGGTTCTGTTATAGATACAGCAAAGGCTATTGCTGTTATAGCTAATAATCCGGATAACTATGATGTAGTATCATTAGAGGGTGTGGACAAGAGTAAAAATCCTCCAATGCCTATTATAGCTGTACCTACAACAGCAGGAACAGGTTCAGAAACTACAATGGATTATGTTATAACTAATACAGAGCAAAAACGTAAAATGGCTTGTATGGATTCAATGGTTGTGCCGGTTGTGGCTATATTGGATACAGACATTATGGCAAGTTTACCTTTAAAAATGACTGCTGCTACAGCTATGGACGCACTTACACACGCTGTAGAGTCATATTTGTCAAAAGGTGCTTTTGATTTTTCAGAAATGTTGTCATTAAAGGCAGTAAGCCTTATTTCAGCTAACTTTTTGAAGGTAATAAAGAACTTAAATGACTTAGAAGCAAGAAAGGCACTTGCTATGGCACAGTATATGGCAGGTATGAGTTTCACAAATGTTGGACTTGGTATAGTTCATTCAATGGCTCACCCATTAAGTGCATTTTATGATGTACCTCATGGCGTAGCTAATGCCTTGATTTTACCTTATGTATTAAAGTTCAATTCTGTTGCTTGTGAAGACAAGATGGTAACACTTGCAAAGGCTTTTGACCATGAATTTGATGAAAGATATGGTAGCGAAGCAGCTACAGAAAGATGTATAGAACTTATTAACACATTTAACAGTGTAGCAGGATTACCTCACAAATTGAAAGATATTAATGTTAATGAAGAGGATATAGATGCCTTAGCTAGAGAGGCATTAAATGATGCAGCTACACCGGATAATAAACGAGAAGTCGACATTGAGGACTTTAAAAAGCTATACAAAACTATGTATGAATAGGATTGGTGGTTATATGGAGTATAAGAAAACATATATTAATGGTTGCTGGGTAGACGGCAATTCAGATAAAGAATTAAAGGCTGTTAATCCGTCTAATGGAGAGGTTATAGCAGTTGTTAAGGAAAATAATTTAGATGATGTAAAAAGTGCTGTGGCTTCTGCAAAAAATGCTTTTTATGTTACAAGAGCGTGGCGAGATATGAGTGCTCAGGAAAGAGCTGACATCTTGTTAAAAATAGCTGATGAAGTAGAAAAGCAAGCAGAAGAAATAGCTAAAATAGAGTCTATGGACAATGGCAAGCCTTTAAGAGAGGCTGAGGCAGATGTAGATGATGCTGTACATTGTTTCAGATATTATGCCGGACTTATAAGAACTCCTACAGGTGGAGTGTATGAAGTTAATTCTAATTTTGGCAGAATGCACTCATATAGTGTTACAGAACCGGTAGGTGTATGTGCATTAATAACACCTTGGAATTTCCCTTTCCTTATGGGAGTTTGGAAGTTAGCACCAGCATTGGCAGCTGGTAATTGCATTATTTTTAAGCCTAGTTCTGAAACTGTATTATCAACTATCAAAATGTTTAAAATTTTTGATAAAGTTGGTTTGCCGGCAGGTACAGTAAACTTGATTATTGGACCAGGTGGTTCTTTAGGCAATTATCTTGCAGAAAGCAAAGATGTAGATATGCTTACATTTACAGGCAGTACAGCTGTTGGTCAGAGTATTATGAGAGCAGCTGCATCTAATGTTAAGCGAATAGGTCTTGAACTTGGTGGAAAATCTCCAAATGTAATTTTTGCTGATGTTGACATCGAAAAGGCTGTTGAATGGGCTATGCTTGGAATATTCTTCAATCAAGGTGAAGTATGCTGTGCCGGTTCAAGAATTATTATAGAAAAATCTATTAAGGATAAGTTTGTTAAGCGATTTGCTGAAAGAGCAGAAAAAATGACTATTGGCAATTCTCTTGAAAATTACGATATGGGACCTTTGGTATCTGAAAAGCATATGAATGACGTTCTTAAGTACGTAGAGCTTGGTAAGAGCGAAGGAGCAACTCTTGTATGTGGTGGATATAGATACACAGAAGGCGAATGTGGAAAGGGCTTCTTTGTAAAACCAACTATATTCGATAATTGCACAAGTGATATGAGAATAGTCAGAGAAGAAATTTTTGGACCTGTAGTTACTATACAGACTTTCGAAACAGAACAGGAAGCCATTGATTTAGCTAATGATACTGATTATGGTCTTGCCGGTGCAGTATTTACTAATGCCGGAGCAAAGGCTTTAAGAGTAATTAAGGAAATCAGAGCCGGTATTACTTGGATTAACTGCTATAACCCTGCATTCTGTGAAGCACCTTGGGGTGGTTACAAGATGAGTGGTATAGGCAGAGAACTTGGTACTCACGGTCTTGAAGAATATTGCGAAACAAAACAAATAAATATCAATTTGGATAATGAACAGCTAGGTTGGTATAATAATTAAATGATTGTGAAATGCTTTCTATGATGGTTAAAATCTTAGAAGGCATTTTTGCTTTTTCACTTTTTTTATGGTTTAACATAGTATATATATATAATTCTGTGGAGGTCAATATGATTTTTGGTAGTACAGTAGGCTATGACAGTATATATAGTTATCCATATGAAAGTAGAAAAATTACAGTTCAGGAAATGATGAAAAATATTCCTCTTTATGATTCTGAAAAGGGAAAGAGTAGTAATGAAAAAACAAAAAATAGAAAAGTGTGTGACATTACAGAAAGCGAGTCCAAAATTGTAAAGGCTCTTTATAGCAAAATAAATAGTAAAATTGACAGTTATATTCAGAAAATTATGAATAAGTATGAATATGAAGGGAGTCCGGTGTATTCTGATGACGGCATTACCAGAGAAACTTTAGCCCAGATTATTAATCAGGTTATGGATGAAATGAAAAAGGATTTTGATGATGTAGAAGAAATAATTCTTGAGTTTGAAGGATATGAGGATTTTTCCAGAAATAATATTCTAAATATGTTAGTTGAGGCACTTGTTTTAAACGAAATTTTCCTTACACGAAGACCAAAATATAGAAGAATAAGAGATAACTATGTTTTTGTAAATGGCATTTATAGTGGCATAAGAAGAAGATAAAAATTAAGTGACTAGCATTAAGTACAAAAGCTTTTTGCTAGTCATTATTATTTTTGTGAAATAATTTTTGTAAAGTTATGTTAAACTTATAATACAAAAAATTTACGAAGGTGTAAAAAGGTATAAAAATGGAAAACAAAGAAATTTTTAGTAAATCAGCTTTAAAAGCTCTTATAATTCCACTTTTAGTAGAACAGGTTTTGGCTGTAACTGTTGGTTTATCTGACGTTATGATGGTGTCTAATGTAGGTGAAGCTGCCATTTCTGGTGTTTCCCTTGTAGATATGATTAATAACCTTATGATTGCCATTTTTGCTGCCTTGGCAACAGGTGGTGCAGTTGTTACTGCCCAATGTATAGGAGCAAGACACTACGAAGAAGCGAGAAAATCTGCTAAACAACTTATTATTGTAGCCATAACACTTTCTATTGTTATTATGGCTGGCTGTCTTATATTTAACAGACATATTTTAAGGATTCTTTTTGGTAGTATAGATAATGATGTAATGCACAATGCAATGTTGTATTTTCTCATTTCATCTGCGTCTTATCCTTTCTTAGCACTTTATAATTCCTGTGCTGCTCTCTTTAGGTCAATGGGTAATTCAGCAATATCTATGAAAGTTTCAATACTTATGAATGTTATAAACATTTGTGGTAATGCCATTTTGATTTTTGTGTTTAAAATGGGTGTTGAAGGTGTTGCAATTCCTTCTTTGGTTTCAAGATTTATTGCAGCTATTATAATGCTTGTACTTATAAGAAATAAAAAGAATGTTGTATATGTAGACCACCAAAATTTCAAACCAGAGTTTGGTATGATAAGGAGAATATTATATATAGCTATACCTAGTGGTATGGAAAACGGTATTTTCCAGTTTGGTAGAATTATTGTAGTAAGTATCATTTCTACATTTGGTACAGTACAGATTGCAGCCAATGCCGTAGCAAACAGTATTGACGGTATGGGTACATTGTGTGGTCAAGCAATATCCCTTGCTATGATAACCGTAGTAGGTCAATGTGTAGGTGCTGGTGATTTAAAGCAAGTAAGATTGTACACTAAAAAGCTTTTGAAAATAGCTTATATTCTTACAATTTGCGTAAATTCTACTATACTTTTGACTTTGCCTTGGATATTAAAGATATTCTCTCTTTCTGATGAAACCAGAAGTTTGGCTTTTATACTTATTTGTATACATAATGGCTGTGCTATTTTACTTTGGCCATTATCATTTGTATTGCCAAATGCTTTGAGAGCTTGTAATGATGTAAAATACACAATGGTTGTATCCATATTTTCAATGTGTATGTTCCGAATAGTATTTAGTTATATTATTGGTCAGTATTTTGGTATGGGTGCAATAGGCGTATGGATTGCTATGATTATAGATTGGATTTTCAGAGTAATATTCTTTGTCTACAGATTTGTAAGTGGTAAGTGGGAAAAACTTACTTATGCAAATAGATAAAAAATATGTCACGAAATGTCATGGTACCTCCTGTATATTATTATTGATGACGAAATCATCAAAATAATATACGGGAGGTTTTTTAATGGAAACTTTAAAATTTATGGCGAAAGGACAGAAATTAATTCGCCTTGAAATCAAGCCTGTTTATAGTGGCGTAAGGAACTATATGGAGGCAGAATTTATATTAAACCACAGTTGGTACAACATTTCTCCACTGGTGGCACAGTTTAAGAAAGATGAAAAACTTTTTCACGTAACTTTAAAAAGTGGAAAGTGTACTGTGCCATGGGAGGTTCTTGAAAATGCTGGAACTATTGAAATTTCTCTTACAGGTGGAAATTTATTAGTCACAAATCCAGTAAAAGTAACTGTAAATGATTCAGGGGCAGAGGGTGGACTTGTGCCAACGGAAGCATCAAATTCTCTTTACAGTGAAATTATGGTGAAACTTAATTCCATAGAGGAGGATTGGTTAAACTGTAAATCTTTATTGGCTGAATACGAACAGAATATAAGTGATAGTGAAACAGCTGTTGAAAATAAAATTACAGATTTTGAAACAAAGTCAGATGAACTAAGTAGAAAAATTAGTGAGATTAATGTACTTGCTGAAAAGTGTAAAGAAGATAGACAAACAGCACAGGCTCTTTATGAAGAAGTTAAGGAAAAAATAGAAAATGCTAAAAAGAGTATTGATACTTTGGTTGAAAAAATTACCCTTGCTGAAAGTGCGAAATCCAGTTTGGAAGAAAGTATTTCAAAGGGTGAAAACACAAAGGCTGTTTTAGATAGTACAATTACAAAGGCTGAAAATATTAAATCAGAATTAAAGTTGGAGGATTGTATTTCAGAAAATGAAAGAGCTGAAAAAAATATTGAACAGCTGGAAAGTGACAATTTTAATGCTGAAGAAATATTATATGGTGTAGAGGATTTAAAAAAGCATATAGGCTATAGTGAAAATGGAAAATGTTTTTTTGCCAAATTTGATACTACAACAGGTACAGTTGTTGAGTGCTTAGACAGAGATGTAAGAAAAGTAGATTTTTCAGAGGGCTTAAATGGTATGAAAGTAAATGCCATAGGTAAATACGCCTTTGCCGGCTGTAGTAATCTTACAGGAATTGAATTAGGTACAGATGTTACATCAATAGGCGAAAATGCTTTCAGTGGTAGTGGGCTTACAGAAGATATTGTAATTCCACCTTATGTTACAAGTATTGAAAGCGGGGCTTTCAATGACATTGACAGCAAAATCTACAACCTGTCTGATGTAGAAATTACAGAAGGTACCCATTGCAACAACAATAACATTGGTGAAACAGTAGTACAAGGCAGTTTAGGTAATGATGTTACTTATGCTTTGGTAGGAAAATATTTTGTTGTAAAGGGTACAGGACTTATGGATTTTAACAAAATATCTGATTACAGTGAGTATATAACAAGTATTAAAAAGGTTTATATAAAGAATGGTGTTACAGCAATATGTAGAAGTATGTTTGACGGTTGCAGTAATTTAGAAAAGATTGAAATTCCAGAAGGAGTAACAAACATAAGTAACCTTGCTTTTAACGGCTGTTCTATGTTAAGGGAAGTGAAAATACCAAATTCAGTAACTGCTATACAATCACGAGCTTTCACCGACTGTGTAAGTTTAAAGACAGTTGTATTGCCTATAGGTTTGACGGTAGTAGCAAACAATATGTTTTTAAGATGTACAGAGCTTAGTTCTGTCAATATCCCAAAGAGTGTGAAAACTATTGAATACTCAGCTTTTTATATGTGTAAGGGATTAAAAGAAATTACAATACCGGATAAGGTAACTACAATAGGAAAAGGTGCTTTTTATGGAAGTGGTCTTACTAATGTAACAATAGGCAGTGGTATTGAAGAAATAGAAGCTACAGCCTTTGGAGCAACAAAGGATTTAACAACAATAACTATTAAGAAAAGCACAGACAGCATTGAAAATGCCCCTTGGGGTGCTACAAATGCTGAAATTATATGGGAGGAATAAAGATATGACAACAAGAGAATTAAAAAGATTAATTGCAGACGAAGGAAAAGTATTACAGAACACAAAGACAGGAAAGACAGCATACTGTGTTGACGTTTTTGTAGAAAATGTGGAATTGTGGAAAGAGATTGAAGATGTAACAAAAAAAGAGGTGGTGTAAATGGAAAAGATTTTTAATGATTTTTCTGTTGTAGGTGCATTTATAGGAGGAATTTTATCTTTTATATTTGGTAAACCAGACGTGCTTATTTATGCTCTTTTAGGTTTGACAGTTATTGATTTTATAACTGGACTTATAAAGGCTGTTTATACAAAGACATTGTCAAGTGAAATATGTTTTAAGGGGCTATTGAAGAAAATTACAATTTATTTGGTAGTAGCAACTGCCGTTATTGTAAATAACGTAATTGGTGGAAACATTCCCATAAGAGAAGTTGTAATTACATTTTTTATATGTAATGAAGGCTTAAGTTTATTGGAAAATGTAGCTGTTATGACACCAGTACCACAACAGCTTAAAGACGTATTTCTTCAATTAAGAAATAGAGGTGATGACTTAAATGATAAAAATAAGTAGTTATCCTGCATCAAAAGAAAATTACGGAGGAACAAGGTCTTTAAGTAATATAAAGTACATTGTTCTTCACTATACGGCCAATGACGGAGATACAGCTATGAGCAATGCAAAATATTTTGCAAGTGGTAGTAGAGGTGCATCAGCTCATTATTTTGTAGACAGCAAAAACATAGTGCAGTCTGTGAAAGACAATTTTGTTGCTTGGGCTGTAGGTGGAAATAAGTATAGTGACGTTGCCAAAACTGGTGGTGGCAAATTTTATGGCAAGTGTACTAATAGCAATAGTTTAAGCATTGAAATTTGTGATGATATTAAAAACAATGCTATATATCCAACAGAGTCTACAATAAATAATGTAGTGGAATTAGTCCGTACATTAATGAAGAAATACAATATTAACATTAGTAATGTAATAAGGCATTTTGATGTGACTGGTAAAAAATGCCCTATGTACTGGTGTGGAGATAGTCAGAAAAATGCAATATGGATTAGTATAAAAAATAGAATAGTGGAGGAGGAGAAAGTTGTGAAACAGAGTATAAAAATTAATGGCAAATTAAAATCTGTTGATGCTATAAACAAAGACAACTATACTTATATTAAGATTAGGGACTTGTCTGATATTCTCAATATTGAATATGATAAGGAAACAAAATTAATAACATTAAAAGTTAAGTAGGTTTATAGTAATATAATGTTGAAATATGCTGTCTTAAATGTTATAATTTTAATACAAATATTTAAGGGAAGGCATATATATGAAATCAAGTATTAATATATTGAGTATAATTTTAAATGTTTTTCTTATATTCGCCGTTATTGTTTTACTTTTTGATAGAGATGATGAGGAAGAATACGGAGAAGAAATTTACGATTATGATGAATAAGAAGTAGGGTGTTACCTAAGTAAAAAGGTAAACACCCTATTTTTTTTATTCAAACCAAGCCTTATATAAAAGGGCAATACCTTTTTCAATATTGTCAATTAATACAGAGCTGTAGCCTATAATGACTGAATTTTTAGGTGCTGTTGAAATGTTTTTGTAGTATTTGGAAATAGGATATACTTTTATTCCAAATTTTAAAGCAGAGGAAATAAGCTGTTCTTCTGTCATATTGTTTTTAGGAGATGCAACTAAATAAAGACCGGCTTTTTCTCCACTTATTTCTATTTTATCGTCAAAATACTTCTTTATAGCATCTAATATTATTCTGTTTTTGTTTGTGTTATGAGTTTTGTATCGTCTTCTGTGTCTTAACAAATATTTCTTTTCGATATATTCTGTAAAAGCATATTGGGTGATTATAGGCACAGGGTTTGAATAGTGTTCGTACAAAGCATTATACTTTTCTGAAAATTGTGGCAACATAATAAAAAATGCAAGTCTTGAACCTGGAGAAAGAGTTACAGAGTAAGATACAGCATAAAATATCCTATTTTCTGTATCACAGGCTTTTAAAGAAGGATAATAGTCTTGAGTATAAATCAGTTCGTGACTACTATCATCTTCAATAATGTAGGAATTTGTATCATTTGCCCATTTTACCAATGCCATACGATTTTCAGCAGAAAAAGTTACACCAGTGGGAAAGTGGTGGTTAGTTTTTACACAGAGAATAGACTTTTTATATTTGTACAACTGTTCTATATCTATTCCGTCATTCGTTAAATCAACATATTCAATGTTAAATCTCTTGCGTGTTACAACCTCTTTTACGGCAGGATTAGTTGGATTTGTAAGTATAGTAGTGTATTCCTTTGGGTCAAATAAATCGTATATTATACTTAATACTTCATAAATATCCGGAGATAGTACTATATCCTCGGGGTTAGAATGTATTTTCCTAAATAGGAAGGATTTTTTTGTAATTGCGTGCTGTAGAACTGGTTCGCCATTTCTACTTGGTGTATTAAAAAAATCTCTGTTTTCCAACACTGTTAAAGTATGGGTTATACATTGACGCCAAAAATCGTGGCGAAAAAGTCTGTTTTCAGTTACTCTCCAATTAAAGTCGAATACAATATTTTTGTCTTGCTGAGGAAGTATAGTTGGAGGAGTAGTTATATTGTCGTTGTTTGTGTAATCGTTTGTAGGAGCGACGATATATCCACTTCCTCTTTTGCTTATAACTAAGCCTTCTAACACTAATTGACTATAGGCCTGGTCAACAGTATTTCGGCTTACTCCTAATTCCTTTGCCAAAACTCTGGTAGGAATAAGAATGTCCCCTGTAGTAAGTTCTTTTTCCTGTATTTGGTTAAAAATTTCTTCATATATTTGCAAATATAAAGATTTTTTGCTATTTTTATCTATTAAAATCATAAAAAAATCCTCTTTTTAAAATTGGCACAGTACCAGTGAATTGGTACTGTCGAAAAAATGTAAATTGGCTGTTTTTTTGTAGATATTTATATTGTAAAATAACTTCTAAAGAAATGCAAGAAGTATTGTTGTTTTTATATTATATAGGAGATGATTATATGGATAATGTATCTAGCGAAAAGTTGTATTATTCTGTGTATGACACTTTTAATGACAAGGTTACAATAATATGTAATGATGATGCTGTTGTTGGTTTAAAAATGGGTGAAGTGTCAATAGAAAATGGTACTTGCCAAAAAACTCCTTTGATGGATAAGGCTGTAAGTGAATTAAAAGAATATTTAAAAGGTGAACGTAAATATTTTGATGTGCCACTTAAATTAGAGGGGTCAGAATATCAGAAAAAGGTTTGGAATATTATTAGAAGTATTCCTTATGGAAAGACAATTACATACAAAGATGTTGCTATTGAAATGGGTAAGAAAAAATCCTTTAGAGCCGTTGGTGGGGCAATAGGTAAAAATCCTCTTTTGATTTTTGTACCTTGCCACAGAGTAATAGGTCTTAATGGTGCTTTAACTGGATATGCCGGTGGCATTGAAAGAAAAGAAAATCTTCTTAAATTAGAGCATGCAATTTAATTTTTATGTTTTTAGAACGTAGTTTTTTAGCTACGTTCTTTTTTTGTAATGAATATTTTTGTTGTTTTATTAGAAAAATATAGTATAATAGAATTAAAGAGAAGTATCCACATATTAGGAGGGATTTTTTATGAAAGAAGAAAGAATGTTTATATTAAAAATGGTTCAAGAAGGAAAAATTACAGCTGATGAGGCTGTTAAATTGTTAGACTCTATATCTTCAAACCATAGTAAATCTGACACAATAAGACAGGTAAGAGATAAGGCAAATGGCATGCTTGAAGATGCAAAACCTGTTGTAAAGAAGTACGCAAATAAGGCAACTAGAGTTTTAAATGACGTTGTAGATGCTTTCAAGGAAGGCGTAGACAATTTTAACAATAAGCCTAAGAAGTCAGATTTTACTAATGACGTTATTGATGATGTAAGTGACCACTTTGATGATTTAGATGATGATTTTGTAGTCTATGACAGTTCCGATGATGAACCGGATATGATTGATGAAATTAAGAAAAATGCAGATGAAAAATCTCATAAAATTTCAGAAAGTGTAAAGGAAAATACTTCAGCTGTTAAGGAAACTATGAAAGAGGCTGCTAAAAGTATTAAAGAAAGTGCCAAGGATATGAAGGACACTGTGAATATTGTAGCTATGGATATAAAAGAAAAAGCTGAAAACGTAAAAGACGATATTGAAGATGCTATGAAAAAGTAAAAAGAAACACCAATGCTTGTTGTTTAAGTGATATGTACCCAGAAATCTGGACACATTGATTTATTAGTTATGTTGAACACATGGATGCTTCTCTGTATTTTACAG
>UQYD01000033.1 GCA_900545305.1 uncultured Eubacterium sp.
GGATATTTATGAAGCTGAAACAGTAATAGTTGCTACAGGTATAGTTACAGGAAAGGCTTTTAAAGGTGAAAATGAACTTTTAGGTAGAGGTGTAAGTTATTGTGCTACTTGTGACGCACCATTATACAGAAACAAAACCGTTGCCGTAATAGGATATAGTCCAAAAGAGGAGTCAGAGGCAGAATTTTTAGCAGAAGTATGCGAAAAGGTTTTATATATTCCCATGTATAAAGAAGAAACAAAATTATCTGACAAAGTTACTATAATAAATGAAAAGCCAACTGCTGTAATAGGGGAAAATAAAGTAAAGTCTTTACAGACAGAAAAAAATAATTATGAAGTAGACGGTATTTTTATATTACGTGACAGTATACCTCCGTCACAGCTTGTTTCCGGATTGGAAATAAAGGATAACCATATTGTAGTTAATTTACAAATGGAAACAAATATAAAAGGCTGTTTTGCCTGTGGAGATATTGTAGGTAGACCATATCAATACATTAAGGCAGCAGGACAAGGCAATATAGCTGGTCTTTCAGCTGTTGCGTATTTAGATGCAAAAAGAAAAGCTATGGGAGAAAATTAATCCCATAGCCTTTTTACTATTTTACTATTTTTACCGGTGATATAGTTTTAATTTTAAATATAAAATAATAGTATTTTACAATTAATAGAATTACTATAGTTGCTCTGCCAATAGAATTGTGCATCATCAAAAATGCCATACAAAGCATAAATGAAACCGGAAGAACAATACAAAGTTTTGTTTTTAATGTCATACTTCTGTTTTTCTCAAAACTTTCAAGGTGGTTTTTGTAAAGTTTTGTAGATTTAAACCAGTTATGAAATCTATCGCTGCCTTTGGCGAAGAAGAAAGAGGCTAAAAGTAGAAATGGTACTGTAGGCAAAAGGGGAAGAAGCACCCCAACTGCACCTACGGCCATTGATAATAATCCAAGTGCTATGTATAAATATTTCAAAAAATCAACTCCTTATTGTGTCTATAATATGTTTTATTGCTGTTATCGGGTGATAAAGCAACATTCGAGGACCGGAAAATCTCATTACTTTTCTTATCTGTTCTGCCATATCTTTTTTATAACAATGGGTTTTACAACTACTGCAAAAAGTCTTTGTCTGTCTGTTAGGACAGTAATCTATTCTTTTGAAAGTGTAGTCTTTCAGCGTTTCACATTGTTGGCACAATGATTTTTTAGTATTGTGATTTTTATTGCAATATAGCTTAATCATAAGTTCTGAAATCTGTTTTTCTTTTTCTATTTTGTTCATTAACTGTTTCTCCCACTTTCCATAGAATAAATATTGTCGGCAATAGCAAGTGTAGATTTTCTATGGGAAATTAAAACTATAGTTTTGTCATTTGCATTGTGTAGGGATTTTAATATTATTGCTTCATTTAAACTATCTAAATTGCTTGTAGGTTCGTCTAAAAGCATAACCGAAGCATTTGATAAAAAGGCTCTGGCAATGCCTATTCGCTGTTTTTCTCCTCCGGAAAGTCTATCGCCTAACTCTCCAATAGGTGTGTCATAACCCTTTGGAAGTTCAGAAATAAATTGATGTATAGATGCCTGTTTTGCTGATTTTATTATTTCGTCTTTTGTTGCACCAATTTTGCCTATAGCTATGTTATTTCCTATTGTATCATTAAATAAATATGTTTCTTGAGTGCAATAGCTTTCGTTTTTTCTCAATGAACTTGTATTGATATTTTCTATAGGTGTACTTGATAATAATAATTCTCCACTATCTCTATCCCAAAATCTCATAATTAATTTTAGAAGTGTAGATTTGCCACAACCACTTTTGCCTAAAATACCTGTAATTTTGTTTTTATCTATTTTTATTGAAATGTTATCCAATATTTTAATACTATCATATGAAAAAGACAAGTTTTTACATTCTATTTCATCGAAATCTTTATCAATACCGTCTTCTATTTCAGATACTATAGGTTCTTCTTCCAAAAGTGAAATAACTCTGTCGCCACTAGCCAAGGTCTGTGCCAAATTGTTAGATAGATTACTAAGGGCAATTACTGGACCATAGGAGCTTACAAGAGCTGTAATGGAAATTGCCATTTCTGAAAAAACTATTTTATTGTTAAAATACAGTATTGAAGATGTAATAACCATTATAATATTAAAAATAAATACTGTACCTTCTGTAAAATTTCTTGATGAAATTTCACTGGCTTTAAGTTTTTTATGTAGTGCTTTGCTTTCGGTAGTTTTGTTGGCTATTTCATTTTTCCTTTTTTCAGTAAATGAAAATTGTAATAAATCCTGTAATCCTCTTAAACTGTCAAGAAAAAGGCTGTTTAATTCTCCGGCTTTATTTCTATAGGCTAACCCGTCATTTTTAACTTTTTTACTATTTATAATTGGAATGATTACACCCACGAAAAAGTAAGCTAATATAGCAATTATACCTAATAGAGGAGAAAAACTGCCTATAAACAATGCCATAAATACAGATACTATTAATGCTATAAGTATAGGTGAAATAGTGTGGGCATAGAAAACTTCCAAAAGTTCTACATCACTTGTTATAAGTGAAATAAGGTTTCCCTTATCCTGACCCTCTAATTTGGCTGGGCATAATTTGCGAAGGGCAGTAAAAACCTTATCCCTTATTACAGCAAGTATTCTAAAAGCAATGTAGTGGTTACAAGCCTGTTCGCCATATCTTAAAATACCTCTAAAAACTGCCAATAACATAAGAAGTATAAAAATTGTTTTAAGTGAAAATGTAATATTATAACCTAAAACTGTTAAAACACCAATAACACCAAAAACAGGAATAAATATAGCACATAAAAATCCCAAAACACCCATTATGACAGCAAATAACATATAATGAATTAATGGATTTATTAATGTTATGAGCTTTGACATTATTTTGAAACCACTTCGTCTATTCATTTTCTATACCTCCCTTGTTGAAATTTTCTAGGTTTTGCTGTTTATTGAAAAGCTCAGCATAATAACCTGATTGTTCCATAAGTTTAGTATGTGTGCCATTTTCTATAACAGTACACTTATTAATAACGTAAATATTATTTGAATTAATGGCATTTGCAAGTCGGTGTGAAATCATAATGACTGTTTTTTCTTTAGCAAGTTCATATATTACATTCATAATGTCTTCTTCACTTTCCAAATCTATATTTGATGTAGACTCATCAAAAATGTATATTGGTGTGTTGTGAAGTAATGCTCTTGCTATGGCAAGGCGTTGTCTTTGACCTCCAGAAAGGTTGTTACCTTGTTCAGTTACTTCTGTATTTAAACCATTTTCACTGTTGACAAAATCAAGTAAATTTACTTTCTGAAGAATATTTAACATTTCATTTTTTGTGGCATCATTTTTACCCATTTTTAAATTGTATTCAATAGTTCCTTTAAAAATATAACTGTTGTGAGGTATATATGTAACCATATTCATAAGTGAATTTTCTGAAATATCAGAAAGTTCAGCATTGCCCAACTTTATACTGCCACTATAGTTTTTTAATTTGCCTGTAAGTATTGATGCTATAGTTGATTTACCACAGCCACTTTTGCCAACAAGAGTGAAAAGTCCTTTGTTTGGCAATGTAATATTAATGTTATTCAATATGGTTCTGCTTCCGTCATAAGAAAAAGAAACATTTTTTAAACATATATTGTAATCATCTAATGTAGTAGTATTATTTTTGATTTCTATATCTTCTATATCCAATATTCTGAATATTTTATCAGCAGCAGCAGTACCATTTATAGCAACATGGAAAAAAGAGCCAAGCTGTCTGAGAGGTATAAAAAATTCGGCTGACAAAAGAATAATGATGAGCATATTTAAAAGAGAAATACTGCCATTGTTAAACTCTGAAATTCCTATAATTATGCCAATAGCTGAACCACCAAATGCAACTAAGTCCATTACAGAAATAGAATTAAGTTGCATTATTAATACTTTCATAGTTGCTTTTCTGAAAAGTTCGGCATTTTTGTTCATTTCAATATGCTTTTGTTCATCACAGCCATATATTTTAAGGGTAGTAAGTCCTTGTATATTTTCAAGAAAGGTGTCGCCTAAATTTGTATAACTATTCCAATATTTTGACAAAAGCCTTTTTGCAAACTTTTGTATTAACACAATAGACAAGGGTATAATTGGAACACAAACAATAAAAATTACAGCTACCTTAATACTAAAAATGCTGAAAAGTATAAAAAGTGTAACTACAGAAATTATTGAATAAAAAAGCTGAGGTACATATTGTGAAAAATAAATTTCTAACTGGTCAATACCTTCCACACTTACCTGAACAGCCTCAGCCGTTGAAATATAATTTTTGTAGGAAATACCTATTTTACAAAGTTTATCAAATATTTTTTCTCTTAATATTTTTTTTGCTTGTTGTGATGTACGAGAGGTTATATTTATATTGATTTTTGTAAATAAGGCTCGCAACAAAATGGAAACTATTGTTATACCTAAAGTTTCAATTAAAATTTGGGAGTTAAACGTTTTATTGTAGAAACAATAATTAATGAAACGGCAAATTGAAATAGTAAATGCAATATTGCAAAGTAGAGACAGCCATTGGAAAAATACTGCCTGTGCCGTATAAGTAAATACCTTAGGAATAAGTTCCAAAAGGCGTTTATTAAGCATAAAAAAGCCCTCCTAAATGATTTTGGAAATTCTGTAACAAAATAAACAAATCATATAGGTGGGCAACCAATTTAATTTGAAATATTAATTTTGGATTATTATATAATCTCAAAATGATTTTGTCAACAGTTTTTTGTTTGGAAATTTTATCAAGTCTTATTGAAAATAAAAACTATTGACAAAAGAAAAAATTGTATTTATTTTAAAATATGATGTTTGTTTTATGATTTGGAGGTAAAGATATGGAATTAAGTAAGGCACAGTTAAACTATATACTGGCTATAAAACAGCTGGTAGGAGGCAAGGTTACACAAAAATATATATGTGAATATTTGGGTGTGAAAAAGTCTACAGCCAGCATAGCCTTGAAAAATTTAGAAGAAAACGGTTATATAAATAAATCTGAAAATAATTATATTCTTACAGAAAAGTCTTGGGAAATTTTAAACCAGACTGATAGAGAAAAGTTTGAATTTATGTCACTATTTAATGGCTTTTTTGGCATAGAAAAAGAACTTTGTGAAAATGAATATAAAAAAATATGTGGTAGTTTTGACAAGGAATTTATAGACAAACTTACACAACTTAGAGAAAAGGAATATAATTTTGCAATAAACAAAAATAGTAGCGACGAAAAGAAAATGAGCATAGAATTTGGTAAATATGAAATACCTTTTCAGGTTGTACAAAGTAGCGGCGAAACTCCTTCTATGGGAGATAAGGGCTTTTATCATCCTGCAATTTTGGTTATGGAAAAGGATAGTCAATATATAGTTTTAAAGTCTAAAGAAATATATTATAAATCCAAAACCAGTCAAATATTAAAGGGAAAATTACAGGAACTCTATTATTTGGATACAAATATGGCTTGGGTATTGTCTAAGCAGAAAGAAGATAGTAATTGGATAATACCATTAAAAGAAATATTGTACCAAAAAGACGATTTTGAAAAGGCATCAGTGGGTATAATCAAAATAAAGGTAGCAGCAACTACAATGAAAATGCCTGAATCAATAGCAGAAATTACATTTAATTTTAAGTTGTTAAAGAAAATAGAAGAATAGTTATTGAAACAAAAATATCAATAAGTCTGTTGACAAAGGCCGAAAAAAATAATATAATGTCAAAAGGTTAGCGTCAGCTAACAATGGCTTTAAGTGTTTTGAAAAAGGTGGGCAGCCAAGCCCCTATACAAGTTTATATTGTTTTTTATGATTAAGGAATGGCTATTATAGCTGTTCCTTAAATTTGTAAATGGGGAAATTTGATTTAGGTTAGATAAAACTAACTGCACAAATCATTGTTAAAAATACTTTTAAAGCTTTAATTTTTATAAATAAGTTAGCAACAGCTAACCAAATTTAAAAGCATTGTTATAGTCTACGGCACATAAAGAGTAAATTAAATGTGATTTACTTTTAATGCTTTTAGAAATAAACTATAATATTTTTGTATATTTTTGACTATTTTTAGGAGGAAGTAAAAAATATGAAATACAAGAGATACCTTTCAGTTTTTCTTGCTAGTGCAATGGCAGCATCAAATGCTCCGTTAAACACTTTGGCAGACGTAGATACAGGTATTGAAAATGTAACAGAGGTGGATTCTGAAAATACAGACTTGTCTGAGGAAGAATTTGTTTCAGAAGAACAGACTGAGGAGAGTACAGAGGAAACCACAACAGAAGAAACTACAAAAGAAGTTACAAGTGTAACTGATGAAGAATACATAGAAGAAACAACAGAAAGCAATATTGATGAAGACAATGCAGAAACTTCAACAGAAAGTGTATTTGAAGAAGTTGTGGAAAGTCTTACTGAAAATAATATTATTTCAGATTATGTTTCTTATTCAGAAAATACATTAGATGACGGAAAATATACAGCTGATATATCTTTCCTCAATGAAAATATTGACACAGAGTCAATGGCTGGCAGATACTTTAACGGCACACAAGTGCCGGTAACAGTAGAAAATGGCAAAGTCAAGTTAAGAATAGAATATACAACAGATTTACTTGATAGCCTTGGTCAGAAAACAGGTGATGAAATTACAGCCCTAGAGGTTATGACAGAGGGCGACAAGAAATATGTTGAGCTTACTTTAAATAGTGTTGATGAAACTGGTTACTTGCAGATAGTAGTAAATGCAAGTAGCTTTGGCAAAATGACACATATTGTAAGAGTAGTGGTGAAAACTGATACAATTACAAAGGTTGAAGAAGAAAAGGCTGTTAAATATAGTGTTCCGATAAAAATGGTACAGGCATCAAATCCAACCGTTGAATCAATGGGTAACGGTGCTTTAAATGGTAATGCTGTTGTAACAGTAATGAATGGAAAATCAACAGTTGAATTAAATTTAAAGGCTACAAATTTTGCCGGTTTATATGGTCATCTTACTAAGTTGTGGAGTTATCCAACATCAGAAAAAATGGACTATAGTTGGTGGGGCGACAGTGCTAATGAAATAGAGGCAGAAGTTGCAGAAACCTATATGGACTACGGCTTACAGTATAATCAGGGAGATACAACACAGTCAGAATTTATAAAGTCTGTAAAAATAAATAGAAGTGCTGAAAAAGAAAACTATATTTATATTAGAATACAGGTTGATGCTATGGCTGGCTTTGACCAAGTAGCAAGACTTGACCTTGATTGGGACAATGCCGTTGTAATGGGTGATGAAGACACAACCGAAACTACAAGTGAAATAACTACAGAGAGTACAACTGAAAGCACAACAGAAAGTACAACAGAGACAACTACAGAGAGTACAACTGAAAGTACAACAGAGACAACTACAGAGAGTACAACTGAAAGTACAACAGAAGCTACAACAGAAGTTGTTACAATAGCAAATGGTGAATATACAGGCAAGATTTCTATACTTAACGAAAAAACAGATGCAGATTCAATGGCTGGGAACTATTTTGAAAAAGAGAAAGCCTATGTTGTATCTGAAAATGGCAAATTAAAAGTAAGACTTGCTTATACAAGTGACCTTATTGTTTCTCTTGCTCAAGTGATTGGCGAAAATAGTAATGAACTTGAAGTAGTAAACAATGGCGAAAATAAATACGTTGAAATTACTCTAAATGGTGTAAATGATATTGCTTATGTTCAAATAGTAGTAAATGCCGGTAAATTTGGACAGATGACACATATTGTAAGAGTGAAAGTTGATGCTAATAGTCTTGAGAAAATAGAAAATGAAAGCAAGGAAGTTTCCTATAGTGTGCCAATAAAAATGGTACAGACAGCAAACCCAACTTTAGAATCTATGGGACATAGTGCTTTAGACGGAAATGCCATTGTAACAGTAAAAGACGGAAAGTCAGTTGTTGATTTAAAGTTTAAGGCTGTTACTTTAAACGGTCTTTATGGTCATTTAATAAATATGTGGAGCTACCCAACTGCTGAAAATATGGACTATGGTTGGTGGGGCGACAGCAATTATGAAATTCCGGCAGAAGTAGTTGAAAAGTATATGGACTATGGTATGGAATATACAAGTGGCAACCTTGAACAATTTGAATTCCCAAGAGTAATGAGATTAGAAAGAAATGCTGAAAAGGAAAACCACATTTTTGTCAGAGTTGATGTAGATGCTATGGGGATTTACAATCAGGCTGCCAGAATTGATTTTGATTGGGATAATGCAGAAGTTATAAAAAATGACAATACAGAAAGCATTGTTTCATCTCCTGTTATAAATGTAGATAAAACACAGGCTAGTAACAGTGAAAAGGTGAAGGTAAGCATTACTTCTTCAACAGAAAATGCTAAAATTTATTATACAACTGACGGTAGTGAGCCTAATGAAAATTCAGAACTCTACACAGGAGGATTTGAAGTAACAGCTCCTTCTGTTTTTGGTGGTGATATAGTTGTAAAGGCTATTGCTGTTAAAGACGGAATGGTAAATTCAGCAGTAAATGATGTTACTATTACATTTGCACCACAGCAGAAAACGGTTGTGGCAAACAATGAGGAATTAGGTGCTAAAATAGAAGCTGTGGAAGGTTCTGTTGCTAATGATGTTACAATAGATAAAATTGAAAAAGATAGTGAAAAAGTTGAACCATTAAAGGATATTATTAATAAAGCTGTAAATAGCAAAATTATGAATATTGATTTTGCCCTTAATGAAAATGCTGAAAATCTTCTTTTAAATGTTGATGTAACAGATTTTGATAAGGCTACAACAAAACTTTATAGAGTGACAAATGACAACAATTATGAAGTTGTAGAGTCTACAATAGTTGACAATATTCTCAGTGCTGAAATTAATACAGCAGGTATTTATGTAATTGCAGATACTAAAAATTCAAATAATGGTGGTAGTTCAGAAACTATTGAAGACGGAAAATACTGGATGCCTATAGCTTTATGGAATGCAAATATTGACCAGGAATCAATGGGAAATTCAGCTTTTGAAAACAACAGACAGGCTTTAGTTACTGTAAATAACGGTATTGCAACAGTGGAAGTTGCATCAAATCCAGTGGCTGTAAGTGGCTATACTTCAGCTTTAAAGAGTATTCAAAGTAGTGATACAACAATAAAGGTTTTATCTAAAGCTCCATTTACTACAAATACAAAGTTTGACGGTAAAGAACATAAATTTGACTATGTTTCTAAATTCTCTTTCACTACAAACTATATGGAAAAAGAATTTTTAAATGTTCAAATCAGTGTTCCATATACTCCAATGGACGGTGTTATGGCTAGTGCCGGTGGAAGTCTTTCTGCCAGATTAAAACTTAATTGGGATTCAATGAGTAAAACAGATGATAGTGCTACATTAAATCCGGATTCTTCCTCAGCAAATGGCTCAAGTAGTTCAGGTGGTGGCAGTTCTGTAAATACAAGCAATGAAGATACTGGTATTAAAATTGAAGCTGATGAATTTGTATTTGATGACGGCACAACATTTAGTACAGATGTTGTAAGATCTGGAGAGGAATATAAAACAGCTGAAAGCCTTTTAGGAAGTTCTGATTTCAGACTTTTTGATATTAAGGCTTTAGTAGGTAGTACTGAGGTGAAGCCAAATGGTCAGGCCAAGGTATATATTCCGGTAAAGGATAATGACAAAAATGTTGTTATTTACAGAATAAACAATGGCGACAAGACCTCTGAACCAACTAAAACTGAACTTGAATACACTGTTTCACAGGATAAGAAATATTATGTAGTAACAGTTAAGGAATTTGGCTTATTTGCTGTAGCTGAAAGCACAGGAGAAGTAAAGGAAGAAGAAAAGGTTGACACAATTACAAAGGAAGAAATTGCAAATGTTGACAATGAAAAAATAGCTTTTAGTGACATTAAAAATCATTGGGCATATGACAATATTTTATCAGCTGTAAATATGGGTCTTTTTACTGGTGTAAGTGATACTGAATTTGCTCCTAACAATACAGCAACAAGAGCTATGTTTGTTACTGTATTAGGCAGACTTGCAGGAGTTGGTACAAGCAAAACAGGAGATAACAAGTTTACAGATGTAAAAAATAACGATTACTTCTATCCATATGTAATGTGGGCAGTTGAAAATGGTGTTGTAAGTGGTTTAAGCCATAGCAAATTTGGTTCTTCAAGAAATATAACAAGAGAACAAATGGCTGTTATGCTTTATAACTTTGCAAAGAGTCAAAATATTGAACTTAGTAAAATTTATTCAGGCAGTAATTTTAAAGACACTGACAAAATAAGTAGCTGGGCTGTTGAAAGTGTAGATGCACTTGCAAGAGCCGGTATTCTAAACGGCAGGGACAATGGCAACTTTGACCCTAAGGGAACAGCAACAAGAGCAGAAATTGCAACAATGTTTGTAAAGTTCATAGATGCCTATATGCCACAAAATGAAATAACAGAAAATACAGCTGAAACAGAATAATTGATTTTGGGGAGGTTGAAAAAGCCTTCCCAAGTTTATGAAAGGAATGTATTATGAAAAATATTTTTAGGAAAATGGGAGCATTGACATTGTCTACCATATTAATGGTAGGCATTATGGTATCAAGTGCTTTTGCCATAGATGACGGTACATATACAGTAAAAACTGTAACATCCTACGTTAATCCGGATACAGGCAAAACTGATGACGGAGGTACAGGTAATTCTGAATTAGGAGAAGGTATGTGCAGAAGTGTAATAGACGAAAAAGCCGAAATAGAACAGAAAAATGGCAAAGTTACTATTACAATGCGTATGAAGTTGTACAGCAATCTTTCAAATATCAGAATTGCAACTCAGGAAAGTCCAAAGGGCAAGTATAACGAAGTTAAATACAATGTTTTAAAGGAAAGCTCATCAACAGACAGTGCTGACATTCAGTTTGAACTTCCAAGTACAGATGCCTATGTTCAGACAAAAATGTATGTAGTGCCAATGGGCAGAGATGTATGCTTCTATTGGAAATGTGATACATCAAAGGCTGAAAGCTCAAATGGTAAGTTAGAAGAAGAAAAGGTTACAGAAAAGGAACAGACAGCAGGTGACAAGTTTACTGATATTACAAATCATTGGGCATCAGATGCTATTAAGGCTGTAGTGAACAAGGGACTTTTCAGTGGCACTTCTGAGGTAACATTTTCTCCTGATAAGGAAATGACTAGAGGTATGTTCGTAACTGTTTTAGGTAGATTAAGTGGCGAAAATATTTCCGGTACTGCTACTTTTACTGATGTAGACAATTCAGTTTATTATGCTCCATATATTGCGTGGGCAAATAAAAATGGCATTGTAAATGGTGTAAGCAGTACATCATTTAGCCCTGACACTCCTGTAACTTGTGAACAGGCTGCTATTATACTTGTAAAGTATGCACAGTATAAGAATATTTCTCTTGAGAACAAGAGTATTTCTCCTAGTACAACAGGTGTAAGTGAATGGGCAAAGGAAAATGTAATTAAGGCAGGTAAGGCAGGTATTATTACAAAGCAGAATACAAATGGCTATGATTATACTTCCCCAGCTACAAGAGGTGATGTTGCCTCTATGATTAATAACTTTATGGCTTATTACGGAAAGTAAGAAAGGGGAATACATAGTGAAGTTAAAAGCAATAGCTTTAATATTGTGTTTTGTATTGATTTTAGGCTGTTTTACAGGTTGTGGTAAAAAATCTACAGAAGAAGAACAGGTTACAGAGGTAACAGAAGAAACAAGTACAGAAACTACAACTTTGGCAACTACACAAACTACAACTGTAGCTACAACAGAAACAACTACTGTGAAGGCAAATGCTACAAATTCATCACCTAACACAACAGCAAAGTCTACAGGTGGAAGTACAGGCAAAGTTAATTCTGCTGTAATTGCAGAAGCCAGTTCCGGTAAAAAACAGCCGGTAAGTAAGGCTGTACTTAATGCCTCAAAGCCTAAGGAAACTACAACTCCAACAGGTGCTAGAATAGTAGCAACTTCTGCTGCTGTTTGTGATATTATGGATAGACTTGGCATTGGACTTGTAGGTGTACCACAGACTACAGTTACAGCCATAGCATCAAGATACAATGGAGTAAAGACTGTTGGTTCGCCAATGTCTCCGGATATGGAAATTATAAAGAGTTTAAATCCAACTGATGTTATAGGTCCTGATACTTTAAAAGGCGATTTAGAAATAAAGTATAAAAATATTGGTGTTAATTCTACATTCTTAAATTTAAGAAGTGTAAAGGGTCTTTATGATAGTGTTAAATTAATAGGGGACAAGTATGGCAAAAGTGCAGAGGCAGATGCTATTGTAAAGGAATATAATGAATTTATTTCCAGCTACAAAAATAAGCATAGTGGCAAAAGTCCGAAGGTTCTTGTGCTTACAGGTCTTCCTGGTAGTTATCTTGTAGCAACACAAAATTCCTATGCAGGTTCACTTGTTGAGCTTGCCGGAGGTACAAATATATTCCACGATGACACAAAGGATTTTCTTACTGTAAATCCGGAGGAAATGCTTGCTCGTGACCCTGATATTATTATAAGAACAGCTCATGGTGTTCCAAAAGAAGCCCTTGAAATGTTTGATAAGGAGTTTTCGACTAATGATATTTGGAAACATTTTAGAGCAGTTCAAAATGGCAAAGTTTACGATATGGACTATATGCTTTTTGGTATGAGTGCAACATTTGACTATCCACAGGCATTAGCTGACCTTGAACCGATACTTTATGGTGATTGATATGAAGTGTAAAAAAATATTGAGTTTTGTAATTATATTAATATTGTTAGCTGTACTTTTTGTTGTGGCTGTAAATTCCGGTAGTGTAAAGGTTTCCTATGGGGAACTTTTAAGAGGAATTTTCATTGAACACAATGACAATGTAAATATTATTTTGGATTTAAGATTTCCTCGAATACTAATAGCAATGTTGTCAGGTGCAGCCTTGGCTGTAAGTGGTGTGCTTTTTCAGGCTGTTTTGAAAAATCCTCTTGCTGACCCTGGAATTATAGGTATTTCCTCTGGTGCAGGCTTTGTAAGTGCAATTATTATAGTATTTTTCCCAACTTGGTTTTTATTTACTCCTATATTTTCATTTTTAGGAGGTATGGTGGCTTGTGTCCTTGTATATAGCCTTTCCTACAAAAATGGCTTTTCACCTCTTAGAATTATACTTGTGGGTATAGCAATTAATGCAGTGTTTTCAGGCTTATCTAGTGGTTTTGGTTCTATGAGTAGTCAGAATTATCAAAGTGCATCAGAACTTATTAATGCAAATATTTCAATGAAAACTTGGAACGATGTGAAACTTTTATGTGTTTATGTTGTAATTGGTCTTGTACTTGCTTTTGTGATTTTCGGCAAGTGCAATCTCCTTGCTCTTGAGGATAAAACAGTGCGAGGTTTAGGCGTAAATGTAAATGGACTTAGAGTTGTAATATCCGTTGTAGCTGTGTTACTTGCGTCAATTACAACTGCTGTTGCCGGAGCAATAAGTTTTGTTGGGCTTATTGTGCCACATATGGGCAGATTGCTTGTAGGTAGCGAACATAAATTGCTTGTGCCATTTTCAGCTTTGTTAGGTGCTTTTGTAATGCTCCTTGCTGACACAGTAGGCAGACTTATTGCCTATCCTTATGAAATTTCTCCGGCAATTATAATGTCAGTTGTAGGAGGCCCATTCTTTATTTTTCTTCTTAAAAGGAGCGATAAAACATATGGAAATTAAAAATGTTGAATTTTCTTATGGCAATCATAAGGTTTTAAATGATATTTCATTTAAAGTACAAGAGGGAAAAATAACCACCATTATAGGAGCAAATGGCTGTGGTAAGTCTACACTTTTTAATGTCATAACAAAGAACTTAAAACCTCAAAAAGGTAGTGTGTTACTAAATGGAGAGGACATAAAACATATTTCTCTCAAAAACTTTGCAAGACAGGTTGCCATTGTGCATCAGTATAATACAGCACCTAGTGATATTACAGTTGAAAAACTTGTAAGCTATGGCAGAATTGCACACATAGATAAGGGCAGAAGAAATTATGCTGATGATGAAAAATATATAAATTTTGCTATGGAAGTAACAGGTGTTTCTGAATTTGCCAAAAAGCAGATTTCTAATCTTTCCGGTGGTCAACGCCAAAGAGTATGGATAGCTATGGCTTTGGCACAAAACACAAAAATTCTCTTTTTAGACGAACCTACAACTTACCTTGATGTCAGATACCAAATTGAAATATTGAGATTGGTAAAAAAATTAAATACAGAGTATGGAATTACTATTATAATGGTTCTTCACGGCATAAATCAGTCAATAGCCTATAGCGATTGTATTATTGCTATGAAAGACGGCAAAATTTTGGCAGAGGGCAATCCTAATGATGTTATAACTGAGGAACTTATTAAAAATGTCTATGGCATAGAGTTAAGTGTAAAGGAAATTGGAGAAAATAAAATTGTGTTGACGGTGTAGTAATATTTAAAAGCAATCTCATTTGAGGTTGCTTTTTTGTGTGAAAATATTATTAATATGTTTTAATATTAGTTTTGTTTTGTATTTTTTTATGGTATACTAAAGACAATATTTATATAAAGAGGTGGTAAAAATGAGAATATTTCATTTATCGGATTTACACATTGGAATTAAGCTATATGGTTATGATTTGAGGGAAGAACAGGAATATATTTTTAATGAAATTATAGAGAAGATGAAGGAATATAAGCCTGATGTAATTGTTATTGCCGGTGATATTTATGACAGGGCTATGCCGTCAGGTGATGCTATTGAAATGTTTGACAGATTTATTAGCAAAATCAGAAATGCCGATAGCAGTATTAAAATAATGATGATTAGTGGTAACCACGATAGCAGACAGCGTATAGGCTGTTTTAGTGAAATATTAGAAAAACAAGGGATATATATGGTAGGTATACCACCTAGAACACAGGAGGATTACATAAAAAAGGTTACATTACAGGACGAATTTGGTGATATAAACTTTTATCTTTTGCCATATGTAAATACAGCTGATATTAAGAGTATACTAGGTTACGATATGGAACTGAAAATACTATATAATGAAGCATTTCATAAATTTTTCGAAAGAGAAAATATAGACGAAAGTCAAAGAAATATTATTGTGAGCCATCAATTTTATCTTCCTAAAGGTGAAAAAGCTGAAAATATAGAACGTACTGAATCGGAAGTAAAAACAGTTGGCAATACAGATTGTATAGACGCTGATGTACTTGAAAAATTTGACTATTCAGCTTTAGGACACATTCACAAGCCTATGAAAGTAGGTAGTGAAACTATAAGATATTGTGGCACACCTATGGCATATTCAGTAAGTGAAGCTGGACAGGAAAAAGGTATATTAATGGTAGATATAGGGGAAAAGGGTACAGGAGTTAAAGTTACAAACTTGCCTTTAAAGCCGATGAGAAATGTAAGAATAGAGGAAGGAAAGTTTGAAGAATTAATAAAAAAATATTCTAAAGATTTTGTGACTGTAGTATTGACAGATACTGAAGAAATTGAAGTTTTAGATATGAGGGAAAGATTAAAACTGGCTTTTCCTAAATTACTTGAAATCAAAAGAGATAATGTAAGGCGAATAGACGATGAAATTGAAATAGAAACGGAAGATACACTAAAAAGTCCTTATGAATTGATTTGCAAGTTTATACCTAATCTTAAAGATGATGAAAAAGAACTTATAAAAGATGTTATAAATGAAGTAATGTTAGAGGAGGGAGAATAATGCGTCCTATATCTTTAAAACTAGATGCTTTTGGCTCTTATGGAAAAGAAACTTTAATAGATTTTACCAAACCTACACAGAATTTATTCCTTATAACAGGGGATACAGGTTCAGGTAAATCTACTATTTTTGATGCTATAGTTTATGCTCTCTATGGTGTTGGTAAGGAAAATGAATTAGAATACCAAAGTAACTTTTCATATAACAATAAACGCCCAACTGTAACATTTACTTTTGCTGAATCTTCAGAAGAAAATGCAAAGCAATATACAATAATTAGAACTCCTAGATATTACAGATATAAGGAAAATAGCAAAAAGAAAATTCTTTTAAAAAATCCGGAAAACTCAACAGTCACATTAATTGAAAACAATAGTGACAATAAATGGGATAAGAAAAATGGTGCAAACAAAAAGATTGAAGAACTTGTGGGACTGGACAGGGACCAGTTTATGCAGGTTGCAATGATAGCCCAAGGGGAGTTTATGAATGTTATCAGAGAAAGTTCTGAAAACAAAAAGAAGATTTTTAGAAAAATTTTCAACACTGGAATATATGACAAAATATCTGATGCTCTCGGAAACAGAAGAAAATCATTGGAAAAAAGCATAAGTACAATAACAACAGAATGTCAAACAGAAATATTGCATATAGTTTTAGATGAAAATTATGACAAATATCCTCAATTAAATGAATATTTGGAAATACTTAAAGATGGAAATATGTCTATTATAAATGAATTTAATACATTACTTGAAGACTATTGTAGCTATCTTAAAAAGCAGTGTGAAAACATATGTAATGACAATGAAGAAATTAATAATAAATATGAAAAGGCAAGTGCAGATTTAACAGAGGCAAATCAGCTTTTAACAGTTTTCGTTGAGTATGAAAAGGCAGAAAAGGCTTTGGAACAGTGTAATGAGCAAAGAACTGAAATGGCTGAAAAAGAAAGTTTATTAAATAAAATCAATAATGCCTATGTTATAAAACCATACTATAACCATTATACTAATGCACAGAGTTCTAAAAAGGATTTGGAAAATAAAATTAGTTTTCAGGAAAATTCTTTGCCTGAATTAAAAAATGCTTTTACTAATGCAGAAAACAAGTTAAAGGAAATAGAGCCTTTATTTGAAAATGCTAAAAATGAATTTATAGAAATAAATAGCAGTGTAAATTCGGCACTTAAAATATTTGACCAAAAGGAAAAAATTGAAAAAGAAATAGAGGACTTAAAAGTTCAATATAACAAGGCTGTTGAGTCAAAAACAGCAAAAGAAAAAGAAATTGAAGGTATAAATACTTTACTAAAAGAAAATACTGAAATAAGGGAAAAGTATAAAAATGCCAATGTTGAAAAGGTTCAGATATACAATGAAATAAAAGAGTGTAAAGGCATAGTAGATAAAAATGAAAATATAGAAAATATTCAAAAACAAATTAGAGAATTACAGGGGAAATGTACTGTAAAACAAAAAGAATTTACAGATTGTAAACAGCTTTATAATGATGTAAATGGGGAATATGAACGAATTAACAACCTGTTTTTAAGTGAGCAGGCTGGGGTGTTGGCTAAGGAATTGAAAGACGGAGAACCTTGTAAGGTATGTGGGTCAACAGTTCACCCTAAACCCTACGTAATTGACGGCAATATAAAAATACCAACACAGGAAGAAGTAAACAATGCTAAGGAGAAAAGGGATTTAATTGACAAAGAACTTCAGGAAAAGTCTATGGAGTGTGGCAATATTGTAAAAGATATTGCAAATTTGGAAGATAATTATAATAAAGAATGTAATGAAGTTTGTAAATTACTTGATATATCTTCAAAGGAGTTAATTACAGATGTATTAAATGAAAGAAAAGCTGATTTGAATAAAAAATATGCAGAAAATAAGGCAAATTGCAAGGCTTTAACAGGTGCTGAAAATAGTATATCCCAATTAAATGAAAGATTAGAGAATGAAACAAAGTTGCTAAATGCCTATGACGAAAAGGTAAAAGAGTATAAGGAAAAACTTATAAAGACGGAAACTGCTCTAGGTGAAATGACAAACAACACAGATTTTAATTCAAGGGAAAATGCAGAAAAGGCAAGAAATAAAGCAGAAATAAATAAAAATGACTTTGAAAGTAGGTATTCTGTTGCCGAAAAAGAAAAATCAAATGCCAAAACTAAATTGGAAAACGCAGAAACACTTTTAAAGGACTACAAAGAGAACTTGCCAAGTGCTGTTGAGGAAGTTGCAAAAACTGAAAGAGAATACAATAGTGTTTTAAAGGATAAAAATTTTGATGATAATAGTTGGCTTGAATATATAGAAAAGTATAGTCAAAGTCAGAGAGATGACATAGCAACAGAAATTGAAGAATACAAAGAAAAATTAAAATCAGCAGAAACTAAAAGGGAAACTGCTTTAAAGATTATTAATGAAAAGGAAAAGCCGGATATAGAAATTTTAAGTGGCAAAGTAGAAGAATTAAGGGAAAGTAAGAAAAAATCTGATGAACTAAAGAATATTACATTTAATGCCCTTGAGAAAAATAGTGAAGTTTTAAATAATATAGTAAAGAAAGTTGAAGACCAGACAGAAATTTTAAAAGAGTACAACAAAGTAAATGTTATATCTGATTTAATATCAGGGTCAGTAAATAAACAGGCTAAAATTGACCTAGAAACCTTTGTTCAAAGATATTATTTGCAAAATATTCTTCGTTCTGCAAATAAGAGATTTGAAAGTATGACAGGTAGTCAATACCAGTTAATATTAAAAGACCTTAATAAAACAGGGAAAAGGACAAATGAAGGTCTTGATTTAATGGTCTATTCTTTAGTAACCGGCAAGGTGAGAGAAATAAAAACTCTTTCCGGAGGTGAGTCATTTATGGCTGCACTGTCTTTGGCACTTGGTATGGCAGACCAAATAAAGAATAAAAAAGGCTCTATTAACTTAGATATGATGTTTATTGATGAAGGTTTTGGCTCATTAGATGATAGGTCAAGGGCACAGGCTGTTAATGTACTTACAGAAATGGCAGGCAGTGATAAACTTATAGGAATTATTTCCCACGTTTCTGAATTAAAGCAAAATATAGGCAACCAGCTTATAGTATCAAAAGATGAAAGTGGTAGTACTGTAAAATGGAAAATTGATTAAAAAATGGAATAAAAAAATAAATATGGGCAATAATATAAGTATAAAAATACTGTAAAATAAGCAATATTATATTAAATAAGTTAAATAATACATTATTTTTGTGTAAAATGCCGTTGACTTTTAAATAAAATAGTAATATAATTTACCATAAGGCAAAAATAAAAAATATAGAACGCTATGCCTTTGAGAAAGTATTTTTTTATATTCTAAATATGTGGGAACTTTTGGTTGTATATGGGGAGATTTTACGAAAATAAACAGAATATAAGCTACTTAATATTAATTATATTATAGTAAATGAAATGTCTTATTAGTAAATTCATTGTGTATTAAAAAAATACCATATGGTTGAATAATAGGCGTTAGGTAGTTGACTGCTTATTTTATTACATAAAATAGGAGGAAAAAGGATTATGAATGCTTTTTTAACAAATTATCTTGCAAATATTATACCCGTATCATTTGAAGTTGAAAGTAAAGGCGAGGTTACGAAAGTCGGTAAGGATAAACCTCAATTCAGAGTGTTTATCAATAACGACATCAGTAAAACAGAATTAATGACAAGTACATCACTTGCTTTAGGTGAAGCCTATATGCGAAAGGATATTGATGTAGACAAGGATTTATTTGAAGTTTTAGATGCTTTTCTGGGACAAATGGGAAAGTTTACAACAGATAAAAAGAAACTTAAAAATCTTATTTTTACATCAATGACAAAGAAACATCAGAAAGAAGAAGTAAGCTCTCATTATGATATAGGTAATGATTTTTACAAACTTTGGCTTGATGAAACAATGAGCTATTCTTGTGGATATTTTAAAAATCCTACAGATACTCTTTATGATGCACAGGTAAACAAAGTACACCATATTTTGGACAAGTTACAGCTTAAGGAAGGTATGACACTTTTGGATATAGGTTGTGGCTGGGGCTTTTTGCTTAAAGAGGCTGTTAAAAAATACGGTGTAAAGGGCTACGGCATTACCTTAAGCAGTGAGCAGAAAAAGAAGTTTGAAGAAGACATAAAGAAAGAACATTTAGAAGACAAGTTAGAGGTTCATTTAATGGACTATAGAGAACTTGAAAAATCCGGTTTACAGTTTGACAGAGTTGTAAGTGTAGGTATGCTTGAACATGTTGGTAGAGGTCATTATGACTTGTTCTTAAAGAATGTAAATGCCGTTTTAAAGCAGGGTGGATTATTCTTACTTCACTATATAAGTGCCTTAAAGGAACATGAGGGCGACCCATTTATAAAGAAATATATTTTCCCAGGTGGGGTAATACCTAGCTTGAGAGAAATAGAAGATATAATGCCGGAATACAATTTCTATACTCTTGATATTGAAAGTTTAAGAAGACACTATTCAAAGACTTTGCTTTGTTGGAGAGAAAATTTCCTTAAACATTGGGACGAAATTGTGGCAACTAAAGGCGAAGAATTTGCCAGAATGTGGGATTTGTATTTAGCCGGTTGTGCTGCTACATTCCACAATGGCATAATAGATTTACACCAGATTTTGATGTCAAAAGGTATAAACAATGATTTACCTATGACAAGAATTGTATAATAAATTTTTATATCCCAGCTGTAATAAATGCAGTTGGGATATTTTTTAAAAAAATTTGTGCTATTTTTGTAATATTAAAAAAGTTTGAATAATGTCGTTTTTTGTTGACTTATAAGTTTTTTTGTTCTATGATATATAATTGTCAGAAATTATTTAAGATTGGGATGCTTATAATGAAATTAAAAAAAATGACGGAAAAACTGAAACAAATTTTTGCTAAACCTCTGAAGTTTTTCAAAGGCAGTTCATCTGAGAATGATGTTTTTGAAAAATGGTCAGAAGCTAGTGGAAAAGAAAAAATCAAAATCATAGGCAGATTTATCAAACAAAAAAAATCTTATGTTATAGTTTGTGTATTTGCTATTGTTGTGATTGTAGTAAGTGGCGTTGTCAATTTAAAAAACGGTGTTTTGACAAAGGAAGAAGAAATGGTAAATGCCGAAGAAATATTGACAGAGTCTTCTTCTAGTACTTCTACAACATCAGCAGAATTAAATACAGAAACCACTTCTAATGGTCCAGTGGCTTGTCATTACAATGCTGACGGTAAATTGTATGGTAAAAAGGGTACATTCAGTGGCTTGTGGCCTCAGCTTGAAAAGGTGGCAAAGGCTAGTAATGAACAGTATATAAAGGACTTGATGGTCTATGTTGGAGATAACACAGAGCTTGAAAAATGCAAGTATGAAGAAGATAAGTTTACAAAAATAAACGGTTATGG
>UQYD01000034.1 GCA_900545305.1 uncultured Eubacterium sp.
CAATAACAGGGCCTAATAATATAACAAATACAAATATAATCTTAAAGAAGATTGTAGCTCTCTTACCAAATAAATATTCAGCACATCTTTCACCATAATAACTCCAACCTAAAACAGTTGTATAAGCAAAAGTGATAATACCAAATACTAATATAATTGAACCGAGAACAGGTATCTGTGAAAAGGCAGCTGTAGTCATCTGACCACCATTCTGAATACTGCTCATATTAATCTCTGGATTTTTCATAATTGTTGTTACAAGTGTAACACCTGTAATAAGACAAACAACTACTGTATCCCAAAAAGTACCTGTTGCTGAAATTAAAGCCTGTCTTACAGGGTTCTTAGTCTTTGCAGCAGCTGCAACAAGTGGAGCAGAACCAAGACCAGATTCGTTTGAGAACAAACCTCTTGCGATACCATATTGGGCAGCAGTAATAGCACCTCTACCTACTAAACCACCGGCAACAGCACCAGGAGCAAAAGCAAGTTTAAGAATAGCCTTAATACCTGGAATTATGTAGTCATAGTTCATACCTAAAATTACAAAACAACCTATAACATAGCAAGCAGCCATAGTTGGAACAAGTTTTTCACAGACTATAGCAATTTTCTTAATACCACCAATAATAACAAAAGCAGTAATAACTGCAAGCACAATACCGATTGCTATAGGTGGAATTTTAACAAAAGTAACATTTGAAGTTACAATTTCTGAAATAGCATTAACCTGTACTGCACTACCGATACCAAATGATGCAAGAAGTGCAAAAAGTGCAAAGAGCATACCAAGCCACTTCATATTAAGTCCACGTTCAAGAACGTACATAGCACCACCGAGCATACGACCATCTCTACTCTTTACTCTATATTTAATAGAAATAAGAGATTCTGCGTACTTTGTAGCAATACCAAATATACCAGTAATCCAGCACCAAAATACTGCACCAGGACCACCAATGAATATGGCAGTACCTACACCAACAATGTTACCAGTACCAATAGTAGATGCTAAAGCTGTTGTAAGTGCCTGAAAAGGACTAACGTCACCATCTTTGGATGGGTCTTTAGTAACTGAAAGCTTAATACCGGTAAAAACTTTTCGCTGAATAAAGCCTGTTCTCAAAGTGAGAAATATATGAGTTCCCAATAATAAAATTACCATAAACGGAGCCCATATGACTGTATCCAACCAATTAATAAAATTGTTGATAAATTCCATAATCTTTTCTCCTTCAAAATTATTTTACTAATTCTTAAATTTTTATAAACAAAATTTTATCACATTGTAATATAATTTGTCAATAAAATACAAAAAGACCCATTTCTACACTTAGAAACAGGTCTTTGTCTCACAATTACAAAATTAATAATAATAGAAATACATAGTGTTTACACTTGCATCAAAACCATAATAACAACTCCAAACATCAGCTATATCTTCCATTGAAATGTACATATTACCATCGTACAACACTGCTGGATTTGTAAGATAGATGTCTTTTCCATCATACCAATTACCAACTCTTACCTTTTTTGAGCCACCCCAAAAAGAAAGGTATCCGTAAGGTGAAAAATGATAAGAAACAGAGCCATTACTATAATCCAAAACAGACTCGTTACATTCTAAATCCAGTTCAGAAAGTATTGAACTAATGAAATAGTCTGCCGGTAAATACCTGTGACCCTGATAAACTACCTCGTCTTCACAAGGGTCTATCTCAGTACCAAACATTACTACTCTTGTTGAGCCTTTTTTAATCTGAGAATCGGCAAAAGTATTTTGAACCCCAAATACAGAAAATACCGTAGCCAAAACAACAACAAAAGGAATAATTTTCTTCAATAACTTCATAAAAAAACCACCCTTCATTTTTTTATTCATTTTTCATATACCTATTCTACCAAAAAATTCAAAATATTTCAACAATTTTTCAGTATTATTTTTTTATTAATTTAGCAAAATAATCACAAAATGCTCAAAGCCATCACAATAATTTATTAAATTTATAGATAAAATTCAAACTGACAAAATCATATAAGTATAGTATAATATATAATGAAATGGGTTTTTTAGAGATATTTCAATTCTTTGATAACAGTATCTATTTCCTATTGACATAATAGGAAAAATATAGTATTATCATTTCACAGATAATTTATAAAAAATAATTATATAAAATAAATAGAAAGAAGTGTAAAATATGGAATATTATTTTGACAATGCAGCTACTACTCAAACTAGAGCAGAAGTTTTTGAAGCTATGAAAGATTATTTCTGCGTAAATTACGGAAATCCTTCTAGTATTTACAAAATTGCTCAAAAAAATAAAGCTGCTGTCGATAAAGGTAGAGAACAGGTTGCTAAGGCAATTAATGCAGATACAAATGAAATTTACTTTACAGCTGGTGGTTCTGAATCAGATAACTGGGCTTTAAAAGGTATTGCTTTAAGCTATCAGAACAAGGGTAAGCACATTATTACAACTGCTATTGAACACCATGCTATTCTTCATACTTGCCAGTTCCTTGAAACTCAGGGTTATGAAGTAACTTACCTTCCTGTTGACGAATATGGTAAGGTTTCTCTTGAAGATGTTAAGAACGCTATTCGTCCTGACACAATTCTTATTTCAGTAATGTTCGCTAACAACGAAATCGGTACTATTGAACCTATTGCTGAAATCGGTAAGATTGCTCACGAACACGGTATTATTTTCCACACTGATGCTGTTCAGGCTGTTGGTCATGTACCTATTGATGTAAAGGCTATGAACATTGACCTTCTTTCAATGAGTGGTCACAAGTTCTACGGTCCTAAGGGTATCGGTGCATTATACATTAAGAAGGGTGTTAAGATTGGACCTTTCATTCATGGTGGTGCTCAGGAAAGAAACAGACGTGCTGGTACAGAAAATGTTCCTGGTATCGTAGGTATGGGGCTTGCTCTTGAACTTGCTGTAAATGAACTTGATGAAGAAATGGCAAGACTTAAGAAATTAAGAGAAAAGCTTATTCACGGAATACTTGATAACATTCCTTATGCAAGACTTAATGGTCACCCAGAAGACAGACTTCCTGGTAACGTAAATATTTCTTTTGAATATATCGAAGGCGAATCTATTCTTCTTCTCCTTGATATGAAGGGAATATGTGCTAGTAGTGGTAGTGCTTGTACAAGTGGTTCACTTGACCCATCTCACGTTCTCCTTGCTATTGGCTTACCTCACGAAAAGGCTCATGGTTCAATCCGTTTATCAATGGGTCACTTTACAACAGAAGAACAGGTTGATTATGTTATAGAGGCTTTCCCTCCTATTATCAATAGATTAAGACAGATGTCACCTCTTTTTGAAGGAGTAGAAAACAAATAATAAAAAACACTAGATTTTTAATTACATGGAGGATATAATATGAATTACAGTGAAAAAGTTATGGACCATTTTATGAATCCTAGAAATATGGGCGAAATCGAAAACGCAAGTGGCGTAGGTACTGTAGGTAACGCAAAATGTGGCGATATTATGAAGGTTTATCTTGATATTGAAGACGGCATCGTAAAGGATGCTAAGTTCAAGACTTTCGGTTGTGGTGCTGCTGTTGCAACTAGCTCTATGGCTACAGAACTTATTAAGGGTAAGTCTATTCAGGATGCTCTTAAGATTACAAACAAGGTTGTTATGGAAGCTCTTGATGGACTTCCACCTGTAAAGGTACACTGCTCTTGTTTAGCTGAAGAAGCTCTCCACGCTGCTTTATGGGATTATGCTCAGAAAAACAATATCGTTATTGAAGGTCTTGAAGAACCTGTAAACGATATTAACGAACACGAGTTACCACCTGAGGAGTGATATTAGATGAAAAAAGTTGTTGTCGGTATGTCTGGAGGAGTTGACTCCTCCGTTGCCGCTTACCTTTTAAAGGAACAAGGTTATGACGTTATTGGTGTTACCATGGAAATTTGGCAACCGGATAAGGTTGAGGTTGACGGAAGCTGTTGTGGTCTTTCAGCAGTAGAAGACGCCCGTTCAGTTGCCAATATTTTGGATATTCCTTATTATGTTTTGAATTTTAGAAAAGAATTTAAGGAAAGTGTTATTGATTATTTTATTGATGACTATCTTAATGGTGAAACCCCTAACCCTTGCATAGCCTGTAACAGATATGTAAAATGGGAATCACTTTTAAACAAAAGTCTTCAGCTTGGTGCTGAGTATATTGCTACAGGACATTACGCAAAGGTTGAAAAACATCCGACAACAGGCAGATATACTATTAAAACTGCTGATACAGAAACAAAGGACCAGACTTATGCTCTCTACAACTTGACACAGTTCCAGTTAAGTCATACTCTCATGCCTGTCGGTTCATATGAAAAGCCACAGATTAGAGAGATTGCAGAAAAGATTGGTCTTAGAGTTGCTCACAAGCCAGATAGTCAGGATATTTGTTTTGTACCTGACGGAGATTATGACAAGTTTATTAGAGAAAATACTAATGCTGTTATTCCTAAAGGCAATTTTGTAGACAAAAATGGTAATGTTCTTGGTCAACATTTAGGCATAAGCCACTATACTATTGGTCAGCGAAAAGGTCTTGGTTTGGCTCTTGGCGTTCCTGCCTATGTATGCGAAATTAAAAAAGACACTAACGAAGTTGTTATAGGTAGTAATGCTGATTTATTTAAGAAAACTGTTTTAGTTAGAAACTTCAACTATATGGCTTACGAAGACATTGTTGGGGAAATGCGTGTTGAAGGTAAAGTCAGATATTCACAAAAGAAAAGTCCTTGTATTATCCGTAAAAAAGGCGAATTTGTTGAATGTATATTTGATGAACCTCAGAGAGCAATTACTCCTGGTCAGGCGGCTGTTTTCTACGACGGCGAATATGTTGTTGGAGGCGGTGTAATAGTTGAGTAGTATATATACAAGAAAAGTTGAATATTACGAAACAGATAAAATGGGTATTGTTCATCACGCAAACTATTTACATTGGTTTGAGGAGGCTAGAACTTTTGCCCTTGCTGAAATGGGTTTGGAATATAAAAGCCTTGAAGATATGGGCATTATGATGCCTGTTTTGGCTGTAGATTGTAAATATAAAACTGGTGCAAAATATGGCGACAGAGTTCTTGTTGATGTAAATGTTGAAAAGTTCAACGGTGTAAAAATGAAATTTTCATACAAAATTACAGATAGCGAAACTGGTGTTTTAAGAGTTACTGGTTCTAGTGAACATTGTTTTGTAGACAATGATTTTAAGCCTTTAAGCCTTAAAAAGAGCTATCCTACCATTTACGACAAGGTTCTGGAATGTATAGATATTTTAGCAAATAATTAAATTTTTCTCCGAATACTATGTATTCGGAGATTTTTTTCACTTGAAATATACGATTAACAAGTTATATAATTATCCTAGAGGTGATTTAATGACAGCAGATGAAAAATATACACAAATGACACAAGCACCTGTAGAGAAACTTATTTGCAAACTTGCTGTGCCTACAATTTGCAGTATGCTTATTACATCTCTCTACAATATGGCAGACACATTTTTTGTAAGTAAAATAAATCCCAGTGCCACTGGTGCTGTTGGTGTTGTTTTTTCCTTAATGGCTATTATT
This sequence comes from uncultured Eubacterium sp., assembly GCA_900545305.1. GTDB lineage: Bacteria > Bacillota > Clostridia > Lachnospirales > CAG-274 > CAG-274. The sequence continues at coordinate 5,627 of UQYD01000034.1, forward strand.
CAAGCCGTTGGATTTTTCTTTGGTCAAGGTTCTGGTAGCTATATTTCCAGACAATTAGGTATACATAACACTCAAGAGGCAGAAAAAATGGTCAGCTTTGGTTTCTTTACTTCATTTTTTTCTGGCTTTCTCATAATGATTCCCGGACTTATTTTTATAAAGCAACTGGCCATAGTACTAGGCTCAACACCTACTATTTTGCCCTACAGTATTGACTATTTGGGCATAATACTTTTGGCAACTCCATATATGACATCATCACTTGTTTTGAATAACCAACTTAGATTTCAAGGTAACGCCTTTTATGCTATGATTGGTCTTTGTAGTGGTGGTATTTTAAACATTATACTTGACCCAATTTTTATATTTGTTTTCAATATGGGTATTAAAGGAGCTGCTCTAGCAACAGCATTAAGCCAGTTTGTAAGTTTTTGCCTGCTTATTATTGGTACATTTAAAAGTGATAGTATAAATATAAAAATAAGTAAATATCCTTTAAAATTTTATTATTTCAGCGAAGTTTGTGCCAGTGGTTTTCCTAGCCTTTCAAGACAGGGTATAGCTAGTGTAGCAACAATATGCCTTAATATACTTGCCGGTAGATACGGCGATGTAGCTGTTGCTGCTATGTCTATAGTTTCCAGAGTGGCTATGTTTGCAAATTCAGCTATGATAGGCTTTGGTCAGGGTTTTCAGCCTGTTTGTGGTTTCTGTTACGGTGCTAGACTTTATAAACGAGTAATGAAAAGCTATAAGTTCTGCGTAAAATTCTCATTTTTATTTCTACTTGTAGTAAGTATTTTGGGAATTATATTTGCTCCTGAAATTATTATGCTCTTTAGTAAAGGAGAAAAAGACGTTTTGGAAATAGGTACAATGGCTTTAAGATACCAATGTATAGCCTTTCCTCTTAACTCAATTATAATAATTTCAAATATGCTCTTGCAGGTAATAAGAAAGCCAATAAAAGCCACTATACTTTCTGTATGCCGACAGGGTTTAATATTAATACCAGTTCTTTTAATCACTACACACATTTGGGGACTTTTAGGTCTTGAAATTGCTCAGCCTATATCTGATGTAACATCAGCTGTAGTTTCTGCTGTTCTCGTTGCTAGTGTATTGAATGAATTTAAACAAAAGGATAGAGAATTACAGAATTAATTCAGAATAATTTAACTGCGTTAATTTGTAGCTTGTCTTACAATATCTCCGATTTACTACTTAAAAAGGTGTGTGAAGCCTCTTTCACACACCTTTAATTATTATGTAAACCCAAACTGATTTCAAGAGCTTTATTGATTTTACTCATAATTTTCCCTTCCAGATGGTCTACCTTTTCTCTTAATCTACTTTTGTCTATAGTCCTAAGCTGTTCTAACAAAATTACAGAATCCTTTATAAGGCAGTAGTTTTTACAATCTATTTCAATATGAGTAGGCAATTTTGCCTTATTCATTTTAGACGTAATGGCAGCACATATAACTGTAGGCGAATATCTGTTGCCTACATCATTTTGCACAATAAGTACAGGACGCACCCCACCTTGTTCTGAACCAACAACAGGACTTAAATCTGCATAAAAAATATCCCCTCTTTTTACAACCATAATCACACCTCTGAATAATATTTTTTCAGTTTTCCTGTGTGAGTTTAATATGTTTTTCATATTTACCTCTACACTATATCTCTTTGTATATAGTGTGGACTGGTACTGGAATTTTTATACACTTATACTATTTTTTTATATTACATTCTTCGACAAAACAACGGCTATTAGATGGCTTTTACTGTATAAACCACCTGACCATTTTTAACAAATGCTCTAGGTACTCTCTTTCCTACATTACAAACAATTTCGTAATTAATTGTACCTATTGTATTTGCTATTTCTTCACAGCTAACTTCCTTGTCACCGGATTTGCCCATAATAACTACTTCGTCACCAACTTTAATATCCGGCACATTTGTTACATCAACCATACACTGGTCCATACACACATTACCTACAATATTACAGTATTCACCATTTATAATTACTCTGCCCTTATTTGACAAACGTCTTGAATAGCCGTCAGCATAGCCAATAGGAATTGTGGCAATTTTGGTTCTCTTATCTGTAAAATAAGTTCTGCCATAGCCTACACTTTCCCCTGCTTCAAGATACTTTACATAGCTAACCTGTGTCTTAACACTCATTACTGGAACAAGTTTTACATCTGTGCTTACTTCTGTACTTGGATAAAGCCCATAAATAATAATACCTGCTCTTACCATATCCATTTGAAGTTCCGGCATATCAAGTATTGCACCACTGTTTGCACAATGTCTTATAAGCCCCTTATGTCCTCTTGCTTCAACTCCGTCAGTCATAAACTTAAACTTTTCAAACTGTTCCCTAGTATAAGTTTTGTCTTTTTCATCAGCTGTTGCAAAGTGAGTAAAAATTCCTGTTACTTCAATATTAGGAAGTTCAAAAATTTTATCTATTTCATCAAGATTTTCCTCAGTTGGAGCAAAACCTATTCTGTGCATACCTGTATCAATCTTTATATGGACAAGTGCTGTCATATTAAGTCTTTGAGCAGTTTCAGAAATCTTTTTTGCAATATCATAGTCAAAAACAGCCTGAGTAAGTCTGTTTTTAATCATAGCTTCCATTTCTGCTTCAACTGTATTTCCCAAAATAAGTATAGGAACCTGAATACTACTTTCTCTAAGGGCTACACCCTCATCACAAGTAGCAACAGCCAACTGATTTGCACCATTATAAAGGCAAACTCTGCTGACCTCCAAAGCACCATGACCATACGCATCAGCCTTTACAATAGCTAAAAGCTGTGTTTTAGGTTCTATCTGAGTTCTAATATTTCTTATATTTTCTCCTATGGCATCTAAATTTATTTCTGCCACTAATCTATGGTATTCTTTCACGATATATCCTCCTCAGTTTTTGGGAACAAAAAAGTCCTTATCTATTTGGGTATTATACTCGCATTTTGTGAAATTTTCAACAACTATTTGCTTATTATCAGCCGAATAAATAGCAAGTCTTTCCGGTAATTTACTTTCGTTATTTACCCATAATTTTTCTGTCTTAAACAGATTACCTCCGTCTTTTATATCAGCCTCTAATACTGTACACTTACTTTCGTCTAATGTACTGGCTGTTACATCTGCCCTATCGGTCTGAACATAATTTTTCATAAAACTAAACACCAAAATTTCTCGTCTTGATGCCTTATCTGTTGGTAAAATACTTATTTTGTTGTTAGGCAAATTGGGATTGTATTGCCATATCATATTGCCGTCATATAAAACACTACAGCCCTTGTATTCTTTAGGCGAATTAATTGTCATTTTGTATTTTCCGTCACTTTGGGCAGTTATATCCATATTGTAGGTCGTTTCTCCCTTGTTTGAAAAATATGTAACATCAGCATTTGCACTATAATTTTTCAATTCTGCAAGTGTATCCTGCACAGATTTATACTGTGTTTTCCCACAGCCACACAGCATAAGTGCAATAAAAAGAAAAATAATCCTTTTCATATAATCACCTTATATCTTTGGATTATTATATGTAAAAATAGGCAAAAAAATACTCTCACAATAAAGTGAGAGTTAAAAATAATTATTTCTTTTTCTTTTTATCTTCTTTAGCCTTTTCCTTTTTAGCCTTAGCAATAGCCTTCATTTCTTCTGCTGACTTCATACCAACAATATTTACAATATAAAGTCCTGCAATTTCAACCTTAACAGTTTTCTTTAAAGGCATAGCATCGAAAACTCTTTTATCAGCTATAAGTGTAAGTATCTGAGGACCAACCTTAACCTGAACAAAGTTCATTTTCATAAACTTGCTCCACTTAGGAATTTGGTCGATAACCATCTTAGGCATATTGACATTAGTAATTTTATCTCGTCTTTTATCAATAACGTATACCTGCTGAGTAGTCTTTGTTTTCTCAATCATAGAACTTTGACTATCCATCTTCTTATAAGCCCAACGATTAAGCATATAAAGAACAAAAACAACAATAGCAACGATAACTACAACTAATAATAAAATATCTGTAAACTGCACCAAATTTCCTCCTTTCTGAGAGTTTTAAAATAACTACATTTCGGAACTTGGTTCCTGTTGCTGTGTTCTTTACTTTTCACACAGCATTATTTTCAAATTACATTATACAATATTGACAGACTTTGTCAAGTCAACTATAATAAAAAATGCCCTTGTAGGCTTACAATAATAAGGATTTTTGAGGTGATAAAATGCCACCTGTTAGTAAAAGAATAAAATACAAAGTTGAACACGTTTTACCATTACTTGATGAATATTATCCTACAATGGATAAGTGCTATCTACATTACACAAAACCCTATGAACTTTTAATTGCTACAATACTTTCTGCTCAATGTACAGACGATAGAGTAAATATAGTTACGGAAACACTTTTTAAGAAATATCCAACTCTTGAATCCTTTGCACAGGCAGATTTAGCAGAAATGGAGCAAGATATAAGAACAACCGGCTTTTTCAGAAATAAGGCAAAAAATATCTTACTCTGTACAAGAGCATTGTTGGAACGATTTAACGGGGAACTACCTTCAGACATAGAAAGTCTTACTTCCCTTGCCGGTGTAGGTAGAAAAACTGCCAACGTAGTCCGAACTCACATTTTTCATATTCCTAGTATTGTTGTGGATACTCACGTTAAAAGAATAAGCAATAAATTAGGTTTTACAGATAGTCAAGACCCAGTAAAAATAGAATTTGAATTAATGAGAATTTTCCCAGAAGAATACTGGGGTAGATATAATACACAGATTATTGCCCATGGCAGAACTATATGTAAAGCCAGAAATCCACAATGTGAAAAATGCTTTTTAAGTGAATACTGTGACCAGTATCAAAATGGTAGGGATATGCTCTAATTGTGGGCATATCCTTTTATATTATTCACAAATACTTTTATACAATTCAGGTCGTCTTTCTGAAAGCATTGTATATCCATTTTCCTTTAATTTATTAATTCTTCCATAATCAAGGTTCGCATATGTATAGCCCTGTACTTCTCCATTAATTTCAGAAATTATCCTGCCTGTTGGGTCAAGTATTCTGGTGTGACCAAAGAAATCAAGACTTTTATCCTTACCTATTCTATTACAGCAAGCAATATAAACTGTATTTTCCAATGCTCTTACAGCTACATACATATCCATATCATAATCATCCGGCTTATTCCAATTTGTACTATGTACAAGCAATTCAGCTCCCTTTATTGCCAAAATTCTGGAAACCTCTGGGAAAGAAGCATCATAACAAATAAAAAGACCTATTCTGCCTATTTCAGTATCAAAAACCTTATATTCTGTTCCGGCTGTAAACCAATCTTTTTCTGTATCAAACAAGTGTATTTTTCTATATGTGCCTATAATTTCACCCTTATTGCTTATAAAAAGCTGTGAATTATACAGTATTTCAGGGTCATTTGCATCTCTTTCTGCCATACCCAATACAATGTGTATATTGTGCTTTAAAGCAACTTTTGAAAAGGCTTGTACAGTTTCTGATTTATCATCTATAACTTCTGCCAACTCCTTAAACTTTTCACCACATTCATAACCTGTTGTTGCCAATTCCGGAAATACCACAAGCTGTGTATCAGGCTTTTCATTAACAGCCTTTTCAAGTAACTCTATCATTTTATTTATGTTTTTAGCCTTATCACACAAAAACGGATAAGTCTGTATACAAACCACATTACAAACCATAATATCTTCCCTTCCTAATAAATTCATTATAAAAAAGAGACCCTTAACATAAGGACCTCTTTGTCATAAAACTTATCTATTATCAATATATCACTGTAAAATAATTGTGTCAACTTAATTTACACCTTATAAATTTTGCCACCTATTGCCTGTATTTTTTCTTCAATTTTGTCATATCCTCTTTCAATATGGCTTATATTTTTAATAGTTGTTTCTCCCTCAGCTGAAAGCCCTGCTATTACAAGACCTGCCCCACCTCTTAAATCTGTTGCTTCCACTTCTGTTCCTACTAAATTGTCCACACCATTTACTTCAAAATGGCGTGAATCTATCTGTGTTATGTTTGCTCCCATTTTGTTCATTTCCGGAATATGCTTATTTCTGCCATTAAATATATTTTCTGATATACAACTCTTTCCTTTTGCCTTTAAAACCATAGCCATAATTTCAGCCTGCATATCTGTAGGCAATTTTGGATATACATTTGTGGCTATTTTTTCAATGGCATTTATTTTTTCCGGAGCATCAATATACAAACTGTTTTTATTTATTTTTACAACTGCACCTGTTTTCTTCACAATATCAATAGTGGCACTTAAATGCTTAGGCTCTGTATTTTCTATAAACAATTCTCCACCTGTTGCAACTGCCATTGTCATAAAAGTACCTGTTTCTATTCTGTCCGGAATAATAGTGTGTTCACACCCATCTAATTTCTTGACACCCTCAATATATATCCTATTTGTACCGGCACCACAAATATTTCCACCGGCTTTATTTAAGAACAACTGTAAGTCAACTATTTCAGGTTCTTTTGCCGGATTTTCAATAATTGTAACACCCTTTGCAAGAGTTCCCAAAAGCATAATATTTTCGGTTGCACCTACACTAGGAAAAGGTAATTTTATTTTTGTTCCCTGTAGACTTCTTACTTTGCAATATATACCATTGCTACTTTCTGCTATTTCTACGCCCATTTTTTCAACAGCCTTTAAATGAATATCTATAGGTCTGTTGCCTAGAGAACAGCCTCCCGGATATGGTATAGTTACCTCTCCGGCTGATGCCAACATTCCACCCATAAGAAGTATTGAAGAACGCATTTTGCTACAAAGCTCTGTAGGGAGAACAGTATTTACTATGCCACTATTTATAATATTCATTTTGTCATTTTCTCTTGTTATATTCATTCCCAAATTTTCAAGTATTTCAACAGTATAAGCTACATCACTTAAATTAGGTACATTTTTTAAAACTGCATTTTTAGTCATTAAAGTACCGGCAAGTATAGGAAGTACAGCATTTTTTGCACCACTTATCTTTACCTGACCTGAAAGCCTTTCGCCTCCACAGATAACATACCTATCCATACTGTCCTCCGAAAATCTATATATTTATATTATGTCGCTTTTTTAATTGTGTTACTGACAGTAATGTGTTAAAATTGCCATTGTATGGAGGTGTACTATGAAAGCTGTAATTTTTGATTTAGACGGAACACTTGTTAATTCTCTTGAGGATTTAATGGATAGCACTAACTATGCTATGTCAAAAGTTGGTGTTAAAGAAATAAATATTGAACAAACTAGACAATATGTTGGAAATGGTGCTGATATTCTTGTGAAAAGAGCATTAGGCAGTAAAAATCAAGATAAATTTGAAAAGGCAATTTCTGTTTTCAGAGAATATTATAAGGACAATATGTGTAACAAAACTAAGCCTTATAATGGTGTTTTAGAGGTTTTAGATACTCTCAACAAAAAAGGCTATGTATGTGGAGTTGTATCTAACAAGCCTGATTTTGCTACTAAAGATATGGTTAAAAAATTATTTGGAGATAAAATCCAAATAGCCATTGGTGCTGACACAACTAAAAGACCTAAAAAGCCAGCTCCTGAGGGTGTATTTCTTGCTCTTGACACATTGAAAATAGACAGAAAAAATGCTGTTTATGTTGGAGATAGTGAAGTTGATGTAGCCACAGGTAAAAATTCAAATTTACCCGTCATTGGTGTCCTTTGGGGATTTAGAACTCTTGCTGATTTAGAGGGTGCTGACATAATAATTGACTCCCCTGCTGACATTGTAACAGCTGTAGAAAAACTTTTATAAAGGAACTTGTATTGACATTTACATTTATTTGTGTTAATGTTTTTGTGTGCTAAGTTATTATGTCGTTATTTATACAACGACTCCTCCTATGATATAATTAAACTATTGCTGGTTAGTTATTTCATAGGATTTTTTATATAATGGCAAAAATCCACTAAGTTCTCACCTAGTGGATTTCCTATTATTTATCAAGATTTCTTTCCAATATTCTTTCTCCCACATATAAATCCTCAGGAGTTGTTATTTTAATATTGTCATAGCTACCCTCAACCATTTTTATTTTCTGACCTGTTCTCTCTACAAGCATAGAATCATCAGTACCTAAATAGTTATCCTCTTTTGCCTTTTCATAAGCCTTTTTTATAACATCATACTTAAAACATTGTGGTGTCTGTGCGTGCCACAATAATTTTCTGTTTGGAGTATCAACTACAAAACCATTTTCGTCACAAATCTTAATAGTATCCTTTGCAAAAACACCTAACACACAAGCCCCATATTTTGCTGTATCTTCAGCCAAAACTTCAATACTGTTTTCATCAATAAAAGGTCTTACGCCATCGTGAATCATAACTATATCACAATTATCAGATACATTGTTTAAGCCATTTTCAACAGAATACTGTCTTTCACTTCCACCTTCAACAATAGCCTTTATTTTTGTAAAACCGTATCTATCAATAATTTCACTCTTTACGTACTCTATTTCGTCTTTTCCTGTAACCAATATTATTTCATTTACAACAGGACTTTCCTCAAATACTTGAACTGTATAGCTTAGTATACTTCTGCCATTTAAGTCTAAATATTGTTTAGCAATAGCACTTTTCATTCTCTTTCCACTACCTGCTGCTACAATAATAACACTTACGTTCATTGTATCACCTCCAATGACATTTTATCACTAAATAATACAAAAATCTATATTGAAGTTTTACACACCTTATCCTATAATTAAATTAAAAGGAGGGGTAAATATGGATTTTGTAGATTTAATTATTAAAAAACGTGACAATAAGAAACTTTCTAAAGACGAAATAAACTATTTTGTAAAAGGTGTAACTGACAATACTATTCCCGATTATCAGATTTCATCAATGCTTATGGCAATTTATCTCAATGGTATGGATATTGAAGAAACTTCACAGCTTACAATGGCTATGACCAATTCAGGCAAAACATTGGATTTAAGCTCTATAAAAGGCATAAAAGTAGATAAGCATAGTACCGGTGGCGTTGGAGACACTACTACCCTTGTGCTTGCCCCTTTAACAGCCTCTCTTGGTTTGCCGGTAATAAAAATGAGTGGCAGAGGTTTAGGACATACTGGTGGCACATTGGATAAATTAGAGTCTATACCTAATTTTAATGTAGCACTTTCAGAAGAACAGGCATTTTTACAGGTTGAAAAAAATGGCATAGCACTTATGAGCCAAACTTCTGACCTTGCACCTGCTGATAAATCCCTTTATTCTCTAAGAGATGTAACAGGAACAGTTGAAAATATATCCCTTATTGCATCTAGTATAATGAGTAAAAAACTGGCTGCCGGCAGTGACGCAATAGTTCTTGATGTTAAATTTGGTAACGGTGCTTTTATGAAAAATATTGACGATGCCGAAAAACTTGCTACTACAATGATTGGCATAGGAAAGCATTTGGGCAAAAACATAACAGCGTTTTTGACAAATATGAATGAGCCTTTAGGTATGCACATTGGCAACAGCCTTGAAGTCATAGAAGCTATAGAAATTCTAAAAGGCAATATAGACGGTGCATTAAAAGATGTTTCCCTTGCTTTAGGTAGCGAAATGCTTGTATTAGGTGGCATTTTTGAAAATTCTGAAATGGCACACAAGGCATTAGAGGAAAATATAAATAACCATAAGGGTTTGGAAAAATTCAGAGAATTAATAACATTACAGGGTGGAAATCCTAACGTTATTGATGACTATTCTCTTTTCCAACAGCCTAAAGAAAGCCTTGAAGTAAAAGCCGAAAAAGACGGTTATATTTCTCATATAGATACAGACAATATAGGCAGAGCATCTGTCGCTACAGGTGCTGGCAGATTGACAAAAACAGATAAAATAGACTACAGTGCCGGTATAATAATGAAAAAAAGACTTGGAGATGCTGTTAAAAGTGGAGAAGTTATAGCAACTGTATATTCTTCAACTACTGAAAAATGTAAAAAAGCAAGTGAAATAATTAAACAGGCTGTTGTTATTGGCGAAAAGCCTGAAAAACAACCTTTAATCTATAAGATTATTAAATAGGGGTGATATATATGAAAAGAGCAATAATAATTGTATTAGATGCTGTAGGCATTGGAGAATTACCTGACGCCGATAAATACGGTGACAAAGGCAGTAATACTCTTATGCACGTTAAAGAGGCACTTCCTTCCCTTAACCTTAAAAATATGTGTGATTTAGGTTTAGGACTTATTGACGGTAAAAATGTTTATGAAAAAGTAGATAACCCAAAGGGTCTTTACGGAAAAATGGCTGAACATTCTGCCGGCAAAGATACCACAACCGGTCATTGGGAAATAAGTGGTGTGTGGATTGATAAGCCTTTCCCTACTTATCCAAATGGTTTTCCTAATGAAATAATTGAAGAATTTGAAAGCAAAATAGGCAGAAAAGTTTTAGGTAACTGTGTGGCATCTGGTACTGTAATTATACAGGAATTAGGCGATGAGCATATGAAAACAGGTTGCCCTATTGTATACACATCAGCCGATAGTGTTTTCCAAATTGCTTGCCACGAGGATATTATACCTATTGAGGAACAGTATCGCTACTGCGAAATAGCAAGAGAAATTTTACAGGGAGATAATGGCGTAGGCAGAGTTATAGCCAGACCTTTTGTAGGTTCAAATGGTCACTATACAAGAACTGAAAGACGAAAGGATTTTTCACTTCCACCAATTGCCCCTACACTTTTGGATTATGTTTCTAAATCTGGTCTTACAGTTTCTGCTGTAGGTAAAATCGAAGATATTTTCTGCAATAGAGGTATAACCCAGTCTGTTCATACTCATACAAATGCTGAAGGCATAGAACAAACTATAAAATATATTGAAAATGCTCCAGACGGTCTTATATTTACAAATTTAGTAGATACAGATATGCTCTATGGTCATAGAAATGACGTAGAAGGCTTTGGAAAATCACTTCAATACTTTGATGATAACCTTCCACAAATTATAAATGCTATGAGTGATGATGATATACTTTTTATTACTGCCGACCACGGTTGTGACCCAACAACACCGTCAACTGACCATTCAAGGGAATATGTTTTCCTCCTTGGCTATGGTAAAAATATTAAACCTCATAACATAGGCATAAGAAAAACCTACGCCGATTTGGCAAAAACTATTGTAGATTATTTCAATATTGAAAATGATTTACACGGTGAAAAATTTGATTTATAGTAACAAAAACGGAGATATTCTAATTGCTGAATATCTCCGTTTCATAGAAAAATAGCTGCCCTTTTTAGGACAGCTATTTATATTTATCTAAATATTTTCAACCCTTTTATTTAACAGTTTCAACTTCTTCTTTTTTTACTTCTCTATTACAAAGATTTGCGTAAATTGTACCTGATATATTGTGCCATACACTAAAAATTGCACCAGGTAATGTAGCAAGTGGATTTGTTGCAAAATTAGCTGTAGCCATAGATATAGCTAAGCCACTATTCTGCATACCTACCTCAATAGCAACGGCTGTAGTCTTTGGCTTATCCAAATGTGCCATTTTGCCAACGGCTGTACCGGCTAAAAGACCTATGCCATTATGTATCATAACAACAACAAATGTTAAAGCTCCACAAGTCATAATTTTTTCTGCATTTGCCCCTACAATACCAGAAATTATCATAACTATAGAAACAATAGAAACCAAAGGTAATACATTTCTAATGCTGTCAATCTGCTTAGGGAAAAGTCTGTAAAGTAATATACCTGCTAAAACAGGAATCAAAACAACCTTTACAGCTGAAATCATCATAGCATATATAGAAACCTCAACCCAAGAACCGGCAAGAACATATACTAAAATCGGTGTACAAAGAGGTGCAAGTATTGTAGAAACTATTGTCATACCTACTGAAAGGGCTACATCACCCTTTGCAATATAAGTTATAACATTACTTGCTGTACCTCCTGGGCAACAACCTACAAGTATTACACCAAGAGCCAAGTCTGTAGGCAACTGGAATACTTTAGCTAAAACATAAGCTGAAAGTGGCATAATTGTATACTGTAATACAAAGCCTAAAGCCAATTCCTTTGGTCTTATGAACACAACCTTAAAATCTTGAGTTTTTATAGTTAAACCCATACCGAACATAGCTACACCAAGAAAAATGGCTGTGTAATTTGTTGCCCAAGAAAAACCGTTTGGTTTAAAGAATGCAATAATAGAAAATAAAATAATCAATATTGCTACATTTGAGGATAAAAATCCACTTATACTTTTTAATTTACTCATTTCTGTTCTCCTTCTCATTACTGAAAAAGAGCCGAAATACTATAAACAGCTCTTACATTATCAATAAGCTAAATTAAGAAATTTAATTTACAATTTTGACTATGTAATTTCTTTAGATAATCAAAGGAAAGTTGTTAAAAAAACCTTGGTTTTCTTAAATTAATTCCGCAACTGTGAACCGAAAGATAAATCGGTCACACGAAGTGTGGCTTTCAACAAAGTTGAAAGTTCTGACCAGAGCTTTGCCCGACTTTAGAGCTGGTCATAAATTACTTTGTAATTTATTGCTCGCCTATGCATCCTAGAGGGGACAAAAATATGGTACTGGTTTTTAGTGCCATATTTTTCTCGGCTGGTCCCTTCCTTAGATTACCTGCAAGAAATGCAAGCATTTCTTGCAGGTCAGCTCTTTTTCAGAGTTGTATTATAGTATTATTTTAAATCTGATAATTTTCCATGCTTTTCATAACGAGTAATACGAGAAATTGTATTATCGTCATTTACAAAAACAACCTTTGGAGGATTTTCCTTTATCTCCTCCGGTGTCATCTGAGCATAGCTCATTATTATAACCTTATCTCCTGTTGATACCATTCTTGCTGCTGCACCATTTAAACAAATAATTCCACTATTTGCCTCACCACAGATAACGTAAGTAGAAAATCTTGCACCATTATCAACATCAGCAATTTCTACTTTTTCGTATTCAGTAAGACCGGCAGCCTCCATAAGAGCTTCATCAACAGTAATACTGCCTATATAGTCAAGAGCTGACTGTGTAACAGTTGCTCTATGTATTTTACTTTTAAGCATTTCAAGTGTCATAATATTAAACCTCCACTATAAAATTATCAATAAGTCTAGTTTTGCCAATATATACAGCCATAGCTACAAGAACTCTGCCCTCTGCTGTTTCAAGAGGTTCAATGCTGTCAGCATTTACAAGCTGAACATAGTCTATTTTAGCCAAAGGTTCACTATTGATAATATCTTTCATAGTGTTGAGAATAACATCACTGTTCTTTTCGCCATTTTTAATAAGTTCTTCTCCCTTAAAAACAGCTTTACTTAAAACTAATGCTGCTTTTCTTTCTTCAGCATTTAAGTATGTATTTCTTGAACTTTTTGCAAGTCCGTCATCTTCTCTTATAATAGGACAACCAATAACATCAATATCCATGTTTAAGTCACGAACCATTCTTCTGATAATTGCAAGCTGTTGGGCATCTTTCTGACCAAAGTATGCTCTATCAGGTGTAACAATGTTAAATAACTTACTTACGATTGTGCAAACACCTCTAAAATGAATAGGACGAGTTTTGCCACAAAGTTCCTTACTTAAATTCTGAGTTTCTACAAAAGTACAGAAATCAGATGCAAACATTTCATCTGGTTCCGGATTAAAAAGCATTGTTGCACCAGCATTTTCACAAAGTGCCTTATCTGCCTCTATATCTCTTGGATATGTAGATAAGTCCTCATTTGCTCCAAACTGAATTGGATTTACAAAGTCACTTACAACAACTTTGTCATTTTCACTGACAGCTCTGTCTATAAGACTTTTGTGTCCCTCATGGAGATAACCCATTGTTGGCACAAAGCCTACTGTAAGACCCTGTCTTTTCCACTCTTTAACCTGTGTGCGTACTTCTGCAATAGTTTTTACAAATTTCATTTTTTCTCCTTTCCAGTCAGTGTTTAAAATAAATCACTGCCTACACCGTAAAAACATAATTACTATTTAGAACAAAAAATCCGGACAGAAATTGTCCGGATACACACAAAAAACACCCTCTATAAAACGTACTATCCCTTATTGGGTACAGACATTTAGTAGAGAATATAATTTTAAATTAATATAAACGTGCATAGGGTACAATTCCAAAAGGATACTGTCCAAATTTGGTTTAATTTTATCACAGTAATGTTAAAGTGTCAATAAGGCAAAAAAATAAGAGGATTACTCCTCTTACTTCAGAGTGTCAAAAAAGCTAATTTTAGAAAATAATTTACAATTTTTGACAAATGTATTTGCATATTTTTTCAGATTATCAAAGGAAAGTTGTTAAGAAAACCTTGGTTTTCTTAAATTAATTCCACAGGTCGAGCTTTGCCCGACCGAGGACAGGGACAAAAATATGGTACTGGTTTTTAGTGCCATATTTTTCACGGCTGGTCCCTACTTTAGACTAATTGCAAGAAATGCAAGCATTTCTTGCAAGGCTGTCGATTTTATCGACAGCCTGAAATAAGAGGATTACTCCTCTTATTTTATAGTAAGTGTTCCATATATTTCAGCATATCTGCCTAAAATATCTGTGGCATAATATTTTACTTCATACTCTCCAACTGCTGTAGGATGAATATTGTAAGATAAATCGTAGCTAATAACATTATTGGCTGTATCATAAGCTGTTACGCCCTCTCTAATCTTATCAGCAAGCTGTTGTGATGTAAGATTATCTGAGGCATTTATTGTTTTATGAAGTGATGAATAATCAGCTAAAAACTTTACACCTTCTTTATGCCAAGGGTTGTTTACATTTGGGTCTGTTGGGTCCCAATTTGGATATGAAGCATTTTTACCCAAGTATATACTCTTTGGTCTACCTAATGGGTCTGTACCATTGTTAATAATAGCAACTTGAGTACCTAAGCTACAGTTATCGTATATCCACTTTGCATCGGCTGTTGTCAATCTTACACAACCCATAGAAACAGCCTGTCCCAACTTGTTGTACTCAACTGTCTTGAGAGAAGATGGGTCAGTTGTTTTATAGTAAACTGAATGGAAAAGAATGTTCCCGTTTATTCTTGTGGCATACTGACCATATACATTTCCGAAAAGTGGTCGCCAAGTATACTTAGCACAAGTGTTAAACACCCCAGATGGTGTACCATCATTTGCCCCAACTGAACAAATCATAGCCTTTATAGGCACATAATCATTCCCCTGTTTTTCATAAACGGTTACGCAATTAGTTCCCTTGTTTACAGTCAACCTATATGTACCTGCATATGTACAAGCTGAAAGCATAAAAACAAAAAATGCTACTAAAACCCCTAATTTTAATTTTCTACCCATATATTACCTCCTTATTTATATAGATTTTTCAAGATAATTTATACTATAATCTTACATTACATTTTATTTATTGTCAATATATTACTTAATTCTGAGGATACAAAAACGCCCCATAGAAATTGATATGTACCCTCTTTACTGGACACCCAGTAAGGAGGGTATTTTAATGCGTTATAGCTATGAGTACAAAAAAGAA
>UQYD01000035.1 GCA_900545305.1 uncultured Eubacterium sp.
AAGAACAGTTGAGCAGGGCTTATTTGGTAAACCAACTGTGCTTAACAATGTAGAAACATTTGCTAATGTACCTAATATTATAAACAAAGGTGCTCAATGGTATAAGGGTGTAGGTTCAGAAAAAAGTCCTGGCACAAAGGCCTTTGCTTTAACAGGTAATATTGAAAATACTGGACTTATTGAAGTGCCTATGGGTGCTACTTTGAGAGAAATAATATTTGATATTGGTGGTGGTATGAAGAACGACAAAGCATTTAAGGCTGTTCAGATAGGTGGACCATCAGGTGGTTGTCTTATAACTGATAATTTGGATTTGCCACTGGACTTTGACTCTCTCAAAAAAGTAGGAGCTATGATTGGTTCAGGTGGTCTTGTAGTTATGGACGAAGATACTTGTATGGTTGAAGTTGCTCGTTTCTTTATGCACTTTACTCAAAATGAATCTTGTGGTAAGTGCGTGCCTTGTCGAGAAGGTACTAAGCGTATGCTTGAAATTTTGGAAAGAATAGTAAATGGCAATGGCAGAGATGGAGATATTGAACTTTTGTTGGAATTAGCAGATACAATATCAAATACAGCCCTTTGTGGTCTTGGTAAATCAGCTGCTATGCCAGTTGTAAGCACAATAAAGAACTTCAGAAGTGAGTATGAAGCTCATATATATGACAAAAAGTGTCCATCTGGAAATTGCAAGAAGTTAATTACATATCAGATTGACCCGGAATTGTGTAGAGGTTGCTCAAAGTGTGCCAGAAACTGTCCTGTTAGTGCCATAACCGGAGAAATTAAAAAGCCTTTCACTATTGATACAAACAAGTGTATTAAATGTGGGGCTTGTAAAGAATCTTGTAACTTTGGTGCTGTAAAGGAGGTGTAGAATATGTCAAATGAAAATTATATGCTTATTGACAATATTCCTGTTGCCATTGAGGGAGAAAAAAATATGCTGGAGCTTATAAGAAAAGCCGGCATTGATTTACCTACATTTTGCTATAATTCTGAACTTTCTATTTATGGTGCTTGTAGAATGTGTATGGTAGAAAATAAATGGGGAGGTATGGAGGCTGCTTGTTCTACACCTCCAAAGGCTGGTGCTGAAATTTTTACTAACACGCCTAAACTTAGAAAACACAGAAAAATGATACTTGAGCTCTTGCTTTCTAATCATTGTCGAGATTGTACCATTTGTGCTAAAAATGGAAATTGTAGATTACAGGAACTTGCTTTAAGATTTGGAATAACAAAAGTTAGATTTGAAAATACAGCAGCAGAACCGGATATTGATGATTCATCACTTTGCATTGTAAGAGATAGAAGCAAATGTATTCTCTGTGGTGACTGTGTGCGAATGTGTAATGAAGTCCAAAATGTTGGTGCTATTAATTTTACAAATAGAGGTTCTAAAATGGTGGTATCTACTGTTTTCGATGAGCCTTTGGGTAAAAGTAGTTGTGTTGGCTGTGGTCAATGTGCAGCAGTCTGTCCAACAGGTGCTTTGGTTGTAAAAAATGATACTTCAAGACTTTGGAAACAGTTCGGAAAAGATGATGTAAAGGTTGTAGCACAAATTGCTCCGGCAGTAAGAGTTGCAGTTGCAAAGGCTTTTGGTCTTAGTGACGGCGATGTAATGGGTAAAATTGTTGCAGCTATGCACAGGATAGGGTTTGAAGAAGTTTTTGATACTGTAACAGGTGCAGACTTAACAGTTTTGGAGGAAGCAAACGAATTTTTAGAGAGACTTTCCAATGGTGAAAATCTTCCTTTGTTTACATCTTGTTGCCCAGGGTGGGTGCAATATTGTGAGAAAAATTACCCTGAACTTTTGCCTAATGTGTCTACTTGTCGTTCTCCAATGGAAATGTTTGGTTCAGTAATAAAGGAACAGTATAAAACAAGTAGTAGAAAAATTGTTAGTGTAGCTATTATGCCTTGTACAGCCAAAAAGTTTGAGGCAGCCAGAACGGAATTTAAGTGGGACGATAATCAACAGGTTATAGATTATGTTATAACTACACAAGAGCTGATACAGATGATAAAAGAAGCCGGTATTGTATTTTCAGAAATAGAGCCGGAATCTATAGATATGCCTTTTGGTTCAATTTCAGGTGCAGGTGTTATATTTGGTGTGACAGGTGGTGTAACAGAGGCTGTTATAAGACGAGTTTCATCAGATAAATCCCTTTCAGCTTTGAGAACTCTTGCCTTTAATGGTGTAAGAGGATTAGAGGGTACAAAGGAAATTACAATAGAATACTGTGGTAAACCTTTGAGAATAGGTGTTGTCAGTGGTCTTAAAAATGCCGATAAACTTATCAGAAGTATTAAAAATGGCGAACATTTTGATTTAGTGGAAGTTATGGCTTGTCCTAATGGTTGTATAAATGGTGCTGGTCAGCCGTTTACAGATAGAAATGGTATTAAAAACAGAAGTGAAGCTTTGTATGAAGCAGATAGAATGTGTACTAATAAGAGAAGTGAAGAAAATCCTCTTATGATGTCACTTTATAATGGTTTATTAAAGGGCAAGGTACATAAATTACTTCACGTTGATTATGTAAAGGAGGAAAATATATGATAAAAATTTCAGTTTGCATAGGAAGTTCATGTCATTTAAAGGGTTCGTATAATGTTATAAATGGATTTCAACACGTTATAGAGAAAAATAAAGTTAGTGATAAAGTTGAAATAGCTGGGACTTTCTGTACCGGCCATTGTGGAAATGATGTTTCTGTGCTTGTAGACAATGAATATTACAGTGTTTCTCCGGAAAATATAGAAGAATTTTTTAATAAAGAAATTATTCCTAAATTATAAAACTAAAGGCTGTTGCACTAGGTGTGTAACAGCCTTTAGTTTATTTACTGAAAAGATAATTGGGCAATTCAACAGTAACAACACAGCCATTATCTGTGTTTTCAAAGTCGATTTTACCTTTGTGTTCGTGGACTATATTTTTACATATAAGTATACCTAAACCACTGCCGTTTTCCTTAGTGGTTACAAATGGTGTACCTAAGTTGTTTAGGACAACGGGGGATATGCCACCTCCATTGTCTTCTATTGTTATAGTTGTTTTGCCTATATCAGGTGTAACAGTTGTTTTTATAATACCTTTATTATTAATAGCCTCTATTGCATTTTTATAAATATTGAAGAAAAGAATATTGATTTTGTTATAATCTCCGTACAATTTAACATCGTCAGGAGAGTCTAAAACAAATTCAATTTTTTTGTCATAAGGAGTAAGGTTGTATTCTTCAATAATATCTGATAATAACTCATCTATAAAAATCATTTCAATGTTTTCTTTTCTTGTGTTTTCTGCCATTATAGTATAATCGTTAATTATGTGATTAAGCTTTTCAAGCTCTTTTTCAATGACTGTAAAATTATTTTCGAGAGCTTTTGGGCAAAAATCCTTTATGTATTGTACATTCATTTTAATAAGGCTGACAGGGTTTTTAACTTCGTGAGCTAATACTGCTGCAATTTGTTCTTTTCCGTTCATATTATCCTCCGTCTTTCTATGGTAAAAGTAACTTGTGTCCTACTACTATATTGTTATTTTCAATCTTGTTTAATTCCCTTATTTCATTTACTTTGGAAGTGTTTCCGTAAACGCTTTTGCTTATTTTAATAAGAGTATCTCCTTCCTTTACTACATATTCTGCATGTCTTTGAGTTTCCGGTTCAGTGGCTTTTGTTGTAGCCTGTGTAGTCTGAACTGTAGTTGGAACAGTCGTATTTTCAACAGTTGTCTGCTGTACCTTGGCTTGTACAGTTGTTTGCTGTGTTTGAGATGCAAACACACTTTGAGTGCCGTCAAGGGCTTCCTGTAACTGTGCTACTTGTTGCTCCATAGCACTTATTCTTTCGTCACTTTGTATAAGTCCAGCACCCATAACAAAGCAAACTAAAAGCATTATAAAACTAACGCCACCTAGTAAATTGAGTAATCCTTTTTCTTGGGAAAGAATATTGTGTTTTGCGTGAAGTGTTCTTTTTCCTGAAGTGATTTTTCTGAGTAAAGCTTCTGAATCTTTTTTTAATTCCGGAAGTACGCTATCTTTATTGACTACAGGTTTCAACTTGTTTTCCAGCATATATTCGTGCATACCTTCATTTTTTTCATAATACACAATATAGCCTTTTAATATATTAAAAACGTGTCCGTCAATGTCCCATTTGTAAAAACTGCTTATGTTTTCTGTAGGGTCTGTAACATAAAGTAGTTGCAAACCTCTTGTAAGGTTGTTTCTCTGAAATTGACATAGCTTGTCACTTATGTAGTCCTCAAAGCCGGGCTGAATATATGCCCAGCCAACTACTCCTAAGTCTTTGAAATATAGCTCTATTTGTTTTTCTACGTATTGCCAGCTTTTTTCTGTTAATTCCGGCATACCGTTTCTCATTATTGTGTATTTACCCTGTAAAACACCACTTACAAAAATAACAGTTTCGTTATCTACAGTCATTGTTTTGCCTATTAAAACAGCAATTTTTTCTTTTGAAGGCTCAGAGGCAGCATATTGTTCTATGTAAGTGCAAGCATAATCTTCCATATAAATTCTGCTGCCGTTGGAAATACTGCCTACTTGTTTCACATTTGTAGGCAGTTGGAAATTATTTTCCTCATTGGTCATAACTGACACCCTCTCTTAATATATTTATATTTTTGTAGTTGAAAGCATACCACAGCAAACAAAAATAAAATGTCAAACAATGGAGGTATGATTAAAAAATAAATAGCAAATAATTCCAAAAAATTTATATTTTTAGTTTACTAATTTTTACAAGTCATATTTTTACAGTAGTAAGCCATAATTATTGTAAAGGAGGTATTTTATGCCCTTGTTATGTAAAAAAGAATATTTATATGTAAATAGTAATGAACCGGAAAAAAGATTTTTGGAAAAACTGTCAAATATGATTTTAGAAACTTTTGACGGAGAAAAAACAGTAGTGTTTCTTTGTATAGGAACAGATAGGGCAACTGGTGATGCCTTAGGTCCTTTGGTTGGGTCTTATTTACTCAAAAATGGTTTAGAAAACGTTTATGGTACAGTAGATGAACCGGTACACGCAGAAAATTTGAGATATTATATTGAATTTATAAATAAAAAATATGAAAATAGTTTTATAATTGCAGTTGATGCAAGTTTGGGTAAAAGTGAACAAATAGGGGGTATAAATATATGGAAAGGACCTTTGCACCCTGGAAGTGGAGTAGCAAAGGTTTTAGGTAGTGTAGGTGATATATCTATAACAGGTGTAGTAAATAAAATGACAATAAATCCTATGTTTCAATTACAGAATACAAGACTCTCCTTGGTTATAAATATGGCAGAAGTAATAGGAAAAGCTATATGCAGAACGGTAATTTATTAATTATTTTTTAAATATGGGCTTTTGCCTTGACAATTTTAATTAATATAAGGATAATATACAGTAAAGAATACTGTGAATAGGTATGTTTAATAGATAGGGAGAGTTTTTATGAAAAAGAAATTATTACTTGGACTTGCTTTAGGTGCAATGGTTATGACGACAGCTTGTGGTCAGGCAAAAGTTTCAAATAACGAATCAGCTGATACTTCTGTTGAAGAAACATCAAACGATGAAACAAGTGAAACTACACAGGCAACAGAAAAACAGACTAATGACGAAGTTACAGAACTTCCACAGCTTGACGGCGTAAAGAAAGGGGACACAATAGCTACAATCCATACTAACTATGGTGATGTTAAGGTATGGTTCTTCCCTAAGTACGCACCAAAGGCTGTAGAAAACTTTACTACTCATGCTAAAGAAGGTTATTACAACGGTCTTATTTTCCATAGAGTAATAAATAACTTTATGATTCAGGGTGGTGACCCAACAGGTACAGGTGCAGGTGGCGAAAGTATTTGGGGCAAGGAATTTGAAAACGAAGTAAACCTCAACTTAAGAAGTTTCAGAGGTGCTTTATGTATGGCAAATGCAGGCCCTGATACAAATGGTAGCCAGTTCTACATTGTTCAAAATCCTGACATTGGCGATGAAATGAAGTCACAGCTTGAAGAATTAAGCAAGAGTGATGAAACATTTAGCGAAAGTAATGGTACAAAGATTTCATTTAGTAAGGCTTTCCCAAGCAAGGTAGTTAAGGAATACGAAGAAAATGGTGGTTATCCATCACTTGATATGAACTACACTGTTTTTGGTCAGGTTTATGAAGGTATGGATGTTGTAGATAAGATTGCAGCAGTTGATACAGACCAGAATGATAAGCCAAAGACAGATGTTAAGATTGAATCTATAGAAGTAGGAACTTACTAAAATGAATTTAATTTCAGTAGAAAATTTATCAAAAGCCTATGGAGAAAAAATAATATTTGATAATTTGACTTTTGGTATTGACGATACAGATAAAATCGGTGTCATTGGTGTAAATGGTACTGGTAAATCTACTCTTTTGAAAATTATAGCAGGAGAGGAGGAGGCAGATAGTGGTAATGTAATTACTATGAATGGTCTTAGAGTAGGCTATTTGCCTCAATCTCCTGTGTTTAAAAAAGGCGAAGTCGTAATGGACTATATGATTCGTATTTGTAAAATTACAAATGCAGATGAAGAAAGTAAGGCAAAGACTGTACTTACTAAAATAGGTATTAACGATTTTTATGCTGATGTAGATACTCTTTCAGGTGGACAAAAAAAGAGAGTTGCTATTGGTGCAGCAATGATTTCCCCAGTAGATTTACTCATATTAGACGAGCCTACAAACCACATTGATAGTGAAACTATTGCGTGGATGGAAAATAATTTAAAGTCTACAACAAAAGCTCTTTTAATGGTAACTCATGATAGATATTTCCTTGACAGAGTTGTAAATAAAACTTTTGAACTTGATAAAGGCAAAATATATGTTTATCAGGGAAATTATGGAGAATTTTTAGAGCAAAAGGCTCAGAGAGAAGAACTTGCACAGGCAGGAGAAAGAAAACGTCAAAATTTCCTCCGTACAGAGCTTGAATGGGTAAAACGTGGAGCGAAAGCAAGAACTACAAAACAAAAGGCTAGATTACAGAGGTTTGAAACTATATCTCAGATTAAAGCTCCGGACCAAAAGCAAAGTGTTGAAATTGCCGGTCTGTCTTCTCGTCTTGGTAGAAAAACTATAGAAATTAATAATATTTCTAAGTCCTTTGGCGATAAGAAACTTATTAATGACTTTAGCTATATTATACTTAAAAATGATAGAATTGGTATAGTTGGACAAAATGGTACAGGAAAAACTACTCTCCTTAAAATGATAACAGGAAAGCTACAACCGGATAGTGGTACTATTGAAGTAGGCGATACTGTTAAAATTGGTGTATTTTCTCAGGGTACAGAGCATATGGACGACAATATGCGAGTTATAGACTATGTAAAAGAAGTGGGAGAATACATATCAACAACTGACGGAAAGTTGTCTGCTACAAAACTTTTGGAAAGATTTTTATTTAATGGGGATATGCAATATTCTCCTATTGGTAAACTTTCTGGTGGTGAAAAGAGAAGACTTTATTTATTGAGAGTCCTTATGTCAGCACCGAATATATTGTTCCTAGACGAACCTACAAATGATTTGGATATTGAAACTCTTGCAATATTAGAGGACTATCTTGACGGTTTTGCCGGTGCTGTTGTTATTGTTTCTCACGATAGATATTTCCTTGACAGATGTGTTGATAGAATATTTGCATTTGACGGAAATGGAAATATAAAGCAGTACGAGGGTGGCTATAGTGATTATAAGGCTACTTTAGAGGAAAGTAAAAAGGCTGTAGTATCTGAAAGCAAGGCTAAGGAAAGTAAAACTTGGAATAAGGGTGAAAGAAAGTTGAAAATGTCTTTCAATGAAAAGAGAGAATTTGAAACTATAGATGACGATATTGCTAAACTGGAACAGGCTATTGCTGATACAGAGGAGCAAATGGAAAAATCTGCTAGTCAGTATTCTAAATTACAAGAACTTTCTCAGCAAAAAGAAGATTTGGAAAATCAGCTTTCTGAAAAGATGGATAGATGGATGTATCTTAATGAATTAGCTGAAAAAATAGAAAATCAAGAATAAAAAAATTAGCTGTTTACTGAAAATTGTAAACAGCTAATTTTTTTTGATGTTAGTGAAAATATATTAATTAATAAATTAATACCCGATTAAGCAACTTTTTTCATAAGTTTTTGAAGTTCTGGTCCAATAATAGCTACTATAATTATTTTTCCAAAGTCGAAAATAAGGAAAGGTAATACACCAACGGCTAAGGCTTCCATAAATGTTCTGCCCATACCAAAGGCAAGCCAAGCTGTACCAAATATATATGTAATAGCTAAACCGACAATCATACCAATAATGTTAGGTATTCTCTTGTAATTGAATTTTTCGATTATTGAACCACTTATAACTGATGTAAAAATAAAGCCTACTAAATATCCACCTGTAGGGCTTACCAATTTTGAAATACCACCGGTAAATCCTGCAAATACAGGAAGACCTACAAAGCCTAAAAGCAAATATATAATATAGCTTACAGTTGCTTTTTTCCAACCTATAGCATATATTGTAATATAAATCAGAAAATTAGTTACAGAAACAGGAACTTCGCCTATTGGTATTGAAAATGGGGCAAGTATACAGAATATTGCAGCAAACAAGGCTGTAAATACCATATCTTTTGTAGAAAAGTTTTTCATAGATTAACAACTCCTAATATTAAATTGATTTAAGGAGAGTATAGTACAAATTAGACGAATTGTCAACCTTGATATTTTAAACAGTTTACGTTATTTTGGGTAAACAAAAAACCCGTAGGGGCAACTACGGGTTTTTGCTAACAAAAGGGTGTTAGCGATGGATTGCGGGCAAACAATCCAAGAGTGTAATAAATATAAAAATAGGAATAAAATGAAGGAATATAAAAAAACTTCCTATTTTTCTTTGTGATTAATGTGATTGGGGGCACATAATCAATTAATTTAAGGGTAAATTGTTTTATTATTTATTACAGTTATTATTATATGGTATAATTCTTAAAATGAAATGTAGAAAAAGCTTAAAAAAATATTACGATTATAAAAAATAGAATGTTTTTTACATAATTTTTGGAAAATATATCTCAAATATTGTAAACTTGCAAATAATTATTTTTTAGGTTATAATTATTTCAACTATGAAATGTGTAATAATCTATGGAGGAAAAAAATGATTGTAAATAATGTAAACCTTGCAGCAGTAGGTGTTAAGTTTAGTCAGTACCCTACAGATAATAAACCAGAGGTAGCATTTGCAGGAAAGTCAAATGTAGGTAAGAGTTCTCTTATAAATTCTATGATTTATAGAAAGGCACTTGCCAGAACAAGTCAAAATCCAGGTAAAACTCGTACTATCAATTTTTATAATGTAGAAGATTTACTTTACTTTGTTGACCTTCCCGGCTATGGATATGCAAAGGCATCTCATTCAGAAATTGAGAAATGGGGTAAGATAATAGAAGATTATCTTACAAAGAGAGAATCTTTAAAGGCTATTATTATGCTTGTGGATATAAGACACGAACCGGGAGCTAATGACTTGATGATGTATGATTGGCTTAAGCATTATAATCACAAGATTATTATTGTTGCTACTAAGTCTGATAAATTAAAGCGTAGCCAGTTACAGAAACACGTTGCTATGCTTAAAAAAGGCTTTAACCTTCAGAAAGAAGATATTATACTTCCATTTAGTAGTGAAACAAAGTCTGGCAGAGATGAGTTGTGGGAAATTATTGAAGGTATTTGTGAAATAGAAAAAGAAGAAAAATAATTTAGAATCTTGAAAAAGCATATTTTTGAAAATAATTTGTAATTTTTAATGTTTGCAAAATTTTTCGGATTATCAAAGGAAAGTTGTTAAGAAAACCTTGGTTTTCTTAAACTAATTCCGGAACGGTGAACCGAAAGATAAATCGGACACACGAAGTGTGGCTTTCAACAAAGTTGAAAGTTCTGACCAGAGCTTTGCCCGAATGTAGGGCTGGTCATAAATTACTTTGTAATTTATTGCTCGCCTATGCAACCTAGAGGGGACAAAAATATGGTACTGGTTTTTAGTGCCATATTTTTCACGGCACGAATCGGAAAGGAGTCCGATAAATTGCATAGCAATTTACATTTAGCTTGCTAAATGTTCTGCTGGTCCCTACCTTAGACTAACTACAAGAAATGCAAGCATTTCTTGCAAGGCTGTCGGCTTTATCGACAGCCTGTTGTGGGTGCAATGAAAGCACCCACTTTTTCTATTTATTAAAAAGTAAAAGGAGTAATAGTATTAAAAGCATATTATTGTCCGATGTTTCTTTGCTATTAATACTAACACCACAGTCTTTGTCGATTTCATATATTCCGTCATTGTGTATAGCTGAATCCTTTATTGTCTGTGTTGAAACTTCTCTTTCACAGGTTTGAGGTAAAATGTTTTGATTGTAGCTATCGCAAATACGATTGAAAGTTCTTACGGTGTTTATTATATTTATCGTATTATCAATATTGCCTTTATTGTTAGTAAATGGTTTACATGCTTTAAGTAGTGTTATTTCCTTTGTAGGTTCTGATGCACAGTTTTGTGAACAACAGCGAATATCCTGCTCAATAGGTGTGAGATACTTGTGCTTAAAGTGCTTTTCTACTAAGCAAATAGCTTCGTTCAAGTCCTCTTTTATATTATTGGAATTAGAAAGTCTACTAAAAATGTTATAGATATTGCTATTTTCTGACATAAACAACCTCCCGATTTAACAAATTTTCAATATCTAAAAGCCCCCAACCTTGTCTGTTTGGGGAACACTCTAAGTTATGGCAACTTTGTTTAAGCATAAACTTAATATCATCAGGTTTTAAATCAGGTGCTTTTTCTAATAAAAGGGCAATAGCACCACTTACAATAGGTGTTGACATAGATGTACCACTAAGGCTTTTATAGTAGTTGTTGCTTTTATTATCCTCACAAAGACAGGATATTATATTTGTTCCGGGAGCAACTACGTCAGGTTTTATTACACATTCTTTAGTAGGACCTCTGCCGGAATAACTTTTGCCTATATCGTTTTCGGATACATTGATGTCATCTACTGAACCTACAGTAATTATCTTTTTGCTAATGCCTGGAGAAGATATTGTTCCTTTTTGAGGACCGTTATTTCCGGCAGCAGCAACTACAACTATGCCCATATCCCATAATATTTCAGCAGCTCTCACAAGAGGGTCTTTTGTGTTCGTAATTCCTGCACCAATGGACATATTTAAAATTCGTATATTATATTTTTTGCAGTTATCGGCTATCCATTGTATTCCGGTTAATACATCGGAGGCTGTTCCTTTGCCCTCAAAATCTAAGGCTTTTATCATTACTATATTGCTTTCAGGAGCTATTCCTCTGTATTTGCCATTACTGTTTGCACCACTTCCTGAACAGATGCCAGCAACATGAGTACCGTGGCCACAATCGTCATATACATAATTTTTATGATTAACAACGTCATAGAAACACTTTATTCTTGAATCAAAATCATTGTTTTTACATATACCTGTATCTATAAAGGCAATAGATATACCTTTGCCTGTATATTTTGTATTTATGCACTTTACTTTATCTCTAACAATATTCATTTGGGTATCTATGGTTTTGTTAGGATAAAGGGCGTTAATGGATTTTATTTTCTTTAATTTTGAAATATTTTTATTACTGACTTCAATAACATGGCTGTTAATTAGTGGCAGACTGTACTTTATATTGCATAGTTCAGTAGGCAACATATGCTTGTCGCATTCTGCTATAAATTCCAATACTGACACTCCTTAAATTATATTTATATTTTATGCAATAATTCCTTGTATGTTATTGTAACTGTGCTTGCTTTTTTTAACTTTAGGTTATATAATTCAAAGTAAGTTTGATAAGAAAAGGAAGTGTAGTTTTGAAATCTATATCTGAAATAAAGGAAATATTTAATAATGCTGATATAAAAAGTATTCCAAACCTGATTGAGGAATTTTCTTCTGATGAGAGAAAGGGTGTTCAAAATATTATAGCATCTGGCAAGAAGAATTATGATAAATATATTGCAGAGTTAGAAAGATTAGAAGTTATTTCAGCTTTTGAAAAAAAGTATGCTTCTCAAGGTATAGAATATATTGGTGGTATAGACGAAGTAGGCAGAGGACCTTTAGCTGGACCGGTAGTTACAGCCTGTGTAATTTTGCCTGTAGGTTGCAAGATATTAGGTGTAAACGATAGTAAAAAACTTTCTGCTAAAAAGAGAGATGAACTTTTTGACATCATAATGGAAAAGGCTGTTTCTGTTGGTATTGGTATGGAGGATAACAACACTATTGATGATATAAATATATTGCAGGCTACATATAAGGCTATGCAACAGGCTATTAACAATATGCCAATAAAACCACAACAACTTTTAGTAGATGCAGTTACTATACCTAATATTGATATACCTCAAGAACCTATTATAAAAGGCGATGCAAAGAGTATTTCAATAGGTGCAGCAAGTATTGTGGCAAAGGTTACAAGAGATAGAATGATGGCAGAATATGCTAAAACTTATCCTATGTATGATTTTGATTCTAATATGGGCTATGGCTCAAAAACTCATATTGAGGCAATTAAGAAATATGGTCTTTGCTCAATTCACAGAAAGAGTTTTACAGGTAATTTTGTATGAAAAGTAAATCAAAAGGCAAACTAGGTGAGTGTATTGCAAGAATATATCTTAGACTACATTTGTATAAAATTTTAGAGAAGAATTTCAAAACAAATACTGGAGAAATTGATATAATAGCTAAGAAGGGTAAAACTATAGTTTTTGTTGAAGTTAAGTTCAGAACTAATACTGAAAAGGGATTACCTAGAGAGGCTGTTGACTATAGAAAACAAAAGCATATACAAAATACAGCTCTTTGTTATTTAAAGTACAAAAATTGTATGGATAGTGATATAAGATTTGATGTTATAGAAATACTAAATTTTAAAATTACCCATATTAAAAATGCTTTTTAGGAGAAATAATATGAAAACGATTAAGAAAGATAAATTAGAATATTTGGTTTTTGAAAATATGCCAGAAATAAAACATTGTTTTTCTACCAGATATGGTGGAGTATCTGAAGGTGCATTTTCTTCAATGAATTTGGCTTGGAGAGAAGATAAAAAAGAAAATGTATTGAAGAATTACGATATTTTATGTAATGCTATTGGTGTAAAGGCTGAAAATACGGTATGGACAAGACAGGTTCACACTGACAATATATTGAGAGTAACTGCTGAGGACAGAGGAAAAGGTCTTTTTAAAGAGAGACAGGAAGACGGCTACGATGCTATTATGACAAATGAAAAGGACGTAGTTTTAGTAGGCTTTTCAGCAGATTGCGTTTTGATTTATTTTTATGATAAGGTTAAAAATGCTATTGCTATTGCCCATAGTGGTTGGAGAGGTACTGTATTAGGTATTGGAGGAAAAGTAGTCAAGAGAATGAAGGAAGAATTTGGCTCAAATCCAAAAGATATAGTTTGTGGCATTGCTCCAGCTATTGGTGTTGACCATTTTCAGGTTGATATACCGGTAGTAACAGCTTTTAGACAGGCTTATGATTGGGCTGACAAATTTATTTATCCTGATGAAAATATGGCTGAAAGATGGTTTATTGACTTACACAGTATAAACGAAGAAATACTTGTGAATGAGGGAATTAAAAGAGAAAATATTGAAAATAGCAGAATTTGTACACAATGTGACCCAGATAGATTTTTCTCTCACAGAGTAATGGGAGCAAAAAGAGGTACTTTGGCAGGCTTTATGAGTT
The DNA here is from genome assembly GCA_900545305.1 of uncultured Eubacterium sp. GTDB lineage: Bacteria > Bacillota > Clostridia > Lachnospirales > CAG-274 > CAG-274. The sequence continues at coordinate 13,882 of UQYD01000035.1, forward strand.
TATAATTATTTATAGGCAAAAATATATAGTACAGAGATGTATAATTGTTGGAAATAAGTCATATATCACACTTTATTTATTTTTTATTGTGTGTTATAATACTATAGACTGATGATGTTTAATGGGGGATTTTGCCCAGTTGTATAAACTCAAGGCAAAGTTCCCTTTTATAGATTTTTTGATACGGAGGATTAAATTTATGGCAAAACCTATAGTTGCTATTGTTGGCCGTCCTAATGTAGGTAAGTCGACATTATTTAACAGAATTGCCGGCGAAAGAATTTCTATTGTAGAAGATACGCCAGGTGTAACTAGAGATAGAATTTATGCAGATGCAGAATGGTTAGACCATCATTTTACACTTATTGATACAGGTGGTCTTGAACCTGACAGTGATGATATGATGCTCAAGCATATGTATTCACAGGCTGAAATTGCTATTAGTTCAGCTGATGTTATACTTTTTGTTGTTGATGTAAGAACAGGTATGACAGATATGGATATGCAGGTTGCAAATATTTTAAGAAAAGCAGACAAGCCAGTTGTACTTGCTGTAAACAAGGTTGATGATTTAGCTAAGTATGGTATGCAGGTTTATGAATTTTATTCATTAGGTCTTGGTGACCCATTTGGCGTATCCGGTGGACAGATGATTGGCTTAGGCGACCTTCTTGACGAAGTAGTAAAGCATTTCCCAGCAGATAAAGATGATTCAGCAGAAGATGATTCAATAAAGGTTGCAATTATTGGTAAGCCTAATGTAGGTAAGTCTTCACTTGTAAACAGAATTTTAGGCGAAAACAGAGTTATTGTAAGTGATGTAGCCGGTACTACAAGAGATGCTATTGACTCAGAATACGAACTCAATGGTCAGAAGTATGTATTTATTGATACAGCAGGTATGAGAAGAAAGGCGAAGATTAAGGAAAGTATTGAAAAATATTCTATTATTCGTGCCGTAGCTGCCGTTGAAAGAGCAGATGTTTGTATTCTTATGATTAATGCTGTTGAAGGTATTACAGAACAGGATACAAAGGTTGCCGGTATTGCTCACGAAGCTGGTAAGGCTGTTATTATTGCAGTAAATAAGTGGGACTTAATTGAAAAAGATAACCACACAATGAATAAGTTCTTAAAGGATATTGATACAGAATTTAAGTATCTTTCATATGCTCCAAGAATTTTCATTTCAGCAGCAACTGGTCAGAGAGTAACAAAACTTTTTGAATTAATTACAATGGTAAGCGAAAACAATTCAAGAAGAATTGCTACAGGTATGCTTAATGATGTTCTTATTGAGGCTATGGCTATGAATCAGCCACCGGCTGAAAAGGGTAAACAGCTTAGAATTTACTATATGACACAGGTTTCTGTAAAGCCACCTACATTCGTTTTATTCGTAAACGATACAGAGCTTTTACACTTCTCTTACAAGAGATATTTGGAAAATCAGCTTAGAGATGCTTTCGGCTTTGTAGGTACTCCAATACACTTTATTGCCAGAAACAGAAAGGAATAAGTTATGTTTAGATTATTTTGCCTCATCATAGGCTATGGACTGGGTTGTTTGCAGTCAGCGTATTTTGTCGGCAAGTTCTTCGGACATATTGATATTAGAGAATATGGCAGTGGAAATGCTGGCTTTACAAATACTTCCAGAGTTTTAGGCAGAAAACTTGGTGCTATAGTTTTTATTTTTGATTTATTTAAGGTTATTTTAGCTTACTACATTTGTACAATGCTTTTTAAAGGCAGTGGTACATTTGTTGAAGGCTCAAGCCATTTGCCGGGAATTTATGCTGGCGTAGGTGCTGTACTTGGTCACAATTTCCCTTTCTACCTTAACTTTAAAGGTGGTAAGGGTATTGCCTGTACACTTGGTCTTATGCTTTGCATAGATTGGAAAATTGCTCTTATTACATATGCAGTAGGTATTGTTGTAGTTTTAGCAACAAAGTATATCTCAGCTTCATCACTTTCTATGGCTTTGGTATATCCTATTGTTATGATTATAATGCGTAATATTGAAGGCATTAAGCCAGAAGAAATTATATTGATGTTTGTTCTTTGTGTTTTAGCTTATTACAAGCATAAAGCTAATATACAGAGATTAATGAATGGTACTGAAAGTAAAGTAGGTACAAGAAGCAAAGAAAGGGCGGTTAAATAAATGAAAACTGTTGCAGTTATCGGCTCTGGTAGCTGGGGTACAGCTCTTGCAGTTCAGCTTAAAAGAGCAGGAAATAATGTTATTTTATGGTCTTTCAAAGAGGAAGAAGCTCAGGCTATTCTCTTAAATGGAGAAAATAAAGAATTTCTCCCTGGTGTAAAAATTGATAAGGAAATAAATGTAACTTACAAGGACGAAGATGTTGCATGGGCAGATATGCTTATATTTGCTACACCTTCTAAGTTCGTAAGAAATATGGCAAAGAGATTTGCTCCTTATGTAAGAAAAGATGAAATAATTGTTAATGTTGCCAAGGGTCTTGAAGAAAGCACTCTTATGCGTCTTTCAGAAGTAATAAAGGAAGAAATTCCACAGTGTAGAATAGGCTGTTTATCTGGTCCAAGCCATGCTGAAGAAGTAGGTCTTGGTATGGCAACAACTCTTGTTGCTGCCGGCGAAGATATGGCTGTTGCTGAAGAAATTCAGGATACTTTTATTACACCTATGTTCAGAGTTTATACTAATGATGACTTAATTGGTGTTGAACTTGGTGGTGCACTTAAAAACCTTGTTGCTTTGGCAGCCGGTATTTCTGATGGTGTAGGCTATGGCGATAACACAAAGGCAGCACTTATTACAAGAGGTATTGTTGAAATAGCTCGCCTTGGTGTTGCTATGGGTGCTAAAAAGGAAACTTTTGGTGGACTTTCAGGTATAGGTGACTTAATTGTTACTTGTACAAGTATGCACAGCCGTAATAGACGTGCAGGTATTCTTTTGGGACAAGGCAAGTCTTTAGAAGAAACATTGGAAGAAATTCATATGGTAGTTGAAGGTGTTGTAAATGCTAAGGCTGCTTATGAATTATCAGAAAAATATAACGTAAGTATGCCTATTACTAAGCAGATAAATGAAGTTCTCTATAACAAAAAAGATGTTAAACAGGCTGTATACGACCTTATGACTAGAGGAAAGACAAAGGAAACAGAAAAGGATATGTATAAGCTTTAGGAGGCATTTATGTATCAGAAGTTTAATGGTCCTTGGATAGGAGATAATGAAAATGGAACTTATAAAAATCCTATTTTGCTTTCAGATTATTCTGACCCTGATGTAATCCGAGTAGGCAAGGATTTTTATATGGTTGCCAGTTCCTTTACTTATTTTCCAGGACTTCCGGTTTTACATTCAAGGGATTTAGTAAATTGGAAAATAATTAGTTATGCTGTAGATAAATTGCCTTTTGATGATTATGACATTCCACAACATGGAAAAGGCGTTTGGGCACCTAGTATTAGATACCATAATGGTATGTTTTATGTCTATTTTGCAACACCTGATGAGGGTATATTTGTTAGTACAACAGATGACCCTTATGGTAAATGGAATTTAAAACTTGTAAAAAAATCTTGTGGTTGGATTGATACTTGTCCGTTTTGGGATGATGATGGGCAGGCTTACTTAATAAGAGGTGTGGCAAAAAGTCGCATAGGCTATAAAAGTAAGCTCTTTCTCCATAAAATGTCTGCTGACGGTATGGAGCTTTTAGATGATGGAGTTTTAGTGTTCGACGGAAGAATAAATCATCCAACCATAGAAGGACCTAAGATGTATAAGAGAAATGGATATTATTACATTTTTGCTCCTGCCGGTGGTGTTCAAACTGGTTGGCAAATGGAAGCAAGAAGTAAAAATATTTATGGACCTTATGAGCATAAGGTTGTACTTCATCAAGGAAATTCAGTTATAAATGGACCTCATCAAGGTGGTTGGGTTGATACTGAAAATGGAGAAGATTGGTTTATACATTTTCAAGACTTAAATATGTATGGTCGAGTTACACATTTGCAACCGGCAAAATGGGTTAATGATTGGCTTGAAATAGGTGTTGATACTAATAAAGACAATATTGGCGAACCTGTTTTGGAATACAAAAAGCCTGAATTAGACAAATGTGAAAAATTATATCCATTAGACTCTGATAATTTTACAGGCGATAAATTAGGTTTGCAATGGCAGTTTCAAGCCCATTTTACAGACGATTTTTATGACTTGACTGGAAATGGCATTAAGTTGTTTGCAATAGGGAATAAAGGAAAGAATATTTCCTCAGCTCCTAATGTAATGTGCCAGCTTATAAATAGACCTAACTTTACGGTAACTACAAAAATAAAAGCTGTTATTGAAAATGGTGACAGCTGTGGACTTGTAATTACAGGTGGTAGTTACTATGGATTGAAAATTACAAAAATAAATGGTAAACTGATTGCTCAACAAGTTAGTTATGAGCTTACACGTTCTGAAGATAAAAAGGAAATCGTTGGAGGCTCTGTGCCACTGGAAACAGACCAATTATATTTACGTCTTAAAGTTAGTTATCCTAATTGTATAGAAAGTTATATCAGTGTTGACAATAAAAATTATATAAAAATTGGAGATACTGTTAAATATGAAGTTTCCAGAAAAAGTTGGGTTGGTGGCAAAATAGGAATTTATTGTACATCAGGAAATAGTGAAACACATAAATCATATGCAAAATATGATTATATAAATGTGGAGTGATTTTTATAAGATACTATAAAGACTTAATTGTTGAAGATAATATTGATATTATTAAGGCTAAAGAGTTGTTTAGCCAAGGAATATCTTTGTTTAATGTATATGCCATATGTGTTAGTTCCAAAACCAATGGGTTAATGGAGATAATGTCCACAGAAAATTTACTTAAAGAAGTGAATTCTTATGGAAATTATGGTATAATTGCATTAGTGAAGGGCAGAAATAAGGCTAGAAAAAAATCTATAAGGCTTATTGAAAACTGGCTTGTTACACATTCAGATTTAACTGGATTTAAAAGCCATTATAATCAGAATAGCTTTTAAAGTAGGTGATAAAATTGCTATTTTTAAATATACTTCTTCTCATATTGAAGATAATAGGAATAATTATATTAGCTGTTTTATTACTTGTTATTGGTTTATTATCTATTGTACTTTTTGTACCTATACATTATGAAAGTCAATATGAATATTATGAAAATTTAAATGGTTTCTGTAATGTGAATTGGCTTTTTAAAACTTTTGCTTTTAATTTAAAAACTGTAAATGGTGAAACGGATTATGATATAAAGATGCCGTCATGGATAGATAAATTGATATCCGATGATGAAGAAGAAACATCGGATAAATCAGACAATGAGGTGGTTTATAAAATAGAAAACGACCAAAATGAGTATTTTGATGATGAAATTACAATAGAGGATTTAAAGGATAAAGCAGAAGAAAAAATAGAAAAAACTGTAGGCGATGTAGTTTCTGAAGTTAAAGAAGAAATTAAAGAAGATACAGAAAAAGAGATAGCTGAAAATTTAGAAGATGCCGAAGAAAAATCAGAAAAAAGTGTTTCTGGTGAAAAGGTTGTAAACTTTATCAGAAAAAAGGTTGTAAACTTTTTTTGTAAGTTAAAAGGAATTTTAAATTTTACAAAAGATAAGAAGGCTTTTATAAAAGAAAAAATTGAATTTTTTGAAGATTTAAAGGATAAATATGACTTAAAAGGTATTTTTGATATAACAATTTTGCTATTTAAGAAAATTTTTAAAGGTTTGGGGTTGAAATTATTCCAAATCTGTGGAATAATTGGATTAGATAATCCTTGTTCAACAGGACAGGCTATTGCTTTAATTTCTGTGGTACAAACTTTTGTGCCATTTGATGTTGATGTTCAAGGCGATTTTGAAAATAACGTCTTGGAGGGAAGTTTATATATTAAGGGAAAAGTTAGAATTAGCAGTATAGTTTTTCCGGTAATATGGTATCTTCTCACAAAGCCGGTCAGAACTGTTGTTATTGATTATGTGAAAGGGGATAGAAAATGAGTGAGGTAAGCAGTAATCTTGAAGTTTTGTTTAACAAAATGGAGAATTTTGTGTCAACCAAAACTGTAATAGGAGACCCCATTACCATAGGTAAAGTCATTTTAGTACCTCTGATAGATGTGTCATTTGGTGTTGGAGCTGGTGCAAAGCAGAATAAAGCTAATAAGGTTGGCTCTGATACAAAAAATGGTTCAGCAGCAGGTTTAGGTGCAAAGATGTCACCATCTGCTATTCTAGTAATAAATGATGGAACAGTACAAATGGTAAATGTCAATGACCAGAATAGTGTCAATAAACTTATTGATATGATTCCTAGCATTGCTAGTAAAATAAAATCTTTTGGTGGCTCTGATGATGAGACAGAAGAAACCGAAGACTCTGTAGAAATTATCGAATAGAGGTGGTTTGTTGTCTGACTTTTTTAAGGAACAGCTTGTGAAAAAAGAATTTTCACAAAAGGACAGAACCAAAAGAATTTACATTATAGGTATTGCCATAGCAGTTGCAGTTTTCGTTTGGCAGATTTGTAGCGATAG
>UQYD01000036.1 GCA_900545305.1 uncultured Eubacterium sp.
AGAGGGTAGAATGGCTGCTGCTAAGTATCCAAACCGTGAAATATACAATCTTGTAGACGGCAACATCAAACTTATTAATGCAAAAATGGTATTTGATGCAGGGGATAAGGGTGATGAGGTTGCTTTAGATATTATTGATAAATACATAAAGTATGTAGCTATTGGTATATTAAATCTTGTAAATATCTTTCAGCCACAGTCTGTTATTATTGGTGGTGGCGTATGTGCACAGGGTGTTAAACTTACAAGACCAATTCAGCAGATAGTTCGTGATAAGGCTTATGGTGGCAACTGTAAGACAGAAATTAAGGTTGCAAAATTAGGAAATGATGCAGGTATTGTTGGTGCAGCAATGTTAGGAAATTATCAGGAGTAAATATGGAAAATATTATTGAAGTATTGAAAAATGCCATAGGTGAAGAAAATGTAATTGTAAATGAGCCTATGAGCAAGCATACTACATTTAGAATAGGTGGAAATGCAGATATTTTTGTTACACCTCAATCAACTGAAGATATAGAAAATGTAATTAAAATTGCTGAGGAAACGAATACACCATATTACATTATTGGAAATGGCAGTAATTTACTTGTAAAGGATAATGGAATTAGTGGTATAGTAATTCAGATATACAAAAAATATAGTGATATTACTATAGAAGGAAATGAAATAACTGTTCAAAGTGGAGCTTTGCTTTCTACTGTAGCAAAAAAGGCTATGGAAAATAGTCTTACTGGTTTTGAATTTGCAAGTGGTATTCCTGGTACAATAGGTGGTGCTGTTTGTATGAATGCCGGCGCTTATGGTGGGGAAATTAAAGACGTTTTAATTTCTTGTAAAGTTCTCAAAAATGGAAAAATTGTTGAACTTAACAATGAACAAGCTGGCTTTGAATATAGAAACAGCCGAATTATGGCTGAAAAAATGATAGTTTTAGAGGCTGTTTTAAAATTAGAAAAGGGAGATAAGGAAGAAATTTCATCAAAGATGAAAGAGCTTAACTCTCAGAGAAATACAAAACAGCCAGTAGAATTTCCTAGTGCAGGTAGTACATTTAAACGTCCGGAGGGATATTTTGCAGCAAAACTTATTGATGATAGTGGGCTTAGAGGTTTTAGTGTAGGAAAGGCACAGGTTAGTCCTAAGCATTGTGGTTTTGTCGTAAATAATGGTGGAGCTACAGCACAAGAAGTTTTAGAACTTATAGACAAAGTGACAGAAATAGTTTATGATAAATTTGGTGTCAGGTTAGAGCCTGAAGTTAGAATTATAGGTCAATAAAAGGGGGAAAAGCCTATGCGTTTTATAATAGTAACAGGTATGTCCGGTGCAGGAAAAAGTACCGTACTTAAATTTTTGGAAGATATAGGCTTTTTTTGTGTAGATAATCTTCCTCCAAGTCTTATTCCTAAGTTTGTGGAACTTTGCGAAAGTCCAAATTCAGGAATGGACAAAGTGGCATTAGGTATTGATATTAGAGGTGGCAGACTTTTTGGAGAACTTTTTAATTTCTTAAATGAAGTGAGAAGTGAAACAAGTAAGTATGAAATTCTCTTTTTGGATTGTAGCGATGAAGTTTTACTTAAAAGATATAAGGAAACCAGACGTTCTCACCCTCTTGCTTCAAAGGGCGAAAGAATTATAATGGGTATCAAAAGAGAACGAGAACTTCTCCGAGATATTAAAACAAGGGCAGACTTTATAATCAATACTTCAAATATGCTTACAAGGGAATTGAGAGTACAGCTTTCTTCTATATTCCTTGATGATGACAGATTTGAAAGTCTTATGATAACAGTTCTTAGCTTTGGTTTTAAGTATGGAATACCGGCCGATTGTGACCTTGTGTTTGATGTGCGTTTTATTCCAAATCCGTTTTATATAGCAGAGTTAAAGCACCTGACTGGTAATGATGTAGCTGTCAGGGATTACGTAATGCAATGGGACGAAGCTAAAGAATTTTCTAAAAAATTAAACGATATGGTAGAATTTCTTATACCAAATTATATTAAAGAGGGCAAAAATCAACTTGTAATTGGTATAGGTTGCACAGGTGGAAAGCACAGAAGTGTAACATTGGCTAACGAATTGTACAATAATCTCAAAAGGACTGGTCATAGCGTTGTAATAGCCCACCGAGATATTGACAAAGACGCAAAGAGATAGTATACTTTACTTAATAATGATTTTGCTAAGTTAAGATACAAAACATCAAAATAAAATCTTTGCGGTTGTTCTGACTGCAAGTAGGTCAGACGGTGGTTATATGTCATTTTCAACTGAAGTTAAAAATGAAATATTGGATTACGAAGAAAGAAATTTTCATTGTCTTAATGCCGAACTTACAGCATATATTTTATTCTGTGGGGAGCTGTTTGGTGATGACAACGGATTTAATATCGTAATTCGAGATAGTGTGAAATCAGTTCTGAATAGAACTAAGGCACTGATATATAAATTGTATGAGGCAGAAGTGAGTATCAAAGGTAACGAAATAGTTATTGATGATAGTGGTCTTGTGCAAAAAATAATTGAAAATACTAAAGTTAAAGACAGAGGCTGGTCGGATTATGATTATGTAGTTGACCCCTCTGTTGTTTCTTCAATGTGTTGTAAACGAGCCTTTGTAAGGGCTAGTTTTGTTGCCTGTGGGTCTATTGCTGACCCTAACAAGCAGTATCATATGGAGTTTGTTAGTAGTGATTATGACCTTATGACAGACTTGAAAGAAATTATTTCTGAGTTTGGCATTGATGGAAAAATCATTGAAAGAAAAAACTATTTTGTTGTATATTATAAAGAAGGAGAGCAATTAGTAGATTTGCTTAATATTATGTCTGCTCACAAGGCTCTTTTAGAGTTTGAAAATCTAAGAGTTATAAAAGAAGTAAGAAATAATATTAACAGAAAAGTTAATTGCGAAACTGCTAATCTCAATAAAATAGTGTCTGCCTCTGTTAGACAGTCAGAGGCAATAGAATACATAAAAAATACTGTCGGTTTAGATTTTTTGCCGGACAATTTAAGGACTATGGCTGTTGCTAGATTGAAAAATCCAGATGCAAGTCTTAAAGCTTTAGGGGAGTTAGTTGACCCACCTATTGGAAAGTCTGGTGTAAATCATAGATTAAATAAAATATGTGAAATGGCTTCTGAATTAAAGGGGGAAATGCAAAATGAGTAAAAAGGAATTAGTTGTTGGTACAAGTCTTGTAGAAAGACCTATCGCTATGCTTGTTCAGACTGCTGGCAGATTTGCTAGTGAACTTCATTTACAGATGGACAATAAGAATATAAACTTAAAGAGTATTATGGGTGTAATTTCAATCGGTAATCTTGTAGGACACGATGTTGTTATTTCAGCAGATGGTCCAGATGAAGCTGAGGCCCTTGAAGCTATTGTTGAATTTTTAAGCTAATTGCTTGATTAATATATTGTTTTGACTGAGAAAAAGAGGAGTAACTATTAACATCTGACAGAGATTTGTGTACATAGGCTGAGATACACATCGGAAAAGTGATAGTGAAGGTAGCTTTGGAGTCATCAGACTGAATAGTTAGGTCTGACGTAGGATTGCGTTAAATCATTTAAGTGCCTGTGCAAGCAGGAATTAAGGTGGTACCGCGATGCTTTCGTCCTTTGTTAGATGAAAGCATCTTTTTTTATATAAAAAATGTAACTAATGATATTTTTGGAGGTAAAAATGAGTAAAGAATTAGCAAAAAACTATGACCCTTCAATAGTTGAGGACAGAATTTATCAGAACTGGCTCGACAAGGGTTATTTTCACGCAGAGGTGGACAAGACTAAAAAGCCTTTTACAATCGTAATTCCACCACCAAATATTACTGGTCATCTTCATATGGGACATGCATTAGATAATACTATGCAGGATATTCTCATTCGTTGGAAGAGAATGCAGGGCTATAACGCACTTTGGGTTCCTGGTACAGACCATGCTGCAATTTCAACAGAAGTTAAAATTGTAAACAAAATGCGTGAAGAAGGTTTAACAAAAGAAGATATTGGTAGAGAAGGTTTCCTTAAGAGAGCTTGGGCTTGGAAAGAAGAATATGGTAGTACTATTCTTAACCAGCTTAAAAAACTTGGTTCTTCTTGTGACTGGGAAAGAGAAAGATTTACTATGGATGCAGGTCTTTCTGATGCTGTTCTCACAGTTTTCTGTAAGTTATACGAAAAAGGATATATTTATCAGGGCGAAAAGTTAATTAACTGGTGTCCTACTTGTCAGACTACAATTTCTGATGCAGAAGTTGAACATGAAGATAAGCAGGGTGGTTTTTGGCATATTAAATATCCTATTAAGGGTACTGACAGATTCTTAGAGTTTGCAACAACTAGACCAGAAACAATGCTTGGTGATACAGCTATTGCAGTTCATCCAGATGATGAAAGATATAAGGATATTGTAGGCAAGGTTTGTGTAGTTCCTTTTGTAAACAGAGAAATTCCAATTATTGCTGATGAATATGTTGATATGGAATTTGGTACTGGTGTTGTTAAGATTACTCCGGCTCACGACCCTAACGACTTTGAAGTTGGTGAAAGACACAATCTTCCTAAGATTAATATTTTAAATGATGACGGTACAATTAATGCCAATGGTGGCAAGTTTGAAGGTATGGACAGATACGATGCCAGAAAACAGATTGTAGAAGAACTTGACGAAATGGGTCTTTTCATCAGAAAAGAAGAAATCAACCATGCCGTAGGTGTTCACGATAGATGTCATACTGTAATTGAACCACTTATTAAAAAGCAGTGGTTTGTAAAGATGGAAGAACTTGCTAAGCCAGCTCTTGATGCTTATTACAAGAAGGACTTAAAGTTTGTTCCGGACAGATTTGGTAAGATTTATACTCATTGGCTTGAAGATATTCACGATTGGTGTATTTCAAGACAGCTTTGGTGGGGTCACAGAATACCAGCTTATTACTGTGAATGTGGTGAAGTTATTGTTAGCAAGGAAGCTCCAAAGACTTGTCCAAAATGTGGTAGCACAAATATTAAGCAGGACGAAGACTGTCTTGATACTTGGTTCTCATCTGCATTATGGCCATTCTCAACTTTAGGTTGGCCAGAACAGACAGAAGAATTGAAGCATTTCTATCCTACAAGCGTACTTGTAACAGGTTATGATATTATCTTCTTCTGGGTAGTTAGAATGGTATTCTCTGCTATGGAACAGATGGGCGAAGTACCATTTAAGACTGTACTTATCCACGGTCTTGTAAGAGATGAACAGGGTAGAAAGATGAGTAAGTCTCTTGGTAATGGTATTGACCCATTGGAAGTTATCAAGGATTATGGTGCTGATGCTTTAAGACTTACATTAATTACAGGTAATGCTCCTGGTAACGATATGCGTTTCTATTACTCAAGAATGGATAACAGTAGAAACTTTGGTAACAAGCTTTGGAATGCTGCCAGATTTGTTATGATGCACATTGGCGATTCTGAACCTAAGCTTGACAAGAGTAAGCTTACATCTGCTGATAAGTGGATTTTAAGCAAGGTTAATACTCTTGCAAAGGAAGTTACAGATAACCTTGACAACTATGAACTTGGTATTGCTGTACAGAAGGTTTATGACTTTATTTGGGACGAATACTGTGATTGGTACATCGAAATGGTTAAGCCTAGACTCTATAATGAAGAAGATGAAACAAGAGAAGCTGCGCTTTGGACATTAAAGACTGTTCTTATTAATGCTCTTAAGATGCTCCACCCATTCGAACCATTCATTACAGAAGAAATATTTACTTCTATTCAGTCAGAAGAAGAAACAATTATGCTTTCAAAGTGGCCAGAATTTACTTCAGAATTTGATTTTGAAGAAGATGAAAAGGCTATTGAGCTTATGAAGGAAGCTATCAAGAATATTAGAAATATCAGAGCTGAAATGAATGTTGCTCCTAGCAAAAAGGCTAAGGTATTTGTAGTAAGTGAAAATGAAGATGTAAGAAATATCTTTGAACACGGTAAGGTATTCTTTGCTACACTTGCTTATGCTAGTGAAGTTGTAGTTCAGGCTGATAAGACTGGTATTGATGATGATGCAGTTTCTACAGTAATTCACAATGGTGTTATTTATATGCCATTTGCTGAACTTGTAGATATTGCCAAGGAAAAGGAAAGACTTTCTAAGGAAAGAGAAAAACTTATTAAGGAAGTTGAAAGAGTAGAAAAGAAACTTTCTAACCAGGGCTTCGTTTCTAAGGCTCCTGAAAAGGTTATTGCTGAAGAAAAGGCTAAAATGGAAAAATATTCTACAATGCTCAAGGCTGTAGAAGAACAGATTGAAAGATTAAAGTAATCTTGTGGGCTGTCGATAAAGTCGACAGCCTTGCAAGAAATGCTTGCATTTCTTGCAGTTAGTCTAATGTAGGGACCAGCAGAACATTTAGCAAGCTAAATGTAAATTGCTGTGCAATTTATCGGACTCCTTTCCGATTCGTGCCGTGAAAAATATGGCACTAAAACCCAGTACCATATTTTTGTCCCTGTCTAGGTTGCATAGGCGAGCAATAAATTACAAAGTAATTTATGACCAGCCTTACGGTCGGGCAAAGCTCTGGTCAGAACTTTCAACTTCGTTGAAAGCCACACTTCGTGTGACCGATTTATCTTTCGGTTCACACCTGTGGAATTGGTTTAAGAAAACCAAGGTTTTCTTAACAACTTTCCTTTGATAATCTGAAAAATGCAAATTATTTTTTAATTAGATTTATTGACATTTTGAAAGATTAGAGAAATCTTGACATATTTGTTGTATAAATTTTTATAGAAAAAGACCCTTAGTATAAAATTTTACTAAGGGTCTTTATTGATATTTGTAAAAAATATAAAAAATTTACAAAAAATTGGTTGACATTTATTAATTTAGTGGTAATATTATATATAGTAATATAAATTTAAGACAAGTTTAATAAAACTTAATTAAATTTATTATTATATGCTTATCTTATACATCTTGGATGAGATGTTGATTACTAATATTTGTAATTCACTTATATGTCACGAAAACATTCATCTATTTTTATCAAGGGTTTTGTGAAATTTGAAATAATTTATAGTCAGTTTTGTGCTGAAACTGGAAAAAGAGTTCAAAAAATTCTCGATATTATAGCATTTTTCGTTAAATTTACAAATTTTTCAACATTTTTTTCAAAAAAGACTTTAAAAAATTTGTAAAATATGTTAGTATAAGTGAGTATGTAGATTTAGGAAAGAGGGTGTTGTCTTTATTCGATATTGCCAACTGGAATAGGGGAAAGGCTTTATCGTTAAAATGATTTGTTCTAAAAGGTATAAAGGGGTTATTTATGGTACGACAATGCGAAGTCTGCCAAATATGAAACTAAAGGAGAATTTAGTATGAAAAATTCAAGAAAAATCACTTGGTTCACACAGTTCTCATATGGCTGTGGTAACCTTTTAGGTAGTGGTCCACTTGCAATTACAAGTGCTTGGCTTCTTATCTACCTTACAACTGTTTGTCAGTTAGACCCAGTTAAGGCTGGTACAATCGTTGGTCTTCCAACACTCTTAGACGTAATCCTCAACCCTGTAATGGGTTTCATCACTGATAACTTCTATAAGACAGCTATCGGTCGTAAGTTTGGTCGTCGTAGATTCTTCATCTTATTGGGTATTCCTCTTATGTTAATTTACCCATTAATGTGGTTACCAACAGGTAGCTGGAGTGAAGGCGCAAACTTCTGGTATCACTTAATTACATTCCTTGCATTCGAACTTGTTTACACAAGTGTTATGATTCCTTACGAAACACTTGCTGTAGAAATGACAAGCGATTTCGATACAAGAACATACCTTACAGGTTCTAAGGCTGCCATGGGTAAGATTGCAAACTTCCTTGCTTCTGGTATCCCAGCTCTTTTCTTCTCTATTTATGGTGAAGCAAATGACAATCCTGTACCATATATTGCAACAGCTATTACATACTGTGTAATTATGATGGTTTCTCTTATCTTACTTTACATTAACTCTTGGGAAAGAAGTCCTGAAGAAGTTAAGGAAGAAAGTGACACAAGAGGCTTAGGTGAAATCCTTAAGAAGTTATACATTGATAACTTATCTACATTAAAGTTAAAGACTTTCAGACACCACTTAGGTATGTACCTTTTCGGTTTCGGTGCTGAATGGTTATTCGCATCAACATTTACTTACTATGTTGTTTATGCTCTTCATAATGAAAAGGCATTCGCTGCTGAAATGAACTCAATGTCAGCTATCTTACAGTTAATTTCTACATTCATTTGTATGGCTGTAGTTGCTAAGATTGGTTTCAAGAAGCCTTACATGTTAGCTTTAGCAGTTGTTATCGTTGCCGTTTTAGCTTACGTTGGTATTGGTTTTGGTGCTATGCACGGTGGCGACTTACACGAAGATAAGTTAATCGTTATTGCTATTACAGCAATCTTTGGTTTAGGTACTGGTTCTGTTTACTATATCCCATGGAGTACATATACATTTATGGCTGACGTTGATGAAGTTGTTACTAACCGTAGACGTGAAGGTGTTTACGCTGGTGCAATGACAATGGCTGGTAAGCTTATGAGATTCATCGTTGTTCAGACTTTAGGTTTCGTACTTGCTGCTAATGGTTTCGATAAGAAGGTAGATAATCAGCCTGAAAGTGCTATTACTGCAATTCTTCTCGTATTATTAATCGGTGTTTGTGGTCTTGCCGTTATCGGTATCTACTTCACAATTAGAATGAAGCTTGACCATAGAACTCACCAGATTGTTAAGGATGAAGTTGCTAGAATTCATGCTGGTGGTAAGATGGAAGATGTTACTCCAGAAGTTAAGAAGACTCTTGAACAGCTTACAGGTTTCAAGTATGAAGCTTGTTTCGGTAACAACGATATGGGTTACCATCAGGGTGTTAAGTTCTTCACTGGTAAGAACGTCGCTTGCCTCATCATCTTCATTGCTTTCATCGTTGCAATGCTTACTAAGATGTATGGTGTTTGGTAGGATTAATCTTTCCTATACATAAATCTTGATTATTATTGGCCAGCAGTCCATTAACTGTGCTGTTGGTCAATTTACTTTAGAATAAATCATTTTAAGACAATGTTGAAAAAATCTACTGATTAACAAATGACAATTCCAATATGAGGTTGGTTTTGTAAAAAAATAAGCCGAATGCAAAAGTATAAAAAGTATACTTGATGTAGTCGGCTTATTTTTTGTTTAAAATAAATAACTGGTGCAGAAATTCTACACCAGTCAATCTCTTTATTCATTTTCTAAAAACAATTCTTTGAAGTATGGTAATTCTTCTGCCCATTTACAGAACTGACGCCATTCATCAAGCTTGTGGCTCTTTCTAGCAAAGTACATAGCTCTTACATTTTCGTATGAGAAAGTACAAGTTCTAGTTTGATTATAGCTTGATGGTAAAAGCTGAATTATGCTGTACCATTGGTCTTTATCCTTTGTTTCTACAAAGTTTTGTCTGAGACTTTCCAATTCCTTTATGAAAACTTCTAAGGCTTTTTTAGCTGACGGAATAAGTTTATCGTGGCTAAAGTCATCAATTTCAAAAGGCTTAGAATGTATTTTGTGCATTGTACTTGTTGAGTTCGCAACAGTGCCTACCTTGTAAGTGTCATATTCTTTCCACCAGTACATAGGGGCAGTAATATCAACAGAAATAAAAATCTGTCTTATAAACTTTCTGTGGTCTGAACCAGCTTTGCAAAGTCTTTTTGCAAGACCTAAATCGTTTTCACCAAAAACGAAAGTGCCATCTTCTTTAGTATAGCTGTCTATTTTAGCCCAACTGTTCATTGGGTTTCTAGCACCTCTAATGGCATTTTCAAAATTCATTGTAAATGTCTTTTCAAATTTTATCATTATAAAAATCTCCTATGCTTTTATTTACGTCTATTCCTAACTAATTATACAGCATTTTGTTGTGGATTGCAATTAATAAAAAATACTGGTATTTATACAAACTTTAATGTATAATAATTAGATAGGAAATTGCAGTTTTGGCTATGATTTTATAGCAATTAATTATTGGTATATTATGGAGGAAATATGAGATATATTAATACATTACACGACGGTGAAAATTTAATAGATTTTTATTTATGTAAGCAAAAACAGACATTTAAGTCTAAAAATGGCAAAAATTATCTTTCACTTACACTTTTAGATAAAACAGGTACTATTAACGGTAAGGTTTGGGATATAAATAAAAATATTCAGAGTTTTGAAGAAGGAGATTTTATTAAAATTGATGCCAGTGTTCAAACTTTTAATAATGACCTCCAGTTAAATATTAAGAAAATTAGACGTGCTCAAGAGGGCGAGTATTTTGAGGAGGACTATGTTCCATCAACTAAAAAAGATGTAAATGAAATGTTTAATCGTGTTACTGATTACATAAAGTCTGTTAATGACAAGTATATCAAGGAATTATTAACTAATATTTTTGTTAAAAACACAGATATTGCAAATAGTTTTAAAAAGCATACAGCTGCTAAGACAATGCACCATAACTATTTAGGTGGACTTATTGAGCATACTCTTTCTGTTACAGATTTGTGTGATTTTATGGCAGGTCACTACGAAAATGTAAACAGAGATATGCTTGTAGCTTGTGCCTTACTTCACGATATTTCAAAGATTAAGGAATTATCGGAATTTCCTAATGTGGAATATACAGATGACGGTGAATTGTTAGGTCATATTGTAATGGGTTGTGAGTTTTTGGGTAAAGAAGCTGATAAGGTAGAAGGTTTCCCTCATCAATTAAAATCTCTTATGCAACATTGTATTTTAGCACACCATGGCGAATTTGAATATGGTTCTCCAAAGTTGCCAAAAACTATTGAGGCATTTATACTTCATTGTGCTGATGATACAGATGCAAAGGTAAAAATGTTTGAAACAGCTATTGAAGAAAATCAAACAACAGGAAAATGGGTAGGCTACAATAGAATTTTAGCTAGAAATATTAGAAAGTCAGAGTATTAATATGGTACAAAAAAATCAAAAATTAGTAGTAGAAATAGTAGATTTATCTTCTGAAGGTGCAGGTGTTGCAAAAGTTGATGGCTATCCAATTTTTGTAAAAGATACACTTGTTGGAGAAAAAGTAGAAATTTTAGTTTTAAGGGCAAATAAGAATTATGGCTTTGGTAAAGCTGTTAATATTATAGAGGCTTCTCCAGATAGAGTAGAGCCAAAATGCCCTGTGGCAAGTAAGTGTGGTGGTTGCTCTATTCAGCATATGTCTTATGATTGCCAGCTTAAATATAAGAAGAATAAAGTCTATCAAAATTTAAAGAGAATAGGTGGCTTTGATAATATTGAGGTGGAAGATACAATAGGTATGGATAAGCCTTTTTATTATAGAAATAAGGCACAGTATCCGGTTGGCTATGACAAAGGTATTATTACTGGATTTTATGCTGCCAATAGCCATAGAATAATTGATTTTGATAATTGCTATATAGGCAGTAAGCGAAATAAAGAAATATTAAATAAAGTAAAGAATTTTATAGTAGAAAATAATATTACAGCCTATGATGAAACGACAGGTAGAGGTATCGTTAGACATATTTTAATAAGGGAGGGCCATTTTACAGGAGAGATTATGGTCTGTCTTATTGTGAATGGTAGTAAATTTAAGTATAAAACACAGCTAGCAGAGGCTTTAAAAGACGTTGAAGGTGTAAAGTCAGTTTCTGTAAATTATAATACTACAAAATCTAATGTTATTTTGGGTGATAAGGTAGAAACAGTATATGGTAGTGATTTTATAACTGATTATATTGGTGATTTAAAGTTTGAAATTTCTCCGTTGTCGTTCTTCCAAGTGAATCCAGTACAGACACAAAAATTGTATGGAAAGGCGTTGGAATATGCAGATTTAAACGGCGAAGAAATAGTTGTAGATGCCTACTGTGGTATAGGAACAATTTCTCTTTTCCTTGCCCAAAAGGCAAAAATGGTTTACGGTGTAGAAATAGTTCCTCAGGCAATAGAAGATGCCAAAAAGAATGCCAAAAACAATAAAATAGATAATGCAGAATTTTATGTTGGAAAAAGCGAGGAAATAGTACCAGAACTCTATAAAACAAAGGGAGTAAAACCGGATGTAATGGTGGTAGATCCTCCAAGAAAGGGCTGTGAAGAAAGTCTCCTAAATCTTATGTTGCAAATGCAACCAAAACGCATAGTCTATGTTTCATGCGATAGTGCAACTTTGGCAAGAGATTTAAAAATTCTCTGTGCAACAAATGAGTATGAGATAAAAAAAGTACAGCCAGTTGATATGTTTCCGCATACAGGGCACGTTGAGACGGTATGTTTATTGTCCAAACTTAATGCGAAGCAACATATCGAGGTTGAGATTAAGATGGACGAGCTGGATCTGACTGCTGCGGAGAGTAAGGCTACCTATGAGGAAATTAAGGCGTATGTGTTGGAGCATAGCGGTATGAAGGTTAGCAGCCTGTATATTGCTCAGGTGAAGCAGAAGTGCGGGATTATCGAGCGTGAGAATTATAATAAGCCGAAGTCTGAGGATGCTAAGCAGCCACAGTGCCCGCCGGAGAAAGAAAAGGCGATTATGGAAGCGCTGAAACATTTTGGGATGATTTGATAAGCGAAGAATGTTGGGAGGTGATAGAAAATGAACGATACACAGCAAAAAGCTGCTGCAAAATCTTTTGCGGCGTATTGGAAAGGCAAAGGCTATGAAAAAGGAGAAAGTCAGGCATTTTGGCTTTCTCTGCTTCGTGATGTCTATGGCGTGGAACATCCTGAACAATTTATTATATTTGAAGAGCAGGTACACCTTGACCATACCAGTTTTATAGATGGTACAATTCCGTCCACAAAGGTTCTGATTGAACAAAAAGGATTGGGAAAGGATTTGAAGAAGCCTATTAAGCAATCAGATGGCACACTGCTGACACCATTTCAGCAGGCAAAGCGTTATATCACAGAGCTGCCTTTATCTCAGCATCCACGCTGGGTAGTGACCTGCAATTTCGAGAAATTCTTTGTTTACGATATGGAACGTCCCGGCGGCGAGCCGGAAGAAATTTTACTGGAAAATCTTGAGAAAGAATATTACCGCCTGCAATTTTTGGTTGATGAGGGCAGCGAACATTTGAAGCGTGAAATGGAAGTATCCATTGCCGCAGGCGAAATGGTTGGCTTGCTTTATGATGCGTTCCATAAACAATATGCAGATCCCGACAGCGAACACGCCTTGAAAAGTTTGAACGTCCTTTGTGTGCGCCTTGTTTTCTGTTTATATGCGGAGGATGCGGGCATTTTCGGGCATCATGGAATGTTTCATGACTATCTGGCAGAATATGATACCAGGCACATGAGAAAAGCGTTGGTTGAACTGTTTAAGGTGCTGGATACTACGCCTGAAAATCGTGACCCGTATCTGAAAGATGATAATCCGCAGTTGGCTGCATTCCCTTATGTGAATGGCGGCCTATTTGCAAATGAAGATATTGAGATACCGCCGTTTACGGATGAAATTCGGAGTTTGCTTCTTAATAAGGCCAGTTCTGACTTTAACTGGTCAGAAATCAGTCCGACAATCTTTGGTGCAGTTTTTGAAAGCGCCTTGAATCCGGAAACACGCCGTAGTGGTGGTATGCACTATACTTCTATCGAGAATATCCATAAAGTCATTGACCCGCTGTTTCTGGATGATTTGAAGAAAGAGTTTACGGAAATTTGTGAAATCGCAGTGGAACGTACGAAAGAGCGAAAACTCAAGGACTTTCAGAAAAAGCTGGCATCTCTCAGCTTTTTAGATCCGGCTTGCGGCAGCGGTAATTTTTTAACAGAAACTTATTTGAGTCTGCGTCGCTTGGAAAATGAGGTGCTTCGGGTTTTGTCTCATGGACAGATTGCTTTTGGCGATGCGAATTGGAACCCCATTCAAGTATCTTTGGGACAGTTTTACGGCATTGAAATCAACGATTTTGCTGTGACAGTTGCAAAAACCGCATTATGGATTGCTGAAAGTCAGATGATGAAGGAAACCGAGGAAATTGTGCTGATGCATTTGGAGTTTTTGCCTCTAAAGTCCTATACGAATATTATTGAAGCGAATGCTCTGCGTATAAACTGGGGAGATGTTATTCCAAAGCAAAAGCTCAATTACATAATGGGCAATCCTCCTTTTGTTGGAGCACGGCTTATGGAACAAGGCAGTATCCAGAAGAAAGAGGTTCAGGATATTTTTGGAAATATCAAGGATGTGCAAGATTTGGATTATGTGACTTGCTGGTATAAGCTGGCTGCTCAATATATTCAGAATACAAACATACAAGCTTGCTTTGTTTCAACCAATTCAATTTGTCAAGGTTCACAGGTTCCGATTTTATGGAATGTGTTGTTTAACGATCACCATATACATATTAATTTTGCATATCAGACATTCAAATGGGATAGTGAATCTTCATCGCAGGCAGCAGTTCATTGTGTGATTGTAGGATTTGCTGGGTTTAATCGGAATGAAAAATGGCTTTTTACAGATGGATCAAATGGGAAAATCGTTTCCAATATTAGCCCATACTTGGTAGAAGGAGAGGATATTTTCGTTGTAGCAGAAAAAGAATCTCTTTGTGGAATGTCTAAAATGAGCTTTGGAAACCAACCACGAGATGGTGGCTTTTTTGTCATTAAAGAGGATGAATATCATGATATTATGGAAAAAGAGCCAGAACTTCAGAAATGGCTCCATCCTTATATTGGTGCAGATGAGTTTATCAAAGGAAAAAAACGTTGGTGTCTGTGGTTGAAGCACTCATCTCCAAAAGACATTATGAATAGTAAAATTCTTTCCGAAAAGGTTGAAGCGGTACGACAATTCCGGCTTTCTTCTAAAGCTAAAACAACGAACGGCTATGCAAAAGTGCCTCAGTTGTTTGCACAGATCACACAGCCAGACGATGTTGATTTTTTAATTATCCCTCGTGTATCTTCAGAAAGACGGAGATATGTGCCAATAGGTTTTGTAACGGCAGATATAATTTCATCGGATGCGGTACAGATTGTTCCTGATGCAACATTGTACCATTTTGGAGTGTTGACATCGAATGTTCATATGTCTTGGATGCGGGCAGTGTGCGGTCGGCTAAAGAGTGACTATAGGTACTCTAAGGAAATTGTATATAACACTTTTCCATGGCCAGATACGACAGATGACCAAAAAGCGAAGATTGAGCAGACGGCTCAGACCATCCTTGATGCACGAGCACAGTATCCTGATTGCAGTCTTGCAGATATGTATGGAGAAAAAATGTATCTGTTCCCAGAGCTACTGAAAGCTCACCAAAACAATGATAGAGCAGTTATGCAGGCTTATAGTTTTTCTGTAAAAGATATGACTGAGAGCCAGTGTGTGGCAGAATTGATGAAGATGTATCAGGATTTAGTAAGCAGATAAGGACGGATACCATGAAAGACTTTGTTTCTGAAATTAAGAAGATAAATACTGATGGACTTATTTACAAATTTTCAGAAATATCCATTGATATGTTCAAAAAGGTTCAATGTTGGAGAAATGTAGAAGTACCTGTCGTGCGTTACGGGAAACATCAAAAAATACTTGTGCAGTTATCAGCATGGGATATTCCTAATATTGCATTTCTTTCCGTGAAGGAGAGCAATGATTATCGTCATGCGGATAAAGTATCTTCTGTAGGACAACTTGTTGATTTGTATCGAGAATATGATAATGAGCATTCGGCAGCAGAAAGCATTAAAAACGCTGCTGATGGAGTATTCCGTGTTGTTTTAGGGATGACCGCAGAGCAGTTCCAATATCAAAATTTATGGTGGATATTTGAAAAGTTTAATAGAGATTATTATATTTTGTTAGCAGCGAAAAATTTTGAACATAGACGTGAAATAGATACCAATGCTGCCGTAAAGGAGGTGTTTGGTTGTTCAGCAGATGATTATATTGCTATACTTCTAATGATATTTTGGCTTTGCAGTCAACACCCAGATCCGCTATCAGCTCCAGAAAGTCTATACTGTAGAAAAGAAAATACTATTTTAACCACAGAAAATATCACTAAATTTGTTGGGTATTATTCTTGCGACTATAAAGAGTTACGAGAACATTCATTAGGAAAACAACTATTATATTCAAAGCCTTTTATTAAAACTCAAAGGCATGGAGAATATCTGGCTGTAAGCATGTATCTTGTTGCAATGATGGTTGGAAATGGGCTTTATTGGCTTGTTAGAGACTATTACTTTAAGCAAGGAACTCAGAAGTTTGTTAATGCATTTGGATTGTTGTTTGAGGATTATATTAAAGATTTAGCTTTGAATTATTGCGAAACTTCTGAATACAAGGTATTGTCCGCTGGGGCGAAAAAAGGGGCTGATTTTCTGTTTGATTTTGGCATGCTTCAATTACTTGTTGAATCAAAATCATCATTACTTAAGTTAGATGCTAAACAACAGGTTCCTAATATGGAATCAACGAACACCTTTTTCAATCGTACGATAAGTGAAGCATACACACAACTAAACAGTAGTTATGAGGAACTTAAGGGAAAGATAGAGGTTCCTATAATAAAAATTATTTTGTTGTACGATGAGTTTTCTAATACAGCGATTATTGAATTGTCAGAGAAAGAAATATTTGAAAAAGATAATCTTTGTTTTGTTATGACGATTCG
This sequence comes from uncultured Eubacterium sp., assembly GCA_900545305.1. GTDB lineage: Bacteria > Bacillota > Clostridia > Lachnospirales > CAG-274 > CAG-274. The sequence goes on from UQYD01000036.1 coordinate 16,741, forward strand.
TGAATTAGAAATATTGCTTTATCTTCATTATAATGACAAAACAAAAGAAGAACAGATTTTGAACAAATTGCTTGACTCAACAAAGTCGGATGGATTGCGAAAGAGACAGAATATAGGGACTATTTATGATGAGTTATCCATACATGAAAACCAACACTTTGATGGACAGATGGACTATTTTGCCAGAATGGTAGAACACTTTGAAAATAACCTGTAATTGAAAATCGCTGTAATTTTTCATCCTCACAAGGATGGTAATTGCAGCGATTTTATATTTTTGTACATAAAAGTCTTACTATGTTATGTCTTTGCTCCCAGGACAAATCCGGCCGAACGGAAAAAGAAGCAGAGGTATATACCAAGCCTTTATTTCGCTGTAGCTAAACGCCTATTCTTTGTTCTCTGTGGACAACTCCAACATTTGTTTTGTAAGCTGCTGAAGCAACGCAGATGTGGATTCATCCATAGGAATCACTTTTCCAACATAGGTAGCCATAGCGGCTGATACATCATCGGTGGTCAGCTCAGATTGCGGTTTGTCCAGCAGTGAATCACGGATGCCCTTCACAGCTTCTGCCGTAGCGATTGCTCCGGTAGGCTGTTGCGCTATTACATCCTCTTTGATTTCTCGGATAATTTTCATCAGAATGTTCTTGATTTTCTCAACATCCGCTTCATTGCTCTGAATTTTTGTGGAGTTCAGGAAGCTTATATCCTTGATGAGTTCTGCTCGTTTGGATGGTTCTGCGCTCATCAGTTCAGCCAGCGGCTCGGTGGCAAGGTCAATGATTTGATTTCTTGCCATAATTCCGTTAGCGATTGTATTGTTAAAATAGTTTTTTATCAGTGTGCAAAGCTTCGGGAATTGCTCATGCTCTAAAAGTCGATTTAGTATATCTGGATCAATGGTTTTCAAAATCAGTCTGCGGATTACTTCTTCTGACAATCCAAGCTGAGAAATATCATAACTTTTAGGAACACTGATGGGAGTCAGGCAAAGCAGATAATCTGTTGAAACATGAAAAATTTTAGCCAGAGATATTAAAAGAGAGCTGCCAATATTGGTTGTTTCTCCACTCTCTAATCGGCTAATCTGAGAGTGTGCAACAAATATTTTTTCTGCCAGTTCTTTTTGGCTCCATCCCCTATCCTGTCTCAATAAACGGACACGATAAGAGGTGGTGTTTTCTGGTTCATCATCATAATTTTTCTTCACAATAGCACCCCCCTTATTTTTGTGTTTATTATAATCTATCCTGTGCAAATTTGCAATTTTTCAAGTTCATACTTTCCGTATTTGCGGCTTTCGTGGATAAACGAGAGCCGCTTATTTTTTGCATTACACTTGGCTTAACGATCGATCGGAACAACTGAATGACCGTCCAGACCGAGATAAACCGCCAAGATTTCCACAAAAGGAACGAGCGCCCCTCAAGGGGACGACACAGCGCCGAGCAGGGTTGCCTGTCAGGAAACGGAATGGGTAGAACGGCTTAATAAAAACCAAGCAGGAGGATTATGAGTGAGTATTTTTGAAACTGTGAAAGCGACTATCTCCGTTAGACAGGCTGCTGAATGTTACGGATTGAAATTGAGTCGCAATAATATGGTTTGCTGTCCCTTCCACGATGACCGACACCCAAGCATGAAGTTGAACGAGGATTACTTCTTCTGCTTCGGCTGTGGAGCCAAGGGAGATGTAATTGATCTTGTAGCAAAGCTGTTCAATTTGAGCAACTACGAAGCGACGCAAAAGTTGGCTGCGGACTTCGGACTTGATCCGAAACCGCCCAATGCAGCAGCAATGGCAAAACCCAAACTCCCTCATATCCGCCAGTTCCGGGAGGACGAAATGCTCTGCTTCCGTGTGCTGACGGATTATCTGCATCTGTTGGAAGAACGGAAAGTACGGTATGCGCCTAAGACACCAGAAGATGAATGGGATGACCGTTTTGTGGAAGCCTGTCAGATGTTAGATCATATAGAACATCTGGCAGATATTTTAACGGTTGGTTCTTTGGAGGAGAGAGTTGTTGTGGTAGACGAGTTAAAGAAGGAGGGCAAAATCGCCTTCCTTCAGGACTATGTGGAACGAAAAAAGGAGGTGGCATACCATGGCGAAGAACCGGAAAATGCCTGATATGAATCTACCTGTCTGGTTTGATGGGCAGAACATCAACGAAGCTCTGCTTTGTGAGGAATTTTTGCATGAACGCAAAATCATTTTCACGAACAGGGCTTTTTTTACGCCCGAAGGACGGGTGACAGATGATATTTTCCTGCGGAGCGAGGTTTACGAAAAACTGAAAAGTTATTCCATCAGCAGCGTACCGCAGAAGATCAAAAATATCATGGAATTGTTGAAACTGGAAGCAATGGCAGAGGATTTTCCACCGCAGCCAGACCGTATCCATGTGGCTAACGGAACGCTCATGCTGGATGGGAGATTTGCTGAGGGAAAAACGGAAATCGTACAGAGCCGTCTGCCTGTTTCTTATAATCCAAACGCACCTGCACCTGTGCTTTGGCTGAACTTTCTGGATGGGCTGCTGTACTCGGAGGATATTCCCACCTTGCAGGAGTTCATCGGCTATTGCCTGATTCCCTCCAACAAAGGACAGCGGATGATGGTCATTAAGGGCAACGGCGGCGAGGGCAAATCCCAAATCGGAGCTGTGCTTTCGACTATTTTTGGAACAAACATGAAAGACGGCAGCATCGGCAAGATTTCCGAAAACCGCTTTGCCCGTGCCGATCTGGAACACATCCTGCTGTGCGTGGATGATGATATGCGAATGGAAGCCCTGCGCCAAACCAACTATGTAAAGTCCATCGTTACAGCACAGGGAAAGATGGACTTGGAGCGAAAAGGCAAGCAGAGTTATCAGGGCTGGATGTTTGCCCGGCTGCTTGCGTTCAGTAACGGCGATCTGCAAGCTCTGTATGACCGCAGCGATGGTTTTTACCGCAGACAGCTTGTGCTGACAACCAAGGAGAAACCTGTGGACAGGGCTGACGATCCTGACCTTGCCGAGAAGATGAAAGGTGAAGCGGAAGGGATTTTTCTTTGGGCATTTGAAGGCTTGCAGCGGCTTGTTGCCAACAACTTTAAGTTTACGGAGAGTGAGCGCATCCGTGCAAACCGGGAAGCGGTCAAGCGTGAC
>UQYD01000037.1 GCA_900545305.1 uncultured Eubacterium sp.
GGATAGCAAAAAGTACAATATATGCACCTAACTGACCTAAAATCTTGCCTAATAATCCACCAAAAATAGCACCTACAAGTCCACCATTTTTCAATGAACCATTAAGATAGCATTTTGAAATATAATCACCTAAAGAACTTGATGGTTCCCAACCTTTTAAAGTATGCGCCAAACTTATTAATGTAATAAAAAATCCTATAAAGATAATAGCTTTACGTTTTAAATCCTCATCTTCCATATGTCTGAGCATTTGTACTCCATATATCAAAAGTACAATAGGCAATGCTATTGCTCCTATACCAAATGTATGGCGTAAGAAAATAGAAACATAATTTCCTATTATGCCCATATTTTCTCCTGCTACTACACAGACAAAAAGCAAAATTGATACACCAATAATGCCTACAGCATAAATCTCCTTATTTAAAAATTGTTTTTCTTTATTCTGTTGTAATTTTATTACTTTATTCTTTTTCGGTGTTGTTTTCTTACTTGATGTTTTAGCCTTTGATGTGCTGGACTTTTTTCTTGTTGTACCAGTTTTTGGACCTTTCTTTTTTGTTGCCATTTATAAAACTCCTCTTTCTTATATGCTTTATAAAATAGTATAAAATATATAAATTCCTCTTTAAAAATACTTTGTTTATTATATCACAAATTCCAGTTATAAACAACAGAATTTTAACCGATATTTAATCTAAAGCTATTGAAATGATATATTTATTGTGTTATTATTAAATAACAAAAGAAATGGTGGTGAATTGTTGTGCCAACTAATTTTTTACAAACTAAAATTGGCATTATAGGTGGTGGCCAGTTAGGTCAAATGATGATACTTGAGGCTAAAAAAATGGGCTTCTATGTTATCGTTTTAGACCCTACTCCTGACTGCCCGGCTCATAGTATATGCGATGAACACATTATCGCAGATTTCAACGACAAAAATGCTTTTGCACTCCTTGCTGAAAAGGCAGATGTTATTACATATGAATTTGAACATATCAACGCTGATGCCCTTTTAGAACTTGAAAATAAGGGATACAAAATTTATCCTACAGCAAAGAGCTTGAAGATTATTCAGGATAAGTTTACTCAAAAAACACTTATGGCTGAAAATGGTTTGCCTTGTCCAGACTTTATGGCTATTGAATCCATTGAAGATATGGAAAAGGCTGGAGAAAAATATGGCTATCCATATATGCTCAAGGCTCGTACCGGTGGATATGACGGTAAGGGTAATGCCGTAGTTAAGAGTAGAGACAGTATAAATTCTGCTTACAATGAACTTGGCAATGGCAAAATTAAGCTTATGGCTGAAAAAATGATTAATTTCCGTATGGAAACCTCTGTTTTAGCTTGCCGTAGTTTAAATGGCGATGTTGCTGTTTATCCTGTTGGGGATAACAGACATATTGATAGTATTCTTCACGAAACAGTAGTACCTGCTGACATAGACAAAACAGCTACAGAAGGTGCTATGGATGCTGCAAAGAAAGTAATGGAAATCTTTGACGGTATAGGTATGTTCTGTGTGGAAATGTTTGTAACTGAAGATGACCAAATTCTTATTAATGAGGTTGCCCCTCGTCCACATAATTCCGGTCACTATACAATAGAAGGCTGTGTTACAAGTCAGTTTGAAAATCATATAAGAGCTATTGTTGGTTTACCTTTAGGTGATACAAGCCTTATTAGACCAACTGTAATGGTTAATCTTTTAGGTGAAGAAGGTCATAGTGGCAAAACATATGTTGAAGGTCTTTATGATGTATGTGCCCTCAAGGGAGCTACAGTCCATATTTATGGAAAGGGTGTTTCCAAACCTAAGAGAAAAATGGGTCATATTACTGTAACAGCCGATACAGTAAAAGATGCTCTTGAAACTGCCGATAAAGCATTTAGTTTAATAAAAATTACATCAAAGGAGGACTAATACAATGGTTCAAGTCGGAATAATTATGGGTAGCGATTCAGATTTACCTGTTATGAGTGAAGCTGCAAAGGTTTTAGATTCTTTTGGTATTGAATACGAACTTACCATCGTTTCTGCTCACAGAACACCAGACAAAATGTATGAATATGCCTCTACAGCACAGAAAAGAGGTTTAAAGGTTATTATTGCTGGTGCTGGTGGTGCTGCCCACCTTCCTGGTATGACAGCTGCCATTACAACATTGCCTGTTATAGGTGTTCCTGTTAAGACTAGAGCATTGAGTGGTGTGGACTCTCTCTATTCCATTGTACAGATGCCAGGTGGTATTCCTGTTGCTACAGTTGCTATTAACGGAGCAAAAAATGCAGGCTTACTTGCAGTGCAAATGTTAGCAGCTTTTGACCCTAAACTTCAGGAAAAAGTTAAGACCTATAAAAGGGACTTAAAGGACTCTGTAGAGGAAAAGGCTGAAAAACTAGAAAACATCGGCTATGCAAACTACTTAAGTCAGATGTAAATCTTAATTTTGTTTTAATTTTTTATAACAAATTAGGGCTTGATTTTTTCCTTCATATAATATAGAATATATTATATAAGGGGACATATTGATAAATTACATTACAAACAAATAATCGAAAGGAGATTTTCAATATGGATTACGCAAAAATTATTGGCTCAAACATTAGATACGAAAGAAAACGTAGAGGTCTTACTATTGATGACTTTGCTAAGGTTATCGGTATGGCACCTGGCTTCCTTGGTCTTATCGAAAGAGGTCAGAGAGGCACAAGTGTTAAGAATATGGTAGCTATTGCAGAATTCTTCGATATTTCTTTAGACGACCTTATTACTAAGGACCTTTCTAACGGCGGTGCTGATATGAAGGATATGGAAAACACAAGAAGTGCTAAGGCTCGTAGAGCTTTAAAGAGTCTTGTTAGTTCTCTTACTGAAGACGAAATCGTTTTCATTACTTCTGTTATTAAGAGCATGAACAAGATGAATACTGGTTTCATCGACTAATTTAATATTTTCTAGGACTTAACCAAGGGTAAGGGTTAAGTCCTTTTTTTATTTCTATATTTATACAAATCACAAATATCAATTTTTAAATTCTAAAATATTCCAATTTTAATTTTATTTTAATCTTCCTATTCTTTTAATTTAAGATTTATTTGCTATATTATTACTTGTAAAATAAATCACAAGGAGGACAGATATATGAAAAAAAATATATTCCTTTGTCTTGCTGTTGTTGGTATGTTGGCTTTCACAGCCTGTAATTCATCAACACAAACTGCATCACAGCAAAGCAGTGTAGAAATTACAAGTGAAGAAAGTAGCAACTCTAATGCACCTGACAATAAACCGGACAAAGACGATAATTCCACTATAGCAAAGGTTACAGCTGTTACTGACCATTCTATCAGCGTGGTGACTGCAAAAATGCCAGAAGGAAAACCTGATGACAACGGTACACAACCTGACAAGAAGGACAATAGCAACCCACCTAGTGATAGTGAAAAGCCTTCTGCTCCACCAGATGGGAATGCTCCAGAAGGTAATGCCCCTGAAGGCAACGCACCTGACCCTAAGGATAAGGACAATTCTCAAGGTCATTCATTAGAATTTAACACAGATGAAACACTTATTGAAGTTCCAGACGAAAGTATACTTTATACACGAGATAAAGAAACTGAAACTGGTTGTTCATTAAGCGATATTAAGGTTGATGATGTTGTTAGAATTAAATATTCTGATGACGGAGTTACTCCTGAAAAAATTGTTGTAATGACACAATCTGCACCTGCTGGAGAAACTGAAACTCAGACAGCAAGTGCAAACTAAAATAAATAACACTAATAAAAGATTTTTTCATAAAAATTCCCTTTATAAAATAAACAAAAATGCCGATTTTCTTCCCCTTTATCGGCATTTTTTTATTTGGAAAACTTTAGAATATCTTAATTGTATTAAAATATAAATTATGGTAAAATAATATTGTAGAGAATCATTTAATAAATGAGGAGGTGTTCTTATGAACGAAAACGAAAATTTAAACAATAACACAACTGACGATGTTTGTGACAGCATACCTGAAGGTGCTAAAGATGTGAATTTAAACGAAGAAAAATTTAGCTTTTCATCTTTACCAGATCCATCAACTGGAACAGCTATCGCTTCTTTAGTTCTTGGTATTTTCTCTGTATTATGTTGTTGCACTAATATTCCAGCTCTTATTATGGCAGTAGCCGGTGCTGTACTTGGTCTTTATTCATACAAAAAAGACCCACTTAGCAGAACAATATCTATATTAGGTATCATTCTTTCTTGCGTAGGTCTTGCTCTTTCTATTATTGTATGCCTTGGTCTTGGTGCTGCAAGCCTTATAGGTGCTTTTGGTGTACACCCATATTATTAAAATAGGCTAGGGATATTTAGAAAAGGAATAAAATTTCTTAAAATATAGTAAACTAAAACTATAACCAAAACTGTTACCCAGAAAGCTATCTTTCTAGGTAGCAGTTTTTTATTTATTCCAAAAGATTTTAAAAGCTGTTCAATATAAAACAAAACAACTGTAATTATAACCACATCTGTTCCGTAGTTACATCTAACAGCCTTCAATATATTTCCTCTAAGGAGATATATTGCAAATCTAGTATTTCCACAGCCAGGACACCAATATCCCGTAACTTCTTTAAACCTACAGGAATACAAATGTGCCAGTACAAAAGGAAATAACATTTTTAATAAAAATAACATTCCTAAAGCAACAAAAGGTAATGCTATCAAAACAGCCTTTCTCATAAAAGCTCCTTTAATTTAAGTAAATCCTGCTGATATACTTCGCTTAATGCTCTATTATATATAATTGATGCTGGGTGATATAACGGAAAAACCTTAAATCCATTATACTGTATTAATGTTCCATGACATTCCCCTATTGTAATTTTGTTATCCATAAGAGTATTTTTAAGTGCAAAATTACCTAAAGTAACAATAAATTCAGGTTTAACAAGCTGAATTTCTCTCTGAAGATATGGCACAAAAAGTTCCAATTCCTCTCTGTTTGGTGGTCTATTAATAGGCTTACCTGTTTTAGGACTGTTTTTCGTAGGTCTAACCTTTACTACATTTGAAATATAGAGATTTTCTCTTTTTAAACCTAAAATTTCCAAAAACTCGTTTAAGTTCTTTCCGGCTTTTCCTACAAAAGGCTTACCTTCTTTTACCTCCTCTGCTCCCGGTGCTTCACCAATAAGCATTATAATGGCATTTTTATCCCCATCACCAAAAACTACAGGTCTGTCTGCCCACATTTCATTTGTACTTTTTAATATTTCATCATTAAGTTGTTTCATTCTTCTTTTCTCCTATACAAAAAATTAGTGATGTTATAATACCACCTATAAGACCACCTAAGTGACCCCAATTATCTACATTTGGTATAAGTATACCAGTTCCTATATTTATAATAGCAAAAACTATAAGCACACCTAAGTCAAGTCCGTCCATAGACCTTTTATAAAACTTTGAATATACTATATTTGCTCCCATTATACCAAATATTGCTCCACTTGCACCGGCAGAGACTGCTCCGTTAAATATAATGCTAAGTAATCCACCTAACAATCCTGAAATAATATATATAATTACATATTTCAATTTTCCAAAATATTTTTCTGCCCTAGAACCAAATATATAAATAGAAAAGCCATTACATAAAAGGTGCATAAATCCTATATGCAAAAACATATATGTAAACAATCTATATATTTGCCCTGACAATATTAAATCTCTGTCTAATGCCCCAAATTTCAGTAATACCTCTGTATTTGTTGAACCTCCCAATAATTCCATAGCCAAAAATACAATAACATTAATTGCCATAAGACCTATTGTAAAGGCAATATTATTGGTCTTTACATTTTTTGCTCTGTTTTCAATATGCTTTTTTTCCAAATCTCTGACATCAGTTGCTACGTCATAGCCTTCCATATTGAGAGCATTATTTATTGCTTTTTCTATATCAATTAATTTATTAGGCTGTTGTCCATTTACTATAATCTTTTTTTCTGAAATATCTGCAACCCATTTTAATTCCACATAAGGTGCATTATAATCCAAAATATCAACATTACAGTAATTTATTATTTTTTCATCAGCCTTTTCCTTAAAATACACAAATAAAGAAACCACATTAAATCTTTTTTCCATAGCAAGGAAATTTTGCAGGCCATGGGTAATAATCTCATAATCCGGATTATCCCCATTTATGGCTACAACTATGTACATTGTATTGCCTGTAAACTTACATAGTCCCATATATTTGCTTTCATCACTTAAAAGTGTATTATCGTTCATATTGCTTATTGTACGAAATTCCATTGAAAGCAGGTTATCTGTAAATTGTTTTATAAAAGACATTTTCTTCTCCTATCTAAAAAGTAAAGCAAGTCCAAACATAAGCACTACAGCCGGAAAGCCTAAAAAAGTAGCTAAAAGACCTGTTAAAGCATTTATACCTACAGCTATATTAAATGGTGAAAGCAATATATTTAATACGAATATACTTGCTACTCCAAAAACTCCTCTAGCTACAAAACCTATAAATTTAGCTCCAATTTTTAAAATAATAAAGCTTAACACACTTAGTCCAATTATAATATAAAATAAATTTTCCACAAAATATTCTCCCATATTAATCACCTCTGTAAATAATACGGAAACTCTGTACAAAATATACTAAATTCTATACAGTAATATCTATTGTATACCCTGTTCTAACAACGTGCTTTGCTCCTATTGTACTGGTTAATAAAATACCTATTTCATATTGACCCTTATCTACTATTTCATTGTCAATTCTACACTTAAAGCCACATAAAGGTATATTTTTATTCTTTAATTTTGCCAAATCAAATCGTTGCTCTATATCTGTTTCAAAAACAAGGGCATTTTCATCTGTAAACAACAATAAATTAATTTTACAATATACACCTATTTCTTTATAAGCATAGCCACCTATAGTGATGTAATCCCTATAGTGTATATATTCTACGGCATATTCAACATCACTGTCAATATATCTGTCTACATTTTTAATTTGCTTAAAAGGCTTACTTGCAAAAACTCTGTTAATAACCTCTATAGAAAAATCAGCTTTATGCTGTGTCAGGTTTGTATTATAGTACAAGTCATTAGAAATATAATTTCTGTATTTATTATCCAGTTTCATTCTTTCTCTGTACAATCTCAAAAGTTTTTCTTCATTTTTTCTGTCGTCCCCTCGAGATACAGATTCATAATGCAATAAACTTATATTATTTAAACATACATTATATAAGCCCTTTTCCAAAAGAGAAAAACATAAATCTATATCATTATAGGCAACAGCAAAATCTTCATCAAAGCCACAGAAATCCTTTTTCTTTATCATAAGACAAGCTCCTGTAACAGCTGAAAAATTATAAGGTAGACTTGTCCTGCCAAAATAATAATCACCATCTGGCATATTTCCAAAACAATGTACAGGACCATTTTGTATGTTAATTACTCCACAATGCTGTATATTTTTTGTATCTGGATAAAGAAGTTTTGCACCTACTGCACCAATTTCCGGTAACTGACAATAGCCCACAATTTCTGTAAGCCATTTACTGTCTGTAACCTCTATATCATCATTTAAAAACAGTATATATTTTCCCTGTGAATTTTCTGCTCCTATATTACACATTTTAGAAAAATTAAAATCCATTTTTTCATAAATATACTTTCCATTTACTTTTGAAATTATATCTACATAGGATTTTGAATTTTCATCATTACTTCCATTATCTACTACAATAATTTCATAATTACCGTATTCTGTATTTTCAACAATAGAATTAATACAAGTTTTAAGCATATTAACATTGTCTTTTGAAGGAATTACTATAGATACCAATTCTTCATCAGGCTTAAAAACTATATTTCCACCTTCATCAACAGTAGCTCTAATGTTTCTAGTCATCAATATACTTTGCTTTATAGTTCTTATTTCCTCAATATTTTCAATATGCTCTTTCTTATGACAAAGAACTCTGTCAACTTTTGAAATATCTTTATTTTCATTTGTATACTTCAATAAAAAATCATAGTATTCTTCGTCTTTGTAATCACAATTAAAACCTACATTTTTAGCCTTATCACAATCAAAAATTGAAAAACCTATATAACAAAAAGATAAAAGTGTGTGTGGAGAAAAACAAGGTTTAAAAAATGGATTTACATATTTTTCTCCACTTATGGTATCGTCATCACAATACACCATTGAACACATTTTTTTATTTAAACATTTTACCATTTCATAAACTGCATTTTTTTCGAGAATATCTTCACTATTCAAAAAACTGACATATTCACCATCTGCCAAAGTTAAACCTTTGTTAAAGGACTTTGCTTTTGTTTCTTCAAATATATTTAAAAGCTGTATGTTAGTATATATTTGATTTTCAACACTTTCTATTGTTTTACTACCACCATTATGTACAATAACTGTAACTTTTGGATTATAGTCTAGTTTATGACCTTCGTGGCAATCCATAAGTTTTCTGTAATTATCATAATCTGATGGATTTTTTCGAATATAACTATTCTCTTTCACTCTATCCAAAACTACTGCAAAACCATATTTTTTAATATATTCCAATGATTTCTTTATAATAGACATATTTTCTCCTGTATTTTTAAATAACAAACCTTTTCAAAGTCCATTAATTATACTACATTTCATAGAATAAATAAACCTATTTTCCTCGTATTCGCATTTCTAAATCCTTAACTTTTTTTCTAAGCCTTTCAATTTCTTCTTGTTCAGCTATATTTTGTGTCTGTACAATATTGTCAACCGGTAAAAGTTCTATAATATAAGGCTTATCACTTGGAACATAAACTTCATTTGCAATATATTTATCTCCTTGTTGATTTTTTTCTACTAAAACAGCCTTTACGGAATTTGTTTCAAATTTACCTTTATACACTCCCTGCTGTTTAAAACTTTCTCCCATATCATAGGACACGGTAGAATATAATTTTCTAGCCGTTCTCCACCATATACAAACTTTATTTTGTATTATAGCAATTATGCAATCTCTTGCTAAAGTATTTTCTACAATAGTTTTAGCCTTGCTTACTTTGTTACTTTCCTTACGGACATAAACTATTTTTGAACCATAAATTCCGGACAGTAAAAACACAAAATGAATACTATCCTCTGTTATAACATAAGAATAATCTGTTATGTAATATCCTGTTGCATAAACCATTTTAAAATTGCTTATATTTTCATTTATTTCTCTGTATCCAAACTGAATTTCAGGCATACGTTTTTGATAAAAAATAACTTTATTATTCTTATCAGCATAATGCACCTTAAAAAAACTATTATTAAAGGGTACAAAATCATCTATTTTCTCTGGCTTAGACCAACTACTGTCTGCCCTTTTCTTCTTCCTTCCAATATATTCTCCATTTTTATCAGGCAAGTTGTAAATTAACTCCATTTGATTGTTCCAAATCTCAGCATTAATAACAATGTTATTTTTATCGTCACCTAAACTTTCCAGTATTTTAATACCTTCTTTACCATCTCCACAAAGGTACATACTTCCATTTTTATGTTGATAAATAACCATATAATCTGAATTATATTCAAAAACACTAAATTCCGGCTTTACACCACTTGCAATAATTTCTTCCTTTCCCCACATTCCTTTCTCTATTTTCTTCACACAAATATTTCCTAGAGAATAATAAATTGCCGTAATTTCATAATCACTTTTCTTTAAAATATATATACTCATTTTATCACCCAAAATATTATATTATAGACAAGGTGTAATTATGTATTTACTGGTAAAATAGGGATAACATTCGAAATAATTTGACAAAAATATAAATATAAAATATACTTGTCTGAGAGAGGAGTTTTAACAATGAAATTTAGACTTTTAATCACTACAATATTGGCTGTGTTAGGTTTTTCTACTGGTGTTTTTGCACATACGGTTATAAACATCCCCCTTGACAGCCGACCTGTTAGTTATGAATATTTTGACAATCTTTCGAGAATAGGTGGCGACAACTGTATAACTGTCAGTAAAGATAATTTAGATTATTTTTCAAACGATACCACCAAAAATCATTTAGGAAATTCCCTAGCCGTAAGAGATGAAGTATACAACCTTGTTTTGAATAACAATAACAAAGACACTACGGTTATTATAAATACATCTTCCTATGTTACAAATGGTCTTGTAGGCAGTAGATGTGGTGTAAACTACAAGGATTATAAAGATGCTATGGAAGACTTGAATACACTTATTACAAATTTTCCTAATCCTAAATATTATATAAATATTGCAAATCCACGTTCATTACCTGAAACCAGATTTAATACAGTTTGGTGCGATAGCAACAAATTAAAAGGTCTTGCATCTTATTACCTTGAATTAAATCCCAACGACCCAAACAAGGACGAAATATTAAACACATATGCTATGGTAACTCCGGAACAGTTCCTATTAGAGTATGGATATGTTTATAACAAGTCTGTTGAACTTGGATATGGGGAACTTACAAAATGGGAAAAAGCATTTTTAAACAATTTTAACACTACATACCTAAGTAGCCCAAAGTATAAGCCATATATTGATAATTATATCCTTCCTTATTCTGCTACTGCTGATATGTTTTCAATGCTTTTAAAATGGCAACAGGAAGGAAAAATAGACCAGATACTTGTGGGCAATGACGATTTACAGTTGCCAAATTGTATTACTTATTTTTATAGACAAAATGCCAGCTGGGTACAATCTAGCAAAGGCTCTGCCGTAAAATATAGCTTCCCTAGAAGTTATATGGAAGTTCTTCCAAATTCCATTCAGAACACTTTAAAAGAGGCTTATGGCAACAGCGAAAAGGAAATGGCTCTAATTGGCTATGGTAAAAAAGTCAATATAATATATGGTACAGATGAATTGCCACAGCTTACTTACGCCCGAGATTATTCCATAAGAAATAACCTCACACCAAAATACAATTTATATTACAACGACCATACTCAAGATGTTGCAACATTTGATGTTTCATCTCCTAGTCACTTAATCAAGGTTGCTATAAATTATGCCAGTGGTAGAGTTGGACAATATACAAAAAAGGATTTTAACACATTTATATATAATTACACTACCGGTAAATCCAGTAAAGAAAACTTCCTTGATAAGTTATATACTGTTAATGCCAATGGTGGTCATACCGGTTTGATTGAATTATATGTAAATACACAACTTGATAATAGCCGAAATTACATTTTCCAGCAATTATCAAGAAACAAGAGAAGTGACCAATCTGTAAGCAAAACTATGAATTTAAGTGAACTTGATATGTACTCTGCTTGGAATACACAGGCAAATGCCATAGGTTTAGGCATTGCTCACGCACAGGTTTTCACTATTGCTGACCAAGTTTCAAAAGATACTAAAACAGCTCTTGATGCCCACTTAAAAGTTCTTTTACAACACTATATTGAAGATAGCGAATACACTGCTACAGCAAAACTTACCCTTGCAAACAAAGCATATAAGCCAACTGTATATGAAAATCAGCAAAGTCAGATTTTATATGATTTAATGAACCCAAGTCGTATAGAAAATGTTTTAAAGGGCTGTAAATATACTTTCAATGGTGATACATATTATCTTGATAATATAAAAGTAGTACAAATGAGTTTCCCATGGTCAAGAATATTTGATATACTTGTTAAATCACAAGCCATTTGGGAAGACGCATAAAATCATTCCACAAAAATAACCTCAAGAAAAATACACTTGAGGTTATTTTTATATACAATCTCACTTTTTAATTGCAATTATACAATCTCAACATAGTAGCAATAGCCTGTTCCCTTGTATAATTCATCCAAGGAGAAAATTTTCCATTTCCAGTACCTGTCATTACATAGGTATCTCCACTTTTTATTCCGGCAACACTATAAATAGCAGTTTTTGCCCATTTAGCAAAGTAACTTTCATCAACAAATTTCTTTGTTTGAGGTTTGCTTTTGTCAATATTGAGGATTGTTGCAAGATTATTTATCATTACAGCAGCCTCTTGACGAGTAATATAATTTTCCGGTGCAAACTTATTGTTGCCTACGCCAGATACTATTTTTAAATTATATGCTGTTGTTATATAAATATCATCTACGTCAGAAAACGGACTTTCAACATTCATATTAATTTCATTTCCAGTTTTGGCAACGTAAGTCTGTACAGCAAGTTGACAAAATTCCTGTCTTGTTATTTTGTTAGTATATTTAGACTTTAAATTATCTGGAACTAAATTTAATTCAATAGATTTATTTACACTGTCTTCAGCCCAATTACTATATGAATTATCAACCTTAACATCTACTTTTTTACCGTCTAAATCAAAATAATCTTTTGAATCGTCTGCACTGTTTGTAGCCTCGACATATACCTGGTTATCTACTTTAATAAAATTAATATTATAGTAGAAATTTGGAGGAACTATTGTTTTAAAATCCTTGCTTAAAAGTCCTAAGCTAGAATCAGCCATACCCTCTGGATAATGGACAATAATAGTATCATACTCCCCAAGTTTGCTTTCTACACTTCTAAAATTTGTTTCTACTAATTTTTCATTTTTATCATTTACTATATTTACATAAAATCCAGACCCATCATCTAATATATAGCAATTATCCAAACCCTCAATAGGTATCTTAGTTCTTTCACTATCATTTGATAATTCATCACCTGAAGTATAGTTTTCATTTGCATCATATTCTGTATTTTCTGCAAATACTGTCACGCTTTGGCAAAATAGAGTAACGCACAATAAAGCAAGTATAATTTTATTTTTCATATATTGTCCTCCTTAAAAATATTTCTTACATATAAATTTACAAAAAGAGCTACCCAAAAAGAGTAGCTCCAATATGTATAAATATATTAAATTATTAGTAAATTGGATACTTAGTAACAAGTTTCTGAACTCTTTCAGCAACTTCTGCCTTGTTTCCTTCAAAGTCCTTAGCAACCATAGCAATAAGGTCAGCAATTTCAACCATATCTTCTTCAACCATACCTCTTGTAGTAACAGCTGGAGTACCTAATCTAATACCACTTGCTGTACCTGGCTTTTCTGGGTCAAATGGAATAGCATTCTTGTTACAAGTAATTCTTACTTCGTCAAGTCTTGCTTCAAGTTCCTTACCAGTAATGTGCATTGGTCTTAAATCTACAAGCATAAGGTGATTATCTGTACCACCAGAAACTATATCAAAACCATTTTCAATAAGTCTGTCAGCAAGTACCTTTGCATTCTTAACAACCTGTTCAGCATACTTCTTGAAACTTGGGTCAAGAGCTTCCTTGAAACAAACAGCCTTAGCTGCAATAACGTGCATAAGAGGACCACCCTGAATACCTGGGAAAATAGCCTTATCAATAAGCTTAGCATTTTCTTCCTTACAAAGAATAAGACCACCTCTAGGACCTCTTAAAGTCTTGTGAGTAGTTGTAGTAACAAAATCAGCATAAGGAACTGGATTTGGATGAAGACCTGCAGCTACAAGACCTGCAATATGAGCCATATCTACCATAAAGTATGCTCCAACTTCCTTAGCAACCTTGCTCATAAATTCGAAATCAATAGTTCTTGAATATGCACTTGCACCGGCAATAATAAGCTTTGGCTTGTTTTCAAGAGCTACTCTTCTGAATTCTTCATAATCAATTCTACCAGTTTCTTCACTTACACCGTAAGAAACTACGTTGTACTGCTTACCACTCATATTAACAGGTGAACCATGAGTTAAGTGACCACCATGTGCAAGGCTCATACCCATTACAGTATCGCCAGGCTTTAAAACTGCAAAGAATACAGCCATATTTGCCTGAGCACCAGAATGAGGCTGAACATTAGCATGTTCTGCACCAAAAAGTTCACAAGCTCTCTTTCTAGCTAATTCTTCTACAATATCAACCTTTTCACAACCACCGTAATATCTCTTACCTGGGTAACCTTCTGCATATTTATTTGTAAGCACTGAACCCATAGCTGCCATAACTGCCTTAGAAACAATATTTTCAGATGCAATAAGTTCAATGTTATGCTGCTGTCTATAAAGTTCTTCGTTAATAGCTTCGCAAATTTCAGGGTCTACTGCTTTTACTTCATTAATGTCGTACATATCTTGACCTCCTAAAATAATTTATAAATAATATTAAACCAATTTGTAAATATTGTCAACTAATTTGTCGTAATTATTAATCTTTTTAACTCTGCAAACTAATTTACATAATATTCTAAATAGGCTATAGCACAACCTCTTTTCGACAATAATTTATTGGAATTTTTTCCAATACTCTGCTTCACTATTATTTTCAATAGCTGTTAAATATTCATCAGCAATATCAAAAATTTCGCTTTCATCTGCTACGCTATACATTACTTTGTCACCACTTTTAGTAACATTGCTATGCTTTACCTTAGGGTTATCAAGCCAATTTCTGAACTTTTCTTCCCACTTATCAGCACCTTCTTTGCCTATTTCAGCATAACATTCCATTTCTTCCTTTATTTCGTAAATAAAATCTTCTAATTCAAGTTTAATCATTATTTTCTCCTCCCAATACTTCAAGCCCGAAATATTCATAAGTTTTGTTAGTTACAACTCTGCCCCTTGGTGTTCTCTTTATAAAACCTTGCTGTATTAAGTATGGCTCAACAACATCTTCTATTGTTTCTGCTTCCTCACCTATTGATACAGAAAGGGTGTCAAGACCTACCGGTCCACCACTAAATTTATCTATCATACACATTAAAAGTGTTTTATCTGTCAAATCCAGACCATTTTTATCAACTTCTAATATATCAAGACTATCTTTTGCAACTTGACCGGTAATTACACCGTCATACTTAACCTGTGCAAAATCTCGCACTCTTTTAAGCAATCTATTTGCTATTCTTGGTGTACCTCTTGAACGTCTGGCAAGTTCCAAAGCTCCGTCTTCATCAATAGGAATATTCAAAACGTCAGCCGACCTTATTACAATACGCATAAGCTCCTGTGGTGTGTACAATTCCAATCTGTTTACTACGCCAAATCTATCTCTCAAAGGAGCTGTCAAAAGACCTATTCTTGTAGTTGCACCTATTAAGGTAAAGTGTGGCAAATCAAGTCTTATACTCTTAGCATCTGCACCCTTACCTATTACTATATCCAAAACAAAATCTTCCATAGCCGGATAGAGAATTTCTTCTATAAGTCTATTTATTCTATGGATTTCATCAATGAAAAGTACATCTCCTTCATTTAAGCCATTTAATATTGCTGCCATATCTCCCGGACGTTCTATTGCCGGTCCTGAAGTAACTTTTATATTGGCATTCATTTCATTGGCAATAATATTTGAAAGTGTAGTCTTTCCCAACCCTGGAGGTCCATAAAGTAAAACGTGGTCAAGACATTCTCCTCTTTGTTTTGCTGCCTGCATATAAATACGCATATTTTCTTTTACTTTCTCCTGACCTATGTATGTGTCAAGAGTCATGGGGCGAAGTTTTGGTTCAGATACAGCGTCTTCTTCTCTCAAAGAGGCTGTAGTAATTCTATCCCCTGTATTTAATTGTCTTTTCTCCATTGTTATCTCCTACTTAACAACCTTTAAAGCCTTGCTTATAATTTCTTCTGTTGCCATACCATTTACAAAAACAGCCTTAATTGCATTTTCTGCTTCGTTTTTAGTAAATCCAAGTGCCATAAGTGCTGAAAGTGCCTCTGCTCTTTCTCCTGTTGTAACATCAACCTTCTGAACAATTTCAACGCCTGTAGTAATCGTGTCAGCACCAACTTTGTCTTTCAACTCTAAAGCTATTCTCTGGGCAATTTTTTTACCTATTCCCTGTCCAACACTTAATGCCTTAATATCCTCTGTAGCAATGGCAAGTGCCAACTGTGACGGAGATAAAGCCCCAAGCATTGCCACAGCACTTTTAGGTCCAACACCATTTACACCTATAAGCAAATTAAACATATTTAATTCTTCTTTTGTTAAAAAGCCAAAAAGAGAAAGTTCATTTTCCTTTACATTCATATAAGTATAAATTTTAACTTCTTTTTCCATAACAACTGCCGATGCTGTAGATAGTGATACCTGAATATTATAACCTATACCATTGTTATCTACAACTATGCAATCATTTCCTATGTAGGCTACAGTACCTTTAACGTAGCTAATCATAATATTTTATCTGCCTTCCTTTACATTTATAATTGCAACTTCACAATTTGTACCAACTCTCATATTAGGACCCCAAACACCTACACCGGAAGTTGTCACATTTGTCATATTTCCTACTTTAATAATGCCCCAAGGATTTTTCCATGCAAGTTTTACAGTAATATTTCCCGGAAAAAGCTGACCATTATGGGTGTGCCCACCTAAATCTAAGTCAACACCTGCATCATTCTTTTCATCAAATTCATTTGGTTCGTGGTCTATTTCTATTATAGGTTTTGTTTTGTCCAAATTTTCAGTCAAATCGTGAACAGTTTTTCTTTCTAAACCAATTTCCCCTGTCTTTTCATAATCAAGTCTACCCACAATATAGAACTTATTATCTACTAAAACAGCCTCATCTTCAAGCATTTTTACATTTGCTTTTTTCATTAATTCTTCAAAACGTGTATCTCTTTCATTGTTTTCTGCACTATGAACAGAAAATCCTCCTAAAAGGGTTTCTGTTACATCGTGATTACCCCAACAGCCATATACTCCATACTTAGCTTTTATACCTTTTAAAATTTCTGCTATTTTATCAGGATTTCTGACAGCTCTATAATCATTGTCAAAAATATCCCCTGCTATACACACTATATCAGGATTTTGCTTATTTATTATATCCACCATTTTTTCTGCCTGATTTTCACCTATACTATAGCCTAAATGTAAATCAGATACCAACGCAATTTTTAAATCGGGACATTCCTTATCTATTGTTACGTTATATTCTCTTGTCTTTATATTCCCAACGTGAAGCCCACCATAAATGGATACAACACTTACACAAGTAATAACAATTCCACCTACTATAGCAAAAGGATACCTAAAAGGCAATCGTATATTTTTCTTTTTCAAAATAAACAATACAACATCGCTTAAAAAAATAAACATAAGTGAATAAAGCATAACCCCTATCCAATAATTGCTTATGTATTTCATAATATATTGTATTTGCGTACCCTGTGGCAAAACAAAAGCTGAAAGTAAACTAACAGCAAAAAAGGCATAAATCACAAAATATATAACACCTATTATTTTGTGATGTGACACCTTCACAATGGACCTTATCCACATAAATGTTCTCATAAACACGTAAATATTTAACATCAAATACACCGGTATTACAAGTAAAAGTATCATAAAACCACCTCTTTGTAGGTTAATTATATTCTAATTCACCTTAAAAAGCAATAAAATTATACCACCATTATAATAGTAGAAACTCATATATTTTAAAAATTTTTCAAAAAAATCCCAATTTCCTATTGACATAATAGGAATAGTATAATATAATACATTCATACTTAATTGAAAGGAGCAACGCCTATGAAACAACTTAAAAATATATATGCAAGGAGTAACATACGAATGTGTTGCTCATTGACAAATTAGATTATAACAGTTATAGATAATATATACAAGAATAAAACTAAAATTTACATACTAAAGGAGATTATTAAATTATGGCAAAGTTAAGCAGAAAAGATAGAAAATTTAAGTTCGAAACATTACAGCTTCATGTAGGTCAGGAAAATCCAGATTCAGCAACAGGTGCAAGAGCAGTACCTATTTATCAGACAACTTCTTACGTTTTTGATAACTGCGACCATGCAGAAGCTCGTTTCAACCTTTCAAACGCCGGTAACATTTACGGTAGACTTACAAACCCTACTGAAGATGTATTAGAACAGAGAGTTGCAGCTCTCGAAGGTGGTGTAGCTGCCCTTGCAGTAGCATCTGGTGCAGCAGCTATTAGCTACACTATTCAGAACCTTGCTCAGAACGGTGACCACATCGTTGCAGCTGAAAACATTTACGGTGGTTCTTACAACTTACTTGCACACACACTTCCAGAATACGGCATTACAACAACTTTCGTTGACCCACTTGATGTAAGTAATTTTGAAAAGGCTATTCAGCCAAACACAAAGGCATTATTCATCGAAACTTTAGGTAACCCTAACTCAGAGGTTTCTGATATTGAAGCTATTGCTAAGATTGCTCATAGCCACAATATTCCACTTGTAATTGATAATACATTCGGTACTCCATACCTTATCAGACCAATCGAATACGGTGCAGATATTGTAGTTCATTCTGGTACTAAGTTCCTTGGTGGTCACGGTACATCTCTTGGTGGTCTTATTGTTGATAGTGGTAAGTTCGACTGGGAAGCATCTGGTAAGTTCCCATCTCTTACAGAACCAAACCCTAGCTATCATGGTATCAGCTTTACAAAGGCTGTAGGTCCTGCTGCATTCGTTACAAAGATTAGAGCTATTCTTCTTCGTGATACTGGTGCAACAATTTCTCCATTCAACGCATTCCTTCTTTTACAGGGTCTTGAAACACTTTCTCTTAGAGTAGAAAGACACGTTGAAAATGCACTTAAGGTTGTAGATTACCTTTCTAATCATCCACTTGTTGAAAAGGTACATCACCCATCAGTAACTACTGACGAAAGCCAGAAGGCACTTTACAAGAAGTATTTCCCTAACGGTGGTGGTTCAATCTTTACATTCGAAGTTAAGGGTGACGAAAAGAAGACTAGAGAATTTATTGATAATCTTGAATTATTCTCTCTCCTTGCTAACGTAGCTGACGTAAAGAGCCTTGTAGTACATCCAGCATCTACTACTCACTCTCAGCTTAACGAACAGGAACTTCTTGAACAGGGTATCACTCGTTCTACAGTTCGTCTTTCAGTTGGTACTGAAAACATTGATGATATTATTCAGGACCTTGACGAAGCATTTAAGGCAATTCAGTAATATTTAATATACTTTAACATAACATTTCTAATCCTACAAAAAGGTAATGACGTAAGTCATTGCCTTTTTTGTGTTTATAAACAAAAAAGAACAGTGACAATATATTGATATGTACCCAGAAATCTGGACACATTGATTTATTAGTTATGTTGAACACATGGATGCTTCTCTGTATTTTACA
>UQYD01000038.1 GCA_900545305.1 uncultured Eubacterium sp.
TTTTATCCCCCACACGCACATCAAGGATATTTACAGACACCACAACCAAACCAATATCCGCCATATCCCATTGATGCAAAATCTTCTTTTTTGAGCTTTTCGCCTAACAACAATCTTGGAACAACAAGGTCATATATTGAAGCATTTCTATACATAACACAACTAGGCAAGCCTACAACAGCAACATCGCCTATGTATGAAAGCATAAACATTGCTCCTGGTAATACGGGTGTACCGTATGTTATAAGTTCCCCACCTAATTCTTTAATTGCATCAGGTGTAGTATCGTCTGGGTCAACAGACATACCACCCGTAACGGCAACTAAATTTGCTCCTTTATCTATACACTGCTTTATTGCGTCTACAATATCCTTAGTTTCGTCGCCACTAAATATAACTTCTATAACTTCTGAATTACATTCTTCAGATTTCTTCCTTAATACTGGTTCAAAAGCATCTTTTTTAAGACCTTTTTTAATTTCGTTACCTGTTATTACTATTCCTGTCTTTGTTTTTTCAAAAGGAACAACTTCTATAATTGGAAAATTTTCAGCTGATATTTTCTTAAACTCGTCCATAGTTTTTTCGTCTATAACTAGAGGAATTACTCTCATACCAGCTAATTTACTACCTTTTTTTACAACTCTATTTCCATGAACTGTACTAAAGCAAATATTATCAAGCATATTTAATTTGAAAAGAGCATCTTTATTTATTCTAAGCATACCGTCAACATCAGTAGTTAACTCTATTTTACCTTCTTTAATTTCAGAATGAGCAATGCCTTTACCTACTGCCGAATTAAGCATTATTTCTGCTCCATCATTTTCATGTATATAACCCTTTTCTGTATCCCAAACATATATATGGAATTTACCCATTGACTTTAAATGTTCTATATCTTCTGGTTTTAAAATATGTCCTTTTCTAAAAGGCACAGTTTTCTTATTATCTTTTATTTCTGTCATATCGTGGCATAGCACCATACCAACAGCATCATCTACATTTATTTTTTCCATATCGTACCACCAATTCTAAAACACTTCCTGCAATACATCTTGCCTTATCTGATATTGAAAAACAGTTTTCCTGTTCACTAATTCTAGGGTCAATATCAGCAATTTTAAGACCTTTATTGCAATAGTAACCATTTCTTATTATTCCTCTTAACACTCCGTCAAGGGTTGCATATACTGGAGTTTCCCCTACATATGCTATAATATCTCCTTTTTTAACAATATCACTAATATCATTAATATTTTTAATAATACCTGTAGCTGGAGAATGTATAACTCTTTCTTTACCGTAGCCGGCAATAATTCCTGGAATACCTGTATTTTCAATGGCATATCCTTGCTCTATGATAGAGCCAAGTTTATGACCCCTCTTTGTTTCTACAACATAGTCTACATCTTTACCTGCACAAAATCCAGGACCTAACGCAATAGTCATATTTGCCATATCTTTTGTTGTACCTAAATTTTTCTTTGCTAAAATACCGTCTATTAAAATATCAGGCTTAATTTTATCAATCATTTTACATTGAGGGTCTACAATTAATGCAGCCTTATTTTCGCTAAATACCTTTTCAGCTTGTTCAACGCTGGATATTTTTTTACAACCTACACCATCGATAAAAACTTCTCCATCAAAAACAGCCTCACAAAAAGCTACTTTTCTTCTTATAGCTGACGGATTTTCTACTTCTGTAACAATAACTTTATATCCACATTTTACAAGACGGTGTATAGTACCTGTGGCAATATCGCCACCACCTCTTACGACAATTAATTCATTCATATTATTTTATACCTTCAATCATTACCTTTACGCTACCACCACATGCCATACCAAGTTCTGATGCTTTATTATTTTCAAGGGAATATTCCTTAACAAAAAAGCCACCACTTTTTGCAATTTCAACAGCCTTATTAATGGCTACATACTCTAAAGTACCACCACCAATAGTTCCAAGAACTTTTCCATTGTCAAATACTAGCATTTTACTACCCTCTCCTCTAGGAGCAGAACCAGCTTTTTCAATAACTGTTACCATAGCACAATTATGATTGATTTTATTTAATAAATCTCCGTCGCCTCTATCTTTTATACCTTTGTTTTGTACCTGTATTATTTCTGCCATAATACTTATAGCAATTTCAGCCGGTGTAACTGCACCTATATCAAGACCTATTGGAGTATGAGCAGTATTAATTTTTTCATCTGTAAAGCCATCATTTCTCAATTTATCTTTTACAAAAGCAACTTTCTTTCTACTACCTATCATACCAACGTATTTGTACTCTTTGCTTAATATAGTTTTTAAAGCCTCGTAATCGTCTTTATGTCCTCTAGTCATAATAACATAATAAACATTTTTACCAAAATCAGATTTTAAACTTTCTCCTATATTTCCACATATTATCTGGGCATTAGGAAATCTTTCGCTGTTTGCAAATTCTGCTCTATCGTCGATTATAATTAAATCAAAGCCAAGTATTTCTGCCACTTTTGCAAAATCCATAGATACATGGCCAGCACCAGCAACAACTATTTTAGTTTTATCCATCAATTTTTCTATAAAGCATTTTTTACCATTATAGTCTGTTATTTGTGGAGATGCTATATTTTCATTTAAAATAAACTTTTCACCATTTTCAATATCTGTTGCTATTAATACTTCGCCTTTTTTATTATATTCATCTCTTATATCAAAAAAAGTTGTCATTTTATATTACCACATTCCTTATCTTTTCCAACTAAAACACCTATACCATGACCAATAGTGTCCATAAATACATCTAGGCTCTCTGTAACAGCCTTTAAACTTCCCGGAAGATTAATAATAACACTATTTTTTCTTATTCCACTTACCCCTCTGCTTAGCATTGCTCTTTTTGTAATAGTAAGGGAGTAACTTCTTATTGCTTCACTTATGCCATTTGCCATTCTGTCACAAACAGCTATGGTTGCTTCTGGAGTAACATCTCTCTTAGAAAAACCTGTTCCACCTGTAGTTATAATTAAATTGATATTTTTGTCACATAATTCAATTAATTTACTCTTTATAGTTTCTATATCATCAGGAAGTATAGTATAGTCTTTCACCGTATATCCATATTGTTTTAATACTTCAATAATTTTCTTGCCTGATAAATCTTCTCTTTCTCCAATACTTCCTTTATCACTTAGTGTTACAACTGCTGATGTATACATCTATTTCGTCACCTTCTTCTATTATTCCACCATTATTTACAACTGCAAATACACCGTTTGTTGGCATAATACACTCGCCCATTTTTTTGTAAATTTCACAATGGCTATGACATTCTTTCCCTTTTTGAGTAATTTCAAGGATTACATCATTGCATTTTAACTTATCGCCAATATTTATATCCTTTAAATTAATACCTTTAACAACCAAATTTTCACCAAAGGCACCGTCTATTACATCAGCTCCCCTTGACTTAAATTCTTCTATTGTTTCGTAACTTAAAAGACTCACTTGTCTATGCCATTTACCTGCATGTGCATCACCATTAATGCCAAAGTCTTTTATTAACTCTGCTTTTTTAATACTTTTTTTCTGAGTACCTCTCTTTTCACTTATACATATTGCCATTATTTTTCCCATATTATCCTCCTATTTGAACCATATTTTTAGCTTCCGAATTTTCATCTATAATTCCAAAATGGTGGCTTTCTGGTTTTTGGCTAATAATATGCTTAATAGCATTTTTTATTTCGTTATCTGTTGCACCATTATTAATCAATTCTTTTATGTTTATACCTTTGTTATAGTACAAACACAATTTTATAAAGCCATCAGAAGTCATTCTAATTCTATTGCACTGACTACAAAAGCAATCACTGACAGCTGATATAAAACCTATCATCCCTTTAAAGCTATTATTTTTGTAGTAGACACATGGGCCATTGCTTTTGTAATCTGTTTTTATAAATTTTCCATATTTTTCTTCTAGTTTCTTAATAACTGCTGAACCTTGTATATATTTATACTTTCGACCTTCTCCCATAGGCATAAGTTCAATAAATCTAACACTTACTTTATTATTTCTAGCCATTTCTGCTAATTCAAATATATTTTCATTAAAATCCTTCATAACTACCGAATTAATTTTAATGTTAAATCCCGACTTTATTGCATATTCTATTGAGGATTTTACATTTTCTACATAATCAAATCCAGTTATCCTTTTATAATCCTCTCTATCTAAAGTATCAAGGCTTATATTTATTGATTTTACATTATTTGTTTTAAGTATATTGACGTACTTCTTAAGGTAAATTCCGTTTGTTGTAAGTGTTACATCTTCAATTTTAGGAATTTTACTAATACTTTCCAATATATATTCAAAATCCTTTCGTAACAAAGGTTCTCCACCTGTAAGTTTAATCTTACGAATACCAATATCAGCCATTATATTTATAATTCTTATAATTTCATCAGCAGACATTGTATCTAAGTATGCTTTATCGCAATTACTTCTACAATAAATACAATTCAGATTACATTTATCCGTCAGAGAAACTCTCATATAATCTATATTTCTACCAAAACTATCAATCATTTTATCACCTTGCTAATTATAAAACAATTTTACTACAAAATCAACAAGTTGTGCCCTATGTGACTTGAGTTTAAAGAAATACAATGTTATAATACAAATGGTGATTATTATGAGTAAAAAAATATTTTGTAGTGGAGGTTGTTCTGCTAAACTTGGTGCAGGATTATTAAGTAATTTAATAAATAAATTGCCATCTCAGTACGATGAAAACCTTTTAGTAGGATTTCAAAGCAGTGATGACGCCTCTGTTTATAAGTTAACAGATGATATAGCAATAGTACAGACTTTAGACTTTTTTCCACCAATGGTAGATGACCCTTATATATTTGGGCAAATTGCAGCTGCAAATGCTTTAAGTGACATATATGCTATGGGTGGAACTGTTAAAACAGCCCTAAATATAGTATGTTTTCCTGAAAATGATGATATTAATATATTAGGTGAAATATTATCTGGAGGTTTATCTAAGGTTCAAGAAGCTGGTGGGATTTTAACAGGTGGTCACTCCATATCAGATAAAGATATAAAATATGGATTAAGTGTAACCGGTACTATACATCCAGACAAAATTTTTAAAAATAACACGCCCCAAAATGGAGATGTGTTAGTATTAACAAAGCCTTTAGGTGTTGGTATTGTTACAACGGCTGGTAAAGTAGAACAGGCAAGTGAAAGTTCTATAAATAAAGCCATTAAATCAATGACTACTCTTAACAAGTATGCATCAGAAATTTTTCAAAAATATGATGTAAGCGCTTGTACAGATGTGACTGGTTTTGGCTTACTAGGTCATTTAAAGGAAATGCTAAGTGATGCATCAGCTATACTATATTCTGAAAATATACCATATATAAAAGAAGCCTTTGACTATGCAAATGAATTTCTTATTACCGGTGGAGGACAAAAGAACAGAAATTTTGTTGGTAACAGTGTAAAATTTAATGATATAGATTTTGCAATGGAGGAAATATTGTTTGACCCTCAGACATCAGGTGGTCTTCTTGGAGCTGTTAATCCTAAGGATTTGCATAATGTAATAAATGAACTTTCTCAATTATCATTACCTTTCGGTATAATTGGTGAAATTGTAGAAAATTCAGATTATAAAATAACTGTAGAAAAAGGAGAAAAGAAATATGATTAAAATTAATGCTATCGGCGATGTATGCCCTATTCCCGTTATAAAAGTAAAAGATGCCATAAAAGAATTAAACGGTAAAGGCGTTATTGAAATTACTGTAGATAATGAAATAGCCGTTCAAAATCTTACAAAAATGGCACAGCAAAAAAATATTCAAATACTTGCTGAAAAGAAATCACAAAAGGAATATGTTGTTACCCTTACTCTTTCAGAGGAAGACAGTACTGATTTAGAATGTAAGCCTATGTATGACAATGTAACTGGTCCTACAGTAGTTGTATTTTCTTCTAACAGAATGGGCGAAGGTGATGACACTTTAGGTGGTGTTCTTATAAAGAGTTACATTTTTGCCCTTACAAAATCAGAAAATCTTCCTAATCAAATAATCTGTTATAATGGTGGTGCATTTTTAACTGCTAAGGATTCAGAAGTTCTTGAAGACTTAAAATATCTCGAAAGTCAAGGTGTTGATATTTGTACTTGTGGTACTTGTATCAATCACTACGGACTTGACCAAACTCCAGCAGTAGGTACAGTTTCTAATATGTATGATATTTCTGAAAAATTAATAGGAGCAGGCAAAATAATAAAGCCTTGATAATATGATATATCTTGATAATTCGGCTACAACACTAATCAAGCCACCACAGGTCGCACAAGCTGTATACGATGCTATAAATACAATGGGGAACAGTGGCAGAGGTGCTTACAATAGCTCTATTAGTTCATCAATGGTTTTGTATGAAACCAGAGAATTAATAACTAAAATGTTTAACTTGTCTTTCCCCGAACAAGTTGCTTTTACTCTTAATGCAACAGAGGCATTAAACACAGCTATTAACGGACTTATATTACCTAACGACCATATTATTACTACGGAATTGGAACATAATTCTGTATTAAGGCCATTGTATAGACTTGAGAAAAAAGGTACAGAACTGACAATTATAAAGGCAAATAATGCAGGAAATATCGACTATACAGATGTAGAAAATGCTATTAAGGCTAATACAAAAGCTATAGTATGTACCCATTGTTCAAATTTAACTGGAGATGTTATAGATATTTCTAAAATAGGCGAAATATGTAGGAGACATGATATATTATTTATACTAGATGCTTCCCAAAGTGCTGGTATATTTGATATAGACATGGAAAAACAAAATATAGATGTGGTTTGTTTTACAGGTCATAAAAGTTTGTATGGTCCTCAAGGCACAGGTGGAATATGTATCAAAAAAGGTATTAATATTGCCCCTCTTAAAGTCGGAGGTAGTGGTATTAAAACCTTTGAAAAGACTGCCCCTAATTCAATGCCTGAACATATTGAAGCTGGAACAGTAAATAGTCATTCTATTGCCGGATTAAAAGCTGGCTTAGAGTTCATACAAGAAACTGGCATATCAAAAATTAGAGAAAAAGAAAATATGCTAGTGAAATTATTTTACGAAAACATAAAAGATATTAAAAATATTAAAATATATGGTGATTTTTCTGTAAAAGAAAGAGGACCTATAGTTAGCGTAAATTTAGGAAATTATTCATCTTCTAGTGTCAGTGATGAACTTTTTGAAAGATTTGAAATAGCTACTCGTTCTGGAGGTCATTGTGCTCCCCTTATGCACAAAGCTTTAGGCACTGAAAAACAGGGGGCAGTTCGTTTCAGTTTTTCATATTTCAATACAGAAGATGAGGTCTTATTTGCTGCTAAAGCCCTAAAAATATTAGGAGAAGAATAAAAATGAGAAAAGAAACTCTCAAATGTGTTATAACCTTTGATTCAACTTCTCAGGCTATGAAAATGGAAAAGATTTCAAAACAAAATAAATTTGAAGGAAGACTTATACCCTTACCTACCATTATTAGTGCTGGGTGTGGACTTGCTTTCTGTACATTAGTTGAAAACACAGAAAAAGCAGAGCAGTTAATGTCTTCAAATGGTATAGAACATAATAAAATATATCAACTACTAATATAAAAAAGAGGTTTAGGTACGAATATTGCCTAAACCTCTTTTACTTTTATTTACTATTTATTATTTTCCATTATACCTTTTAATACCTTTACAGGAGTGGCTGGTAATTCTCTTATTCTAACACCAACAGCATTACTAATTGCATTACAAATAGCCGGAGCTGGAGTATTAATTACAATTTCACCTATAGACTTTGCACCAAATGGTCCTGTAGGTTCATAACTTGATTCGAAAGCAACATCAATATTACCCATATCCAATCTAGTAGGTATTTTATATTGCATAAGTGAATTTGTAAAATCTCTACCATTTTCGCCATATATTATATCTTCATACATAGCCATACCTATACCTTGTACAAGTCCACCTTCTGTTTGAACTCTAGCCAAATTAGGATTAATAACAGTACCACAATCTACACAAGCACTAAAATTAATAAGTTCTACAATACCTGTTTCCTTATCTACTTCTATTTCAGCAACACCAGCCATAAAAGGTGGTGGAGAAACTGTAGACTGTTCTGATACTGTTACGACTAAAGCACCATAAGGAGCACTTTGTGCCTTAGCTACAATATCAGCTAAACTTATTTTATTATCAGGGTTTTCATCTTCATAAACAAATTTTCCGTTAAATTCACATTTAGACTTTTCTAAATCCAATATTTTAGAACCAACTTCTATTATCTTCTCTCTCATTTGTGTAGCACATTTTACAGCAGCTCTACCTGTAAGGTATGTAGTAGATGATGCGTAAGAACCTGAATCATAAGGAGAAACATCTGTATCAACACCAAATGTTGCAATATTATCTACGTCTGTATCAAGTACATCTGCAACCATCTGCGCCAATATTGTATCACAACCTGTACCCATATCAGTACAACCTACTATCATATTGTAAAAGCCACCATCGCCAAGCTTCAATGTCATACCACCAATATCTAAATTAGATATTGAACTTGACTGCATAGCAAGAGCTGCACCCATTGCTCTAATTTTACCATTTCCCATATCCTTAGCTGGATAGTATTTATCCCAGTTACTCATTTCAATAGCTTTTTTTAGGCACTTATCAAGTGTACAAGCATTGGCAGTTTCGCCATAATAAGCCGGCATAAACATACCTTCTCTTGTCATATTTTTAAATCTAAATTCTATTGGGTCAATATTAATAATTTTTGCCATTTCATCAACGCAAGATTCTAAAGCATAAATACCCTGAGTAGCACCATAACCTCTATACGCACCAGATGACATAATATTTGTATATACTACATCATACTTAAATCTAAATGCTTCCATTTTTGAGTAAAGAGCCATTGACTTATGACCTGCAAGACCTACAGTAGTAGGACCATGTTCACCATAAGCTCCAGAATTTGATAAAACATACATATCACAACAACGCATTGTTCCATCATTCATCACACCCAATTTAACTGTAACCTCCATACCATGTCTTGGACTTGATATAGTTTGAGTTTCCTCTCTTGTATAAACTATCATAGCTGGTTTACCAGTTAAATATGTGACAATAGCTGGATAAATTTCAGATACTGCTGTCTGCTTTGCACCAAAACCTCCACCTATTCTAGGCTTGATTACTCTGACTTTACTTTTTTCAATACCTAAAGCATTCGCAACTATTCTTCTGACGTGGAAAGGTATCTGTGTTGATGATACTACTTTAATTCTGCCATAATTATCAATTTCGGTATATGTTTTAAAAGGCTCCATCATAGTCTGCTGAACAGGTTTAACCTTATAGGTTCTTTCTATTACAACATCACATCCCTTGAATATTTCATCAACATTACCGTCCTCATCACAGCCTGTTGCAACAAGGTTTCTCTTGTTATCTGCTCCTACCGGACACTGTGCATACCAGCTATCTTCTGGGTGAACAAGTATCTCATTATCTTTAGCTTTCCTTGGGTCAAGTAAAGGTTCAAGAACGTCATATTTTACTTTAATAAGTTTTATTGCTTTTATAGCAGCTTTTTCATTTTCAGCAGCAACAATAGCCACTGGGTCTCCTACATATCTTAAGTGCTTATCAAGTACAAGTCTATCACATGGACTTGCTTCAGGGTAAGACTGTCCTGCCAAAGTAAATCTCTTTTGATTTACGTCTTTGTAAGTTATTATTTTCTCAACACCTGGCACTTTTTCAGCTATTGATGTATTAATATCCTCTATTATGGCATTAGCATATGGGCTTTTCATAAGTTTTACTATAAGACAGTTGCTTGGAGCAATATCTTCTGTATAAACTGGTTTACCAGTAACAAGCTGAACTGCATCTTTTTTTCTTATAGAGGTATTTACAAATTTCATATTCTAACACCTCTCTTTCTTTCAATAAATTTCTCTAAGGCTCTTAACTGACCTTGATAACCTGTACATCTGCAAAGGTTACCAGCAAGATATTCTTTGACACTTTCTTTTGTTATATTATCCAATTCTCTCATCATCATT
The DNA here is from genome assembly GCA_900545305.1 of uncultured Eubacterium sp. Classification (GTDB taxonomy): domain Bacteria; phylum Bacillota; class Clostridia; order Lachnospirales; family CAG-274; genus CAG-274. The sequence goes on from UQYD01000038.1 coordinate 10,189, forward strand.
ACTACATTAACAATAAATCCAGTGTTACAAAAACCACATTGTTCTGCACCCTCATCTGCTAAACACAAACCAAATTCAAGTGCTTCACTTTCAAGTCCTTCAAGAGTTTCAACCGTTGCACCCTCTACCTCAGCAGCAAGAACAGCACAAGATAATACGGATTTATTATTTAAAATTACTGTACAAAGTCCACAGTTAGTTGTTTCACATCCACATTTAACACTGTAACAGCCTAACTTTCTCAATAATTGGTACAAAGTAGTGTCAGCTTCAATTATAGCTTCTGTTTTTTTACCATTTAACTTAAAAGTAACAACCATTATTGCACCACCTTTCTACATCTGTTGACAAGAACTTTGGCAACTTGTTCTCTATATTCTGCTGTAGCTCTCATATTTGTACCAAAATTAAATTTACTACAGACTTCATCTGTTTCAGTATTAATATTACAATCAAAAAATCTAGCTTTTGTTGGTCTTGCTCCTATTACTACTCTCATTTTATCTTCTATAACACTAACAGCACAAGTCAACAAAGGAAAATCAGTTTTGCTCAATCTAACCGTATCATAAGCAACTTTTAAATTATTTTTAGGTACTATAACTGCTACTAAAATATCATTATTATGTTCCATATCTATAAATTCTTCAATAGGGACAATTCCTGTTTTATGCAATTCTACCTTTGCACCTAAAGCAAGCATAATTGTAAGTACGTCTGAAAATCCAAATCGACCCCATATACTTCCCCCTACTGTTGCCATATTTCTAAACTGTACACCAACAATAGATTCCACTGCTTCTTTAATAGTGTTATCAAAAAAATTATTAAGACTTTCATTAGTTTCAATTTGTCTTAAAGTTACCATAGCTCCTATTTTGAACTCTGAATCATTTTCTTCAATTTTATCAAGTCCAAGTTTTGATAATGAGATTATTGTATTAATATTATTGTTTTTTCCCATTCTGAGCCAGCAATTTCCACCCATAATTTTATTATTTCTTTTTTGATTTAATTCCCATGCTTCATCTAGGCTTTCAGCCCTTACATAAGAAGATGCTATATACATAAATCTCGCCTCTTTCCTATAATGTAATTTACAATTTCAATATTCAACAATATAAACCCTTATTATTATACCACAAAAAGATTTTATTGAGAAGATTTTTTAAGTATAGTTTTTCTGCAAAAAATAAAAACCCATTTTCAAGATTATTTATCCTAAAAATGAGTTTTTACATATTATTTCATATTTCTAAGCTTCTTTAATTCTTCTGGCATTTCTGGTGCATAAGCAAAACCTGTTGAAGGAATGTTAGGACCATATACAGAAATAAAGCAAACACAAAGACCTAAAAGAGCCATTAATTTATTTTTCATCTTCTTCACCTCCTGTTAAAATGTTAGGTATTGACAATACAAATACCATTATATATGAGTACACCCCATTTAGGGTATAAACATCACTTTTAACAACGAAAACGAGCGATATGGCAATGCCTATTAACATCGCCAACATATTATACTTGAATCTGTTCTTATATTTTAACATTTTAAATATTTGTAATACTAATAAAATACCTAGTATAATTTCAGATAAATAGATAATTTCAATATGTTTTATACCAAAACTAGATAACAAGCATATTACAATAAATATAATTGTACTAAATATAGTACAGGAATACATATTTTTGCAATGATACCCTTCTACTAATAATCTGGTTGGGAAAAAAGGTATTAAGAAGCTAAAAAAGAATTTTATATCAAAGAAAATACTAGACACCAAGCATAATACTATAGCTTGAACAAATGCAATAGCCCAAAGTCTAATGGAGTACTGTATTACTGATTTTGGATAACCACTATTTTCAGCCATTTGTGTTACAAAGCTATCAAGTAAATTAAACATAGAAAAACCTCCACATGCCAATTTTAGCATATAGAGGTCTCTTTATTAGTAATATAGGCTTAAACCGTATAAATTTGTCCTTAAACCGTTTTTTCTTGTATAAGCATTATCTTAATTTTGAAAATTTCATTATCATAGTTCGTTGTTATATTCCCATTATATTTATTTACAATATCATTGATTATCTTCATGCCCCAACCGTGATTACCCTTTTTCTGACTATTAAAATTATTTTCCAATGGATTACTACTACTTGGATTTTCTGCAGCAATAAACAACATATTCCACTTTTGATTAATAGTCAATTTTATATTCTTGTTTTTTTCTGTTTTATCAACAGCCTCTATGGCATTATCAATCAAATTAGATAATACACTACATAAATCAGCATCATTAACAGTCACTTTATCAATATTTATATCAGCAAATAGAGATATATGCTTTTGATTAGCTTCGGTATTTTTAACATTCAATACAGTATCTATTATGTCATTTCCTGTATGAAACACCTGACTATACCTAGAATATAAATCTATTCCCTTTAAATATTCTATAGCTTTCTTATTTGAGGAGTCTAGCAATAACGAGTTTATAATATTAATATGATGTTTGAATTCGTGAAAATTTTTAGAATTTTCATCGTATAACCTATTTATATCTTTAAGACTTTTTTCTAACATTTCGCTTTTAATAGCCATATACTCATTTTCTTTAGTTTTTAATTTTTCATTGTACAGGTTATCTGTCAAAAATATTAAAATCCCAAACATAAATATAAAGACTACGAACAGTATAGAAACACCTAATTTTAAACTACTAACACTATTGTCAATAACAACAGACATCATTTTAAGAGATACAATAAATCCCACTATTACAAACACAATATATGCCGGATTTCCAAGTATTTTATAATTAATATTTCTGATTTTTCTTCTTGCAATCAAATATATGGTAATGTTTATTAATTTCATACCCAAAGCAAAAATTATTCTATTAAAATTTGATAATTGTATAACATGAAAAACATAGTCCGGATTACCTAAAATTACACTTAACAGACAAATCATAAACATTTCTACAACTATTACAAGCATATAATAAGTAATGGTATACATTATACAATATATAAATTTGGTTTTAAATAACAGATAAAACATAGCACCCATTATTAAGCTAGAAATAATTACTGTATATTGTGATACCAAAGCTATTCTGTTCAAGAATGTTACTATTAATGTATGTATAACTATAAAAACAGGAATGAAAAAACAATTTTTTTGTCGTCCATCATTAAAAATTTCTTTACCAAATAAAAAACAAATTAAATCTTCAATGAGTGTACACAATACTTCCACAATCAAAACATATTACCCCCAAAAATTAGTTATTTTATCTTTAACTTCTTTTAATCTATCTCTGCTTATATAACAATCAACGTCATTTTCCATAACTATTCTTAAGCCGTCAAGATATTTGATATTTTTCAAATTGATAATAATACCTTTGTTAATAAATATAAATTTATCTGAATCAAGTTCTGAATATACATTTTTTAAAGTAGTTCTTTCCTTAACTATAGACTTATCAAGTAAATTAAAAATAATATTTTTCTGATATTTTTCTATAAAGACTATCTCATCCAGCTCTATTCTTCTGATAACCCTACCAGACACTCCTACATAAATGTTTTTAGAATTTCTTTCTTTAATTCTTACTACTGCATCTTTCACTGCTTGAGGCAATTTTTCTTCAATTACATCCTTTGGGATATATCTGAAAGTCTTTACTTCAAAAGCATCATAAACATATTTATCATAGTTAGTTAAAAATATTATAAGAGCTGATGTATCCTTTTCTCTTATAGCCTTAGCAATATCAAGACCATTTACATTATCAATTTCAATATCCAATATGTAAATGTCATTATTATATGTACTGTTTTCAATATCATTTAACAGTTGTTCAGCATTTTCATAACAACTAATTTCATCATTTTCACAATACTTTTTAACAATATCATATACCTTATCTACATAAATTTTTTCATCATCACATATTACAATTTTCATTTTTTTCACCCTTTATATTTTATATATTAATTCTACCATAATATCTCTTTACTTACAATTATTAATTAATTTATACAAAAACTTTATTTTATTATGCAAAAAAGCTAAAAAAATATTGACAATTACAAGGTAAAAAAGTAAAATTAAGGATTGTAATTAAACCTTAATAAAATTTTAAGGAATTCAAAGGAGGAAGAAGATGAAAATCTATAAGAAGTTTATGGACATCTTAGCTACTATTGAGAAAATTGTTTTAGCACTAGCAACTCTTCTCATAGTAGTAATTACTGTAGGTAATGTATTATCACGTTATTTAATACACAGGTCTTGGTCTTTTACTGAAGAACTTGTTGTAGCAGTATTCGTTTTAATTACTTTACTTGCAGCTGCTCTTGCTTGTCGTGACGGAGAGCTTGTAAGCCTCTCCATCTTCACAGATATGCTTCCACAAAAGAGCAGAAAATTTATGGTGATTTTGATGACAATTTTATCTGTTATATTCACCGTTATATTATTTAAATATGGTATGGAGAAAGTTATTACTCAGCTCCAGAATGGTAAGCGTACATTTGTACTTAACTGGCCTGAATGGATATTCTGGTCTTTTCTCCCTATCGGTGCTGGATGTATGGTACTACATTTTATTGAGTACTGCATTGATTATTGTACCGACTCCATTAAGAAAAATAAGGAGGTAGAATAATGATAAGTGCAGTTTTATTTATAACATTTTTCATTTTATTGATATTAAATATACCTATTGCTATTTGCTTAGGTTTATCATCTGTTGCTGCAATTTTGTATTCTGGTACATCTTTAAATATAGTAGCAACAAATATGTATTCCGGAATAAGCAAGTTTTTACTTCTTGCCATTCCATTCTTCGTATTATCTGGTAATATTATGGCAAAGGCCGGTATTTCAAAGAGACTTATCAAGTTTGTAGATACTTGTGTTGGTCATAGACGTGGTGGCCTTGCTATTGTATGTATCATAGTTGCTTGTTTCTTTGGTGCAATATCAGGTTCAGGTCCTGCAACAGTTGCTGCCTTAGGTGCAGTATTAATTCCAGCTATGGTAGAAAAAGGTGGCTTTTCTGCTCCTTTTGCTACTGCATTAATGGCTACTTCAAGTTCAGTAGCTATTGTAATCCCACCAAGTATTGCTTTCGTAGTTTATGCCTCTATTACTGGTGTTTCTATAAGTGATATGTTTATGGCTGGTATTGTTCCAGGTATTTTATTAGGCGTAGCTCTTATTGTTGTAGTAATGATTGAGGCTAGAAGAAAAGGTGTTCAGCCATGTGAGAAAAAAGCCTCTGCAAAGGAAAGATGGTTAGCTTTTAAAGATGCTTTCTGGGGTTTTCTTATGCCTGTAATTATCTTAGGTGGTATTTACGGTAGTGTATTTACTCCAACAGAAGCTGCTGCTGTATCTGTAGTATATGGCTTATTTGTAGGTATGGTAATTTACAAAGAAGTTAAGGTTAAGGATTTATTTGGCATACTTATTGAGTCAGCAAAAACAACTGGTGGTATAATGCTCATCGTTGCTGCTGCTACCCTTTTCTCTTTTGTATGTACACAGTTTGGTATTTCTCAGGCAGCATCAGGATTATTAGGTAGTGTTGCTAAGAACCAATTTACATTCTTACTTATTGTAAATATAATATTCCTTATAGCCGGTTGCTTCATTGATGCTAACTCTGCTATGTATATATTCATTCCTATTATGTTACCTGTTTGTAAATCTTTAGGTTATGACGTTGTAGCTTTTGGTGTTGTTGCAACTGTAAACCTTGCTATTGGACAGGTTACTCCACCAGTTGGTGTAAATCTTTTCGTTGCAATAAGTATTAAGATTAAAGAAGGTTTAAGTGTAACTTTACAACAAATATCTAAGGCTGTTGTTCCTATGATTGCAGCTTCTCTTGCTGTTTTACTTATTGTTACATATATTCCAGTTGTATCTTACGGTTTACCTAAACTCTTAGATGAAGACGGTGCATATACAGGTAATAAAGGTGTAGTTTCTTCTCAATCTTCAGTTAATGACGATAGTGAATTTACTATCGGTGATTACAGCAACTTAGATTGGAAAGAACAGACTTGGAACTTTACTTGCTCTACTACTGAAACAAGTACATGGGCTGAAGGTGGTAGAATGTTCGGTAAACTTATGGAACAGGCTACAGGTGGCAAAATCAAAGTTAATGTTTATGCTGCTGACCAGTTGACTAATGGTAATCAGTCTGAAGGTATACAGGCTCTTATGGACGGTGACCCTGTTCAGATTTCTATGCATTCAAACCTTATATATTCTAGTTTTGACCCTAGATTTAATGTTGTTTCTTTACCATTTATATTTAATTCTCCACAAGAAGCAGATGCTAAACTTGACGGAGCTGGTGGCAAAAAACTTGATGAAATACTTTCATCTTATGGCTTACATTGTATGGGTATGGCTGAAAACGGATTTAGAGAACTTACAAATAGTAAACGCCCTGTAAAGAGTGTTGATGATATTAAAAATCTTAAAATTCGTGTTGCCGGTTCTAATCTTCTTATGAAGTGTTATGAACTTTGGGGTGCTGACGGTACAAATATGAACTGGTCTGAAACATATACTGCATTACAGCAGAATACTGTTGATGGTCAGGAAAATCCATTACCTGCTATTGATGCTGCTAGTGTACAGGAAGTACAAAAGTATGTTTCAATGTGGAATGCAAATTACGATTGTTTATTCTTCTGTATTAATCAGAAAATTTATGACGAACTTACTCCTGAACAACAAAAGGTTGTTGATGAATGTGGTAAACTTGCTGTTGAATACGAAAGAAAGATTAATCGTTCTGGGGATAGCGAAATCCTTAATAGATGGGCAACAGAAAATGGTGTTGAAATCACTAAATATGAAGATATGGATATAGATTCATTTAAAAATGCTGTTGCTGATGTGCCAAATTGGTATGTAAATGAACTTAAAAATCAAGGCTATGAGGATGCTCAAGAATTAGTTGATGCTTTTATAAAATAGCCATAAAAAAATAGGTACTGTTCAAAAGAGCAGTACCTATTTTTTAAATTAAGAAGATTTCTTGTTCTATTGCTTTTTTATTCAAGATAATATTTTCAATTACATCATAAAAAAGTTCATATTTATTATTATTTAATAGTTCTTTTAATAAATCTAAATACTTATTATCTTTATCTAATCCACTATTCAAATACTTTCTATACTCTACTACTCCCATATTTAAAGGCTTAAGATTTGGAATTATATTTTCTTTTAATCTAACAAACATTTTAAATCCACCTAAATCAATATCACCCCAAAAATATACTTGCATATTGCTGTCAATAGCCTCATTTATTTTTTCAAAAAATCTAGCTTTTTTAGGGCTATAAAATCCTCCGTGGAATATAACAAGTTCATTCTCTTTTTTATGAAGAATATAATCATAGTAATTAGTTCTATTTTCTATAAATATAATTGTTTTTATATTGTTTAGTTCAATTCCCTTGATGTTATCAATAAAATAACAATTTAGAGCAGCACCTGACACAAAAACAGAGCAATCTAATATTTCATTTGGTGTAAAAATATTACAATTACCAGAAAATTCAATCATTTCGGGCTTATCCATAATGCCTATTTGCAGTAATATTTCATATTCTGATATTTCATATTTTTGTTTTTTTATTGTAGATTCATAATTTTTAATAATAGTAAGTATACGATTTTTATACTTCTTTTCAAAAATTTTAGAATTACTATAACATTTAATACTAAATGTTCTTATATACATAGGCTCTTTTATCTTATCAATTTTGTCCAAAGCAATTAAAATATCTTCAATAAATTTAATATCTTCGTTGAATATATCCTTTGTTTTTCTTTTATTACGTATATAATTAAGATAATAATATAAATAGTCTAAAATCCAATCAGTACTTATATAGGAGATGTACCTTTTAATTATATCTATTTTTGCTTGTAGTATATCTCCTATAAATACTCGATTTAATATATTATAGATTTCTCTAATATTATCTTCATTAAGACGCACTTCTTCTATTAAAAGTCCACTTCTGCCTTTTTCCCACTTAAAGTCTATTATATTTTGCTCTTTAAGATTATTTAGTACACTATTACATTCTTCCCTTTCGTAATATTCGGCATTCCTATACTGTATAAAATCTTTGTCTAATTTTAAAACCAATCTTTTTTTATTATCTTCATATTTTTCAATTAATTTGGTCAGTATTTCATCTGCTATCTTCAAGTTTACTCAACTCCTTATCAAAATCGTAGACATCAATATTTCTTCCTTCTCGATATAGAAGAAGTGTTTTATCAGCTTTTGTAGATATATCTGCAATTTTATTTTCAGG
>UQYD01000039.1 GCA_900545305.1 uncultured Eubacterium sp.
GATTCAGCTGATGGTGTTGAATTGTATGACCTTGTATGGAACGTTTCTGACATTTATAATAAGCTTTCAGCAGAAAAGCAAAAAGAAGTTATGGATTTGATGGGCGAAAGTTTGCAGAAAAAGGTTAACAGTGAGGGTAGAGAACAAAGAGAAGCAAATTTAGCTAAAAATGAAGAATTTGAAAAAGTTGAATACTATATAAACAATGAGTCTGTTGAAGATGCAAAGAAGATGTTGGAGGAAAGCAGTTTTTCTAAGATAGGCTACAAGGAAAGTGCTGATGAAACAGTAATTTCCGGTGGTATTCTTAAAATGCGTTTGTATAAGGATTTATACATAAAGCAAGAAATGTACGATGATGCTGTTGATGTTATGCTGACTTTTGTAAAAGAAAATGAAGGTAATCATAAGAATGACCAAAGTGTTTCAGCTTTTATTGCTGATATATATGATAAGCTTTCTGATGAAAAGAAGAATGAAGCAATGGGCTTAATGGGAGATACTTTGACTACTGAACTTAATAGAAGAAAGGCGGAGTGAATATGAAAAAAATACTTTGTATAATGTTTGGTTTTGCTATAGGGGTAATGGTTGGTTTACTCTGTTACCGTTTGCGTAATGAGGAAAAGAAAGATGACAAGAGCATTTGTTGTCAGAATGGTGAAAATGGCGAGACTAGAAAGACATTAACAGCATTTGGGTATATTTAATGTATTAAATTGTAATTTTATTGCGTTAAAAAAAGGAGGCGGTATTTATGAAATGCCCTAATTGTAATAAAGAGGTAACTGATGACACAAAATTCTGCCCTGAATGTGGACATAATTTCAGTCAGCCTCAGCAGGAAACACCAGTACAACAACAGGAACAATCAAAACCGGAAAAAAAGAAGAAAAAGCCTTTATGGTTGAAGATTGTAATTGGTGTAGTTTGTTTGTTTATACTTTTTTCTATGCTTGGCTCTTGTTCGGATAGCTCTGATTCAAGTAAAAGTTCAAAAGTAAAAACAACATCAACTTCGTCTGAAATTGAGGAAACTACAGCAACTATTAAGAGTGATACATCAAGCAGTTCTACACCTATTGATATTTATAACAAACTTAGTAAAATTTCATCAATAGATTTTACAATAAATGCTAAGGCAAAAACTTTTATTACGGAACATCCTAACTTATTTCCTGCTAAATCAATAGCTGATTGTAATAATTATGTGAATTATGGCATTGAATACAAGCATTTATCAAAGAACGTTGAAAATTATGGTGATAGTATGGTATGTGTAAATGCAAATATATCAGAAATAAGAGAATTAAAACCGGAAAAAACTGGATTTAAAGATATTATTACAGAAATGTCTTTAATGGATGATAATTTCAATTACTTCCTTGTATATTATATAGGTAGTATTGATTTATATGAGGGTGATTCAGTTACAATATATGGTATACCTCTTGGTATGGCTGTAGGTGAAAATGCTATGGGTGGAACAGCAACAGCTGCTACAATTGCCGCTTCTGCAATGACAAAACAAGTAGATTACAGTGCATATAAAGAACCATTAGAGCAGTTGCGTAACGACTATGGAAGTGACGGAGAATATGCTCTTTGTGACTTAAATGGTGATGGAGTAAAGGAACTTCTTATTTCAACAGGTTTTGATAACTCAGATTGGAAAGTATATGTATACACAATAAATAATGGCGAGTTCGAGGCTTTAAATGGATTTGATACCGGGGCATCTCTGTTATACGAAGCACCTGACGGGAATGGCGTATACAGCGTTTATAGTCATATGGGCTATATGAGAATTGACAGAATATCATATGATGGTGTTAATGTAAACTTGACTACAGTATCTGAAACAGATAATGGTGATGAAGAATACACAGGAAGTAGTCAGCTTACAATGTATAACATTAATGACTATAGTCCTTTAGGCTAATAGAGGATTTGAATTGGTAGTTGAAAATGGCAAAGGGTTTTATTGAAAGGGAGCGTGATTGATATGAAAAAATGGTTATTGAGTATTTCCGCTGTGGCACTATCGTTAAGTATGAGTTTATCTACATTTGGTGCAACAGGAACTATAGTAAATGGAAAGACTATGGTGCCAGTAAGAGGTGTATTTGAACAGCTTGGTTTTCAGGTTTATTGGGAAGGTAGTTCAGGCACAGCCTACATAGTAGATGATGATACTTCTATTGAAATTACAAAAGGAGAAAGCATCTTCTATGTAAATGGTTCTACAGTTTATCCTGATGTGCCACAACAGGTAATAGGTGGTAGTTTATATATTCCGTTAAGAGCTATTGCTGACAGTATAGGTGCAGACATCAGTTGGGATGCTGAAAATAAAATGGCTCACATTTCATACGAGGGCAATGATGTATATGTAAATTGTAAACCTCAAGAGGTTTCATTACAGTCACAAGTTCCTAGTTACTATATTTATCCAGCCGGAGAGTATTCTGCAAAGGGTTACAGATTTAGTGTAAATATGTATTCATCATATGACGATGACGGAAGTGTAGGTGTGATTTATACAAATGGCAGTAATAGTAACAGAGGTTATATGTACAGAGCCGGCACTAATATTTACAAGATTTCTGGTGGCACATTAAATGGCTGTAGAATAGGCTTTACAAGTAACAAAATGATTGTTACCGGAAATTCATCATTAAACGGCAACTATGCAAAGACAGCAACTTATGAAATGCCATAAAGTATGATAAAAAAATTAATATTAAATTTTAGTAATTAACTTTTTGAAATAAAAGTAGGTGGTGAGTATTATGGCAAATTATAGACAGAAAGGATTGGAAAAGGAAAATCCAAAATACGGTTGGTATACTTGCGTAAGATGTGGTAGACCATTTAGAAAAAACGATATAGATATTGACCATATTATACCTAAAAATAAAGGTGGCAGTGACAGTCTTTATAATCTTCAGTGTATGTGTAAGCATTGTAATCGTTCAAAAAAGGATACTATTGACCTGCAAACAGGTCGTGATTTAGCGAGAAATGCAAAAGATATTTTACTAAATGAAGTTAATAAATTTGTTAACGGAAAAAAGAAATGAGAAATTTTGTTGAGCAATTATATGATTTAAAAATTTCAGTTTATCTAATATATTTTATGTAAAGGAGTTTTATATATGGGTTTTTGGGATATAATGAGTACTTTTGGCTCTTTATATAGTGAGTATTATAAAGGAAAGTCAATTGAGGATTTATGTAGAGATATTAATTCTAGGGGTTCATTTGCTTTTAGTAATATACAGGAGTTATCTTCCAGAGCTCGCAATATGAGTACTGGAGAATTAAAAGACTATTACTATGAATATTGTGAATATGATGTTGAAGATGCGGCGAATGTATTCTATGAAGAACTCAAGAGCAGAGGATATTTTTTATAATTTTTGTGTGAATTGTTTTGGAGGTGTGTATAAATTATACATCTCCATTTTTTGTAATAGAATGACGATTTACTTTTTTTCTTTATAAAGTTTGAATAGTAAATTGAAAAGACAGAATTGTAGACATAAATTTACAATTTATTCTTGAATTATACACCCTTTTATGCTATGATTGTATAAATATAATTTATATTACATTAAGGGTTACACTAAGGAGGATTTTTTTGATGAAAGGCATTATTACAGTTTTAGGTAAAGACCAAGTCGGTATCATTGCTAAGGTTTGTACTTATCTTGCAGAAGACAAGATTAATATTTTAGATATTTCTCAGACTATTGTAAATGGTTATTTCAATATGATGATGATTGTTGATTTAACTGGCTGTAGTGATAGAGTATCAGAAGTAATAGACCAGCTTGCAAATCTCGGTAAAGAAATTGGCGTTGATATCAGACTTCAGAGAGAAGATATTTTCGACAATATGCACAGAATTTAATTGGAGGGTATATCTATGATTTCTCGTGGTGAAGTACAAGAAACTAATAATATGATTTCAGAGGCTAATCTTGATGTAAGAACTATTACAATGGGTATTAACCTTTTAGATTGTGTTGATTCAGACCAGAAAAAGTTAAACGAAAAAATTTACGATAAGGTTACTAAGAGTGCTGAAAAGCTTGTTTCCACAGGTGATGAAATTGGCAAGGAATTTGGTGTTCCTATTGTAAATAAGAGAATTTCTGTTACACCTATTGCTCTTGTTGGTGCTAGCAAAAATCCAGCAGACTATGTTGAGATTGCTAAGACTCTTGACAAAGCTGCAAACGAAGTTGGCGTAAACTTCATTGGTGGTTACTCTGCTCTTGTTCAGAAGGGTTGTACTGAAAGCGACAAGGCTTTAATTGCTAGTATTCCGGAAGCACTTACTGTTACAAACAGAATTTGTTCTTCTGTTAATGTAGGTAGCTCAAGAAACGGTATCAATATGTCAGCTGTTAAGCAGTTAGGTCATACTATTAAGGAAATGGCTGAAATGACTAAGGACGATGCTTGTATTGCCTGTGCTAAGTTTGTTGTTTTCACAAATGCTGTAGAAGATAACCCATTTATGGCTGGTGCTTTCCATGGTGTAGGCGAAAGAGATAAGGTTATTAACGTAGGTGTTAGTGGTCCTGGTGTTGTTAAGAGAGCTCTTGAAAGTGTAAGAGGTGCTGACTTTGAAACACTTTGCGAAACTGTAAAGAACACTGCATTCAAGATTACTAGAGTAGGTCAGCTTGTTGCTTTAGAAGCATCAAAGAGATTAAATGTTCCTTTTGGTATTATTGACCTTTCACTTGCTCCAACTCCTGCTGTTGGCGATAGTATTGCAGAAATCTTCAATGAAATGGGTCTTGAACACGCTGGTGCTCCTGGTACTACTGCTGCTCTTGCTATTCTTAACGATAATGTTAAGAAGGGTGGCGTTATGGCATCTTCTTGTGTTGGTGGTCTTAGTGGTGCTTTCATTCCTGTAAGTGAAGACCATGGTATGATTGATGCAGTTGAAGCCGGTGCTTTAACTCTTGAAAAGCTTGAAGCTATGACTTGTGTTTGTTCAGTAGGTCTTGATATGATTGCCATTCCTGGCGATACTTCTGCTGAAACAATCTCTGGTATCATTGCTGATGAAATGGCTATTGGTATGATTAACAACAAGACTACTGCTGTTAGACTTATTCCTGTAATTGGTAAGGGTGTAGGCGAATCAGTAGAATTTGGTGGTCTTCTTGGTTATGCTCCTATTATGCCTGTAAATAAATTTAGCTGTGCTGATTTCGTAAACAGAGGTGGTAGAATTCCAGCTCCTATCCACAGCTTTAAGAATTAATTTTAAATTTATTGAATATAATAAATATACTAACTTTAGGTCCTATGGTAATGCCATAGGACTTAATTGTATAATTTTGAGGTGATAAAAATGAAATGTGACAACGTTTTAAAGTTTTTTGAGGCTATAAACCAAATCCCTAGAGGTAGTGGAAATGAAAAAGGTGTAAGCGATTACATTGTTTCATTTGCAAAGGAAAGAAATTTATGGGTTCATCAGGATAGTGCCAATAATGTAATAATTAAAAAAGGTGCTACAAAGGGTTATGAAGATGCTCCTACTGTTGTAATTCAAGGTCATATGGATATGGTTTGTGTTAAAAATCCTGATGTAGTTCACGATTTCCTCAAAGACCCTATTAAAATGATTTATGAGGGAGATTATTTAAGAGCAGATGGTACAACTCTTGGTGCTGATGATGGTATTGCTGTTGCTATGGGTATGGCACTTCTTGATAGTGACGATATTCCACACCCAGCTCTTGAAGTTGTATTTACAACTGATGAAGAAGTGGGAATGTTAGGTGCTAGTAGCCTTGATATGACACTTTTAGAGGGTAGAATTTTATTAAATGTAGACTCAGAAGAAGAAGGTATATTTACTGTAGGTTGTGCCGGTGGTAGAAAGACAAATTCTGTTGTTCCAGTAGAGTGTGTAGAGTCTAAAAATCAGGAATTTGCAAAGATAACTATTTCAGGATTAAAGGGTGGTCACTCTGGTATTGACATTGTAAGATACAGAGCTAATGCCAATAAACTTATGGCTAGAACACTTGAAAGTTTAGTTGAAAATTGCAATATTGAAGTGGCTGAAATAAGTGGTGGTTCAAAGGATAATGCTATTCCTAGCATTAGTGAAGCTGTCGTATCTTGTAGTAGTATTGAAAATTTAGATGTTCAATGCAAACTTTTACAGGCTGAATTTTTAAACGAATACTATAACATTGATGATAATATTACTATTACTGTTGAAAAGACTGAAAAAACAAAGGTGTTCTCAGACGAAAGTACAACAAGAGTTTTAACAGTTATGAATAACATTCCAGACGGTATACAGTTTATGAATTTGGAACTTGATATGCCACACACTTCTAACAACTTAGGTGTTGTAAGTACAGATGAAAATGGTGTATCAATGGTTTGTGCTATAAGAAGTGATATTCCGTCAAAGAAAATCGAACTTTATTCTAAAATTGAGAGTTTAACAAAGCTTGCAAAGGGCAATACTACATTTAGAGGAGATTATCCGGCTTGGGAAATGAAACAGGATTCACCATTGCGTAACCTTTGCGAAAAGGTTTATACAGAGCAATATGGCAAGGCTCCAGTTGTTGAAACTGTTCACGCAGGTCTTGAATGTGGTCTTTTTGCAGAAAAAGTACCTGATTTTGATATGGTTTCATTTGGTCCTAATCTTTTGGATATTCATTCTCCTAGTGAAAGAGCAGAAATTCCTTCTGTTGAAAGAACTTGGGAATTTCTCTTAAATGTATTAGCTGAGATTAGAGAATAGGAAGATATTAAATGAATCTGCCGTGGGACAAAAGTTATTTTAAGCTATGCTTTTATATTATTTTTACATTTATGATATGCTACATTTTTAAGGCTGTTGTAGACGGAGTTGTCTATGCCCTTGGAAATGTAAGTGGCATATATAATTGTGCCGTTAATATATTTACCTATATTACATCAATTTTTTCGGTGTTAATATTGGGCTTTGCTATAGCTTATGTACTTAATCCTATGGTGGATTTTTTTTGTGAACGAATAAGGAATAGATTTTTAAGTGTTTTTTTAGTCTATATAATAATATTGGGTTTTATATTTTTTATTTGCTATGTTACCATTAAGGAAATTAGACTAGGAGGTAAAATTACTTTTGTAGATGGTATGAATCTTATTATAGAAAACTTTAAACACAATATTGAAAATGTCTACGTAGATGTACTTTACTATTTGGAAAGGTATCATTTGGATTTTATAATTAACTATATTAATACTTTTAAGGGTAAAATCTACGATACAATGAATAATGGTATTAGATTAACAATATTTTACAGAACTCTTGGGCGAATAGCCACAGTTCTTTTAGGACTTATTATATCTTTTTATCTTTTAAAGGATAAGGAGAGTATTTCTGGTAGTTTTAAGAAGTATTGTAAAAAAATCTTGCCTGAAAAAGTCTATAAATTTTGTGCTGTAAATATTGAAGATATGGACGATGCCTTTTCGGGTTATATAAGAGGGCAATTTACTGACGGTATTATTATGTCAGTTATTATAAGTGTGGTTCTGGGAATAATGGGAATAAAGTTTCCATTAATAATAGGTATAATAAGTGGTTTATCTAATATTATTCCTTACTTTGGGGCTTTGATTGGTTTTCTGCTTTCAGTATTTATGGCTTTAGTAAATGGAGATGTGTCAAAGGCTGTTATTGTAGGTATTGTAATTATAGTATTGCAACAAATAGACGGCTATATTATTTCTCCTAAAGTTTTAGGTCATAGTGTTAAATTAAATCCCGTTGTAATAATAATTGCCCTTGCAGTAGGTGGTAAACTTTTTGGATTAATGGGAATGGTGTTGGCAATTCCATTTGTAAGATTTTTAAAGATAAAGATAGAAAAACGGTATCAGATAGAATAAGTCTGATACCGTTTTGAATAGTGAATCGGAAAGATGAATCCGATGGCTTGCGTGCAAGTCACAAATTAGCGAAGCTAATTTGTTCTGACAGTGAACCGAAAGATAAATCGGACACACGAAGTGTGGCTTTCAACGAAGTTGAAAGTTCTGACAGTGAACCGAAAGATAGATCGGACACACGAAGTGTGGCTTTCAACGAAGTTGAAAGTTCTGACCAGTGAATCGGAAAGATAAATCCGATGGTTTGCGTGCAAGCCACAAATTAGCAAAGCTAATTTGTTCTGAAGTGAATCGGAAAGATAAATTCGATGGCTTGGGTGCAAGCCACAAATTATTTTAGTGGTGGTGATGACCACAACCACAATCATGACCATGTTCGTGATGATGTTCATGACCACAACCACAATCGTGACCGTGTTCGTGATGATGCTCGTGACCACAACCACAATCGTGACCGTGTTCATGATGATGCTCGTGACCACAACCACAATCGTCACTGTGTTCGTGTTCTTGTTTTTCTAAAGCATCTACAATTTCAAATATATTGCCATAAGCTACAAGTGAAACAAGTTTATCGTTTACACCGTCAAGAGAATATGTAGCATAGTCCACAAATTCTTCCTGTGTCATAGGGCAAGGAATATTCTTTAAGAATTTTTGCTTTAAGAATTTTTCTTTTGTCTTTGGAAGTTCAGCACAAACACCAGCAATATATGTATTTACATCATTTGCAAGTTCTTCTGTAGTATATTCCTTATCTAAATCCTGAGGAGTCATAATTTCTTCTTCAAGCTCTCTGTAAAATCTATTGCTAACGGCATTGTTTACAGAAATTGTTGTCTTTAACTCATCTGAAAGATTTTCCCAATCTGTAACTTCGTCCATAAGATTGTTAATTTCTTCTTCAAGAGGTTTGCTGTCCTCAAATCTGCTTTCGATTTCATTTGAAACTTGTAAAAATACAGTATCAGCAAGTTCATCATCTTTGTTTTCGATATAGTCAACTACTGAATAATAGAAGTCCTTAATAAGCATTTCATCTTGGAATAAGTAGTCTTCATCAATAGCAAAGTTTGAAAGAATAAGTAAGTAGTTTACATCATTGTAGTAAATGCTTAAAAGAGAATAAATGCTCTGTAAAGCCTCTACATTGTCATCAACATCGGCAATATAACTTTCAAAATCTTCCTTTGTAGCAGCTTCTGTATCGAGAGCGTAAACAGCAGAAATCTTTTCATACATCATTGGAAAATCTTCTTTTATGCTGTCAACTGGTACATAGAACATATCCTTTAATCTATCGCTACAAGCCTTTGCAAATGTAGGTGGAAGATTATCAATTAAAATACCTAAGCCCTTTGTAACATAGTCAGAAAACTTGTCCTTTGTCATTCTTATAGGAAGATTAGCCATAATATTTGAAATAGCAAATTTTCCCTCTATTGTTGAACAATCCTGATGTGAAGCAAAATGAGCAGCTGCACTAACCACAGACTTGTTTGATAAAGGAACATCGTCACTAATGTTTGAAACGTCCTTAAGCTTAAATTCGTTTACAAGGTATTCACCCATTTGGTCATTTAAACAAGTGTAGCGATTTATTATAACGCCCATATTTACAATTTCCTTGCTTAATTCAACAAGCTGAGAATTGTATTCGCTTCTGTCTGCAATATCCTGAGCAAGAGCAAACTCAAGTTTTTTGTAGCAATCATATATTTTGTCTTTAAGGTCTAATACTCTTTTAGGAATTTTATATTCTACTTCTTTTTCCGGAAGTTCTGTTAAATCGTAAATAAGATTTAAGAGAGCATCTTTTTGTTTATATTCAATGAGTTTAACTAACTTTTGTTCAAGTTTTTCCATTTTTATCCTCCTATTTCTGAAACCAATAACAATACTATACCACATTTGCAAAGTAAAGTAAATAAATAACCTTTTGGACTTGTAAAATCCGTCAAAATGCTTTAATATATAGTTATAATTTATTGGGAGGTGTTTTCTTGAAGTACGTAGAAAATGCAAGAGTAGTATCAACAGAGTTTTTGCAGAAGGGTATCTGCAATCTCGTTTTAGAATGTCCAAAAATTGCTAAAGATGCAAAGCCTGGACAGTTTATAGAAATTTATCCGGATAATGGAGTTAATCTCCTTTCAAGACCTATTAGTATTTGTGGCATTGATGTTGTTGTTGGCAACATTAGAGTTGTATTTCAGGTTGTAGGTAAGGGTACAGATATTTTCTCAAAACTTAAGAAAGGCGATAGAGTTAGAGTTCTCGGCCCTTGTGGAAACGGCTATACACTTAATGACGGTACAGCACTCCTTGTAGGTGGTGGTATTGGTGTTCCTCCATTGCTTGAAACTGCAAAGAGATTAGATTGCAAGAGCAAAATTGCTGTATTAGGTTTCAGAAGTAATCCTTTCTTAGTAAATGAATTTGCCAGAGTCTGTGATAGAGTGTATGTTACAACTGATGACGGTTCAGAAGGTTTTAAGGGTAATGTTGTTCAGTTAATGGAAAAAGAAAATCTTACAGCAGATATGATTTATTCTTGTGGTCCAAAGATTATGCTTAAATTCCTTTCAGAATATGCTATGAAGAATAATATTCCTTGTCAGGTTTCTATGGAAGAAAGAATGGCTTGTGGTATTGGTGCTTGTGTAGGTTGTGTAGTTGAAATAAAAGAGGGCGACGGAACAACATACAAGAAAGTCTGCAAAGACGGACCAGTATTTGACTGTAAGGAGGTTGTTTGGTAATGGCTGATACAAGTGTAAAGATTTGTGATATTAAATTTAAAAATCCTGTTATGACTGCATCTGGTACTTTTGGTTGTGGTCGTGAATATTCAGATTTTGTAGACTTAAATAAACTTGGTGGTATAGTTGTAAAGGGTGTTGCCGACAAGCCATGGAAAGGCAATCCAGCTCCTAGAATTGCTGAAGTTTATGGTGGTATGCTTAATAGTGTAGGTTTGCAGAATCCAGGTGTGGACTATTTCATTAAAAATGAAATTCCTTTCCTCAATTCTCTTGATACAAATATTATTGTAAATGTTTGTGGTCACTCTCTTGAAGAATATGTAAATGTTGTTACAGCTTTAAGAGGTCAGGATGTTGATATGCTTGAGCTTAACATTTCTTGTCCTAACGTAAGTGAAGGTGGTCTTGCTTTCGGTACTGACCCTAAACTTGTAGAAAAGGTAGTATCAAGTGTAAAGCAGGTTGCTGACAGACCTTTAATTGTTAAACTTACACCTAACGTAACAGATATTACAGAAATTGCAAGAGCTGCTGTTGCCGGTGGTGCTGATGCCCTCAGCCTTATAAATACTCTTACAGGTATGAAGATTGACATTAACAGAAGAAAGCCTGTACTTGATAGAAAAGTTGGTGGCATGAGTGGTCCAGCTGTTAAGCCAGTTGCTGTAAGAATGGTTTATCAGGTGGCTAAGGCTGTTGATGTACCTATTATTGGTATGGGTGGTATTTCAAATGCAGAAGATGCTATTGAATTTATTATGGCCGGTGCAACAGGTGTATCTATTGGTACAGCTAATTTCATAAATCCTACTGCCACTATTGATACTATAAAGGGCATTGAAGAATTTATGGATAAGAATAATATTAAGACTCTTGATGAAATCAGGGGCATTATTGACTAATAAAATTGTGAATTAGGTGATAAAATGAAAAGATTTTTAGCATTGGGAATGGCAGTGGCTATGGTACTTTGCTCCTTAACTGGTTGCGATACAAGTCACAAAGTGAATGCTGCTATTCAGGAAAATATTTCAACACTTGATAATAAACTTGCAAATCTTGAAGTAACTGTAGGAGATTTATATCAAGAGGGTATAGCTACAGATGATATGAAAGATGAAGTAGATGACCTCCAACAGGAATTAAGTGAAGCAAGAGATATGTTTGCTGCTACTACTGACGGAGAGCAAGATGCAAACATTTCTAGCAAACTTATTGACCTTACTTCAAAGGCTGATGAACTTGAAGGTCAGGTTCAAGATGCTTTAGGTGGCATAGGCAATGTAGAAAATTATGCAAAGGCTATGAAGAAAGTTACTGGCGAACTTGAAAGTGCTATAAAAACAGCTGTAGACAGTGGCAAAATGGATAAGTCAAAATTGACAGAATTTCAAAATGCTAGTAGTAAGTTAGATGCTATTGTTAGCAACCCAGATGAAACAACTACAAATAAGGCTGAATTATTAAAAATAAGAGAAAGTCTTATTGCCCTTGCATCTGAGGCTAGTGCTAGTAATGAAGTTATAGACGGACTTGCTCAAAATGATAAAACAACTGTTCAGCCAACAGTTAAGTCAGAAGATTTGACAAGTCTTGTAAATGCTTACACTACTTTGCAAAATACTGCATCACAGCTTTATGAAAAAGGTAATATTACAGAAAAACAGTATACTGAAATTTTAAATCTTGGTATGGATGTTTCAAAATTACAGGAAAAAGCAAATAAGGGCGAAAAAGAAGATTCTGTAAATAGTGAAGCTAAGAAATTAGCAAGTAAAGTTGAAAAATTGGCAAATAAAATTAAATAGTGTTCAACTAAAAGGACTAGAGTATAGTCCTTTTAGTTTGCTTAAAATCTGGTTAAATCCTCTTTTCGCAGACATTTTAGTATGAAAAGAAGTAAAATATAAATGACACTTGCAATAGTTAATGAAGTAAGTATAGTAATATTGCTTGTGGTTTGAAAAAAGTGGTTTGAAATAAATAACATAATTACACAGGCACAAGTAATTGAAAGTATAGGTTTAACAAATAATAATGTTACACTAAAGTGAGTTTTTGTCCTCTCTTTTATTCTAAGGAGCGTAATTGTGGTAACAACTATTGAAGTTATAAACCATATAAATATAAATCCGTTTAATCCATAGATTGGTACTAAAAAATATATGCTTATTAAATTGATAAGGGAGGAAATAGTATTGACCTCAAATATAAAAAGCTGTTCTCCAAGTCCGTTTAATACGCCTGAAAGTGTTACCTGCAAATATGTAAAAGGGCATATAAAACCTATTAATTTCAGCATACTGCCTATTTCCTTTTCGGAATAAATAAGTTGACCTATTTCATAGCCGTAAGTTATAAACAGACCACCTGTTCCACAAGCTACAATAGCTGTCAGCAAAAGAGAATGTTTTAATGTTGAGGTAATACGGTTATAATTTTTAAGTGTATAACATTCAGCAATTACCGGTAGTATAGCTGTTGCCAAGGCTGTTAAAAGTGATGAGGGAAACATAACAAGGGGCATAGCCATACCACTTAATCTACCTAATTCACTTAATGCCTGACTTTGGCTCATACCAAAAATTTGAAGCCTTTGTGGCAATATAATATTTTCTACTGTTGCGTAAATTGAACTGGCAACTCTGTTTAATGTGAGAGGTATTGCCATTGAAGTTATAAGTGAAAGTGCTGTAAAAGTAGTCATAGTAGGAACTTTAGGCTTTAATTTGTGGTTTACACAAAACAGATTAAGGGCAGTAAATAAAAAAGATATTATTTCTCCTAAAGCCATACCTAATATAGCAGCACCACAGGCATATTCCAGTCCCATAGGTACAAAGGTGTTTGCTAAAACATAAACAGCCAACATTCGCACTATTTGTTCTATAACTTGACTTATGGCAGGAACTTTTGCCTCCTGCATACCTAAAAAATAGCCCCTTATTACAGAACCGGCAGCCATAAAGGGAAAACAAGGACTAAGCCATTTTAAAGAAAGTGTAGTTCTTTTATCTTTTATTATATATTGGCTTACTTCTTCGGCGAAATTATGTACACTAATACTTAAACATAAAGCAATAGTGACGGAAATAATTAGGGAAATAGTCAATATTTTTTCGGCGTTTCCCTGTTGTCCTTTTGCTTTTTCCTGTGCTGTCAGCTTTGACATTGTAGTTGAAAGCCCAGAGGAAGAAATTGCCCATATTAACAAGTACAAAGGTGTTATAATTTGATATAGTCCCATACCTTCAGCACCTATGGTTTTGGACATATATATTCTATAAAAAAAGCCTAGCACTCTTGTTATTATATTTGCAGATGTAAGAATGATGGCACTTTTTATAATTGCTTTTTTGTGCATAGCTTCCTCCAGTTTGCTCTTATAATAAAAGTATGATAAAATAAATTAATTATGATAATTTTGAAAGAGGTGAGGAAATGTTTGATATTCCGGCAGAATTAAAAAAGTTACCAGAGTCCCCTGGTGTCTATATTATGAGGGATAAAACCGATGATATTATATATGTTGGAAAAGCAAAAATATTAAAAAATAGGGTAAGACAGTATTTTCAAAATTCGGCTAACCATTCTTTGAAGGTAAAGCAAATGGTAAGCAATATTGACCATTTTGAATACATTGTTACTGGTTCAGAAGTAGAAGCTCTTATTTTGGAAAACAATTTAATAAAAAAACATAATCCAAAGTACAACATTCTTTTAAAAGACGATAAAACTTATCCATATATAAAAGTGACTACTAATGAAATGTTTCCTCGTGTTTTTGTTACAAGAAAATTATTAAAGGATAAAAATAAATATTTTGGACCTTTTACAAACAGTTCTGCTGTAAAGGAGAATATAGCTCTTATAGATAAAATATGGCAGGTTAGAAGATGTAGCAAGGTTTTCCCTAGAGATATAGGAAAGGGTAGACCTTGTCTTAATTATCACATAGGACAATGTAAGGCTGTTTGTACTGGAAATGTATCAGAAGAAGAATACAACAAAATGATAGGAGAAATACTGGATTTTTTGGGTGGTAAAACAGAAAATGTAGTAAAAAATCTTACATCAAAAATGCTGAAATATTCAGCTGAAATGGAATTTGAAAAAGCAGCAGAAGTAAGGGATACTATTGAAAGTATAAAAATACTTAACCAAAAGCAAATCATTGAAAATCTTCATATTGATGATAGAGATGTAATTGGTTTTGCCAGAGGTATAAGAGAGTGTATAATGCAGATTTTCTTCATTCGTGGGGGAAAGATTACAGGCAGAGAACATTTTATGCTTGAAGAATGTGAAGGTGTAGAAGATAAGGAGCTTATGACACAATTTGTCCAGCAGTTCTACAGTGGCACTCCTTTTATACCAAAGGAAGTTATACTTCAATGTGAGATTGATGATTTTGATTTAATTAGTCAATGGCTTAGCGAACAAAAAGGTCAAAGAGTTAATGTTCTTGTGCCACAAAAAGGCGAAAGAAAAAGCCTTGTGCTTATGGCTCAGAATAATGCAAAAATTGTACTTGATAAATTTGGTGCTGAAATAAGGAGAGAACATAAAAGAACAAAGGGTGCTTTGGAAGAAATACAAAAGGCTCTTAATATTGATTTTGAACTTAATAGAATTGAAAGTTACGATATTTCAAATACACAAGGCTTTGAATCCGTTGCGTCTATGGTAGTTTTTGAAAATGGTCTTCCAAAGAGAAGTGACTACAGAAAATTTAAAATAAAAACTATTATAGGACCTGACGACTATGGCAGTATGGAAGAAGTTATAACCAGAAGATTTACAAGATATATAAATGAAACTTCTGGTGATGAAAATGTTAAAAAGGCTGGATTTGACAAAAAGCCGGATATGATTTTCCTAGATGGGGGTAAAGGTCAAATTTCAGCAGTTCAAAAGGCATTAACAAACCTTAATTTATACGTTCCTGTTTGTGGTATGGTAAAAGACGATAGACACAGAACAAGAGCTTTAATGTACAATGGAGAGGAAATAGAATTGCCATATACATCAGAGGGCTTTAAACTTCTTACAAGAATACAGGACGAAGTTCATAGATTTGCTATAGAATATCACAGAAAACTGAGAGAGAAAAAGCAAGTCCACAGTATATTAGACGATATTTCTGGTATAGGTAGTGTAAGAAGAAAGGCTTTGATGAAACATTTTGGGGATATTAATGCTATAAGACGAGCTGAGGTTGAAGAACTTCAACAGGTAGATGGTATGAATATTAAAAGTGCTGAGGCTGTTTATAACTTTTTTAGAAAATAATTTATGTAAAATTGAGGTAGTATTCTGCCTCTATTTTATATTTTTCAAAATATGTATGATAATTATGAAAAATTTTGTTAAATGATGAAATTTCCATTGAAAATATTGTTGATTTGGTTTATTATAAAATAAATGAGTGTGTATGTTTTGTGGAAATTGCATACACAAGAAAGGAGATTGTTATGTATTCAGTAACTATTCAGGAAATTAAAGACGAGTTTGAGCTTGTCAATTTAACAGACGAAATAGATTTAAAAGCCATTGAAATAGAAAGTCCGGAGGTAAACAGACCAGCCTTACAGCTTGCTGGATTCTTTGACTATTTTGATAGTGAAAGAGTACAGTTAATGGGTATTGTTGAATACACTTATCTCTGTAAGCTTACTCCAGAATTTAGACAGGAAACTCTTGAAAAGCTTTTCCATTACAAAATGCCTTGCGTAATTATGTGTAGAGACTTAGACCCTCATCCGGAAATGCTCTACTATGCAAAGCAGAGAGGTGTTCCTATCCTTAAAACAAAGGAAACTACTTCTGAATTTATGGGCGAACTTTTAAAATGGATGAAGGTTCAGCTTGCACCTAGAACTACTGTTCACGGTGTACTTGTTGATATTTATGGCGAAGGCGTACTTATTACAGGCGAAAGTGGTATAGGTAAAAGTGAGGCTGCTCTTGAACTTGTAAAGAGAGGTCACAGACTTGTAGCCGATGATGCTGTTGAAATTAAAAAGGTTTCACACACTACTTTAGTAGGTAGTTGTCCGGAACTTATAAGATACTTCATTGAAGTTAGAGGTATCGGTATTATCAATGTTAAGCAGATGTTTGGTGTTCAGTCTGTAAAGGATACACAGAATATTGATATTATTATTAAACTTGAATACTGGGAAAAGGGCAAGGCTTACGACCGTCTTGGTATAAAGGAAAACTATATGGATATACTTGGAAACAAGGTTGTATGTCATAATATACCGGTACGTCCTGGTAGAAATTTGGCAATCATTTGTGAGTCTGCTGCTGTAAACTGTAGACAGAAGAAGATGGGCTACAATGCAGCTCAGGCATTAAACGATGCTATTATGAATAACGCTATGAATGGTAATCATTAATTTATTAAGGAGAGAATAAGAATGTATTATTTAGGCGTAGATTTAGGTGGAACAAATATTTTTGTAGGTTTAGTTGATGAAAATGGTAAAATTATTTCTAAGGAATCAACTCCTACAATTAGTGTAAGAAGTGCAGACCTTATTTTAGAGGACTTAATCACTCTTTGTAAAAAGGTTGTTGAAAACAATAACTTAGAATTAAGTGATATTGAATATGTAGGTATTGGTGTTCCTGGCACTGTAAACAGAGAAAACGGTGTTTTGGAATATGCCAATAATCTTAATTTTAATCATACAAATATTGCTGAGTATGTTGGTAAAGCTCTTGGTTTACCAGTTTATTTGGAAAATGATGCTAACTGTGCAGCTATTGGTGAAATTACTGCCGGTGCCGGAGATGGCTTAAAAGATGTAATTTATATAACGCTTGGTACAGGTGTAGGCTCAGGTATTATTGTAAATGGCAAGCTTTTAAGAGGTGCTTTTGGTGGTGGCTGTTTTCGGTGAGGTATTTTGTTCCGTAGGCTTTATATTCGGTGCGTTTTATCGTCCGGCTTTGATCCCGCTGGTCTTTATATTGGGATTGGCTTTTT
>UQYD01000040.1 GCA_900545305.1 uncultured Eubacterium sp.
GTAAAAACATTATCCTTGCATCTTACTGTAAGCTCTATGTTATTACCTCTGAATGAAACTCTTTCTACAACACCCTCAGCTGCAGAAGTCTTATATTTCTGAACTTCATTTTTCTTTGTAATCTTTACAAATTCAGGTCTTAAAATAGCTGAATCAGCCTTTTCAATTTCATCAAATGTACTGAAACTTGTATAGTTTTCAATTAAAGAAGTCTGTCCAAAGAATGATGCAGCAAAAGCTGTCTGTGGATTTTGATATATCTCAACAGGACTTCCCTTTTGTTCAACTCTACCCTTATTTGTAATTATAATTTCATCGGCAACTTCTATTGCTTCGTCTTGGTCGTGAGTAACAAATATACTTGTAACTCCCAACTTTTCAATCATTTCCTTAAGCCAACTTCTAAGTTCCTGTCTAACTTTTGCATCAATAGCAGCAAAAGGTTCATCTAAAAGAAGTAACTGAGGATTTGGAGCTAAGGCTCTTGCAAAGGCAACTCTCTGTCTTTGACCACCTGAAAGCTGACTAGGAAATCTGTTGTCAAGACCTTCAAGACCAATTAACTTAATAAGTTCCTTAACTCTTTCATCAATTTTCTTCTTGCTTACCTTTTGAACTCTAAGACCAAAAGCTATGTTGTCATATACTGTCATATATCTGAATAAGGCATAATTCTGGAAAACGAAACCTATTCCTCTTTTACTTGCCGGAATATCGTTTACAACTTTTCCATCTATTATTATGTCACCACTATCAGGATGTTCAAGACCGGCTATCATTCTAAGTATTGTAGTTTTACCACTACCACTTGGTCCTAACAAAGCAACAAGCTTGCCTTTTTCAATTCCAAAATTTACATTATTTGATGCTTTATAATCACCAAAAACTTTATTTATATTTTTTAATTCTACATACATTTAACATTCCTTCTTTCCCTTGTATTCAATGACACTTCTTATTATCAATATTAAAACAGCCATCATTACAAGTATTGAGGCTACTGCAAAAGCAGGTACATACTGAAATTCATTAAAAAGTATCTCTACATGGAGAGGGAGTGTATTTGTCTTTCCTCTCAAGTGACCAGAAAGTACAGAAACAGCACCAAACTCTCCCATTGCTCTTGCAGCACAAAGTACAACACCATAAAGGAATGCCCATTTTATATGAGGAAATGTAACCTTTCTAAATATTGTAAAACCACTTGCTCCCATAAGAGCTGCTGCTTCTTCCTCGTCTGTACCCTCTGCCTCAAGAACCGGTATAAGTTCTCTTGATATAAAAGGAAAGGTTACAAAAACTGTAGCAAGTATAATACCAGGAACAGCAAACACAACCTTAACGCCCATATTCTGTAAAGCTGGATATAAAATACTTTGTCTACCAAATGTAAGTACAAATATTAAACCGGCTATAATAGGAGATATTGTAACTGGTAAATCAATAAGTGTTGTAAGAAATTTCTTACCTTTAAAGTTAAACTTTGTAATCGCCCAAGAGGCAAATACACCAAACACAGTATTCACAACAACTGCAAAAGCTGTTGCCTCAAGAGTAAGAAGAACTGCACTTATAGTATATTTATCTGTTACAGCTTCTCTGTATTTTTCAATTCCATCTCTGAATGCCTCTGCAAAGACTATGTATAAAGGAAGAACAAGAAATAAAAAAACAAATATAAGACAAATTGCGATTAACGTATATTTAACTAATTTTGATTCATTTTTCTTCATCTTATCTTCCTCCGTTTAATATTTTTGTGTTTCTTGCCTGTATAAAGTTTATAAGGAATAAAAGTGCAAATGCAAATACTAACATTACAAGTGCTATTGCTGTTGCACTGGCGTAATCATATTCCTGAAGTTTTGACATAATTATAAGTGGTGTAATTTCTGTTTTAAATGGCATATTACCTGCAATAAATACTACACTACCGTATTCGCCAATACATCTACCCATAGCAAGACCAAAACCGGTCAATACAGCTGGCTTTATTTCTGGAAAAATAATTTTTCTGAATATCTTAAATCTGCTTGCACCAAGTACACCGGCAGCCTCCTCATAGGAGTAATCCAATTTTTCTAAAACCGGCTGAACAGAACGCACAACAAATGGAATACCTACGAAAATAAGTGCAACTGTTATACCTATTCTTGTGTAGGCAATTTTTATTCCATACTTAGCAAATACGCCACCTATAAGACCTTGGTCAGCTGTAAGTGAAGTAAGTGCAATACCGGCTACTGCTGTAGGTAATGCAAATGGAAGTTCTATCATACCGTCTAAAACTCTCTTAAATGGAAAATCATATCTTACAAGAACCCAAGCAAGAATAACACCCATAACAGCATTTATTGCTGATGCTATGAAAGCAGTTAAAAAACTTACTTTAAAACTAGCAAGAACTCTCGGCTTTGTAATTACGTCTATAATCTCACCTAAACTCAAATTAGCAGTAAATACTATTAATGACGCTAATGGTATTATAACTATGATACTTAACATTGTAAGAGTTACACCCATTGAAAGTTCAAAACCAGGTATTACTCTTTTATTCCTTTTACTCATACTACATCACCTATTTTTTCTCATAAATTTCATCAAACACTCCACCATCGGCAAAATGCTTTTCCTGTACGGCGTCCCAACCACCGAAATCCTTTATTGTAACTAAATTTACATTAAGATTAAACTTATCACTATATTCCTTAAGAATATTTTCGTTTGATGGACGATAATAATTTTCAGCAGCTATTCTCTGTGCTTCATCAGAATAGAGATACTGTAAATATTCAGTAGCTACATCTCTTGTGCCTCGTCTATCTACTACATCGTCAACAACAGCTACAGAAGGCTGTGCAAGTATACTTATACTTGGTGTAACAATTTCATAATCGTCTGGGTGGTCCTTGATTGAAAGATACGCTTCATTTTCCCAAGCAAGGAGTACATCGCCCTGTCCGTTTTCTACAAATGTAGTTGTTGCACCTCTTGCACCTGAATCAAGTACAAGAACATTTTGGTAAAGTTTCTTAACAAAATCCTTTATCTGTGTTTCATCACTGTTGTATTTCTTATTGGCATAAGCCCATGCTGCAAGATAATTCCATCTTGCACCACCTGAAGTTTTAGGATTAGGAGTTATAACCCCAACACCGTCTTTTACTAAATCGTCCCAATCTTTAATATTTTTAGGATTTCCTTTTCTTACAAGGAAAACGATTGTTGATGTATAAGGTGAACTGTCTTTATCAAATTTATTTATCCAACCTTCATTTATAAGTCCTGCCTTTTGAATAGAAGTTATGTCGTATTCAAGAGCTAAAGTAACTACATCTGCATCAAGACCATTTGCAACCTCAAGAGCTTGTTTACCAGAACCACCGTGAGACTGTGTAACTTCAACATCTTGACCAGTTTTTTCTTTCCAATGTTTTGCAAAAAGTTCATTATATGATGTGTAAAGTTCTCTGGTTGGGTCATAGGAAACATTTGTAATTGTAACCTTTCCGTCATTTTCTGCCGAAGCACTTCCGCAACCTGTAAGAACTGTTGTTGTTAATAATACTGCTGATAATATAATTCCTAATAATTTTCTTTTCATTTTTTGCACCTCGTTATTGCTGTATTTTTTCATTACCTGTACTGTTAATTAATTACATCATACAGAGGCAGTCTATTAATCCTCCAGCAACAACATAATACATTTTTCCGTTTTTAAATTTTTGCATTTTACTGCCTCCTTTTTTATCAATTCTTACTTTTCCTATTTATCTTATAGGAATAATGTATATAAGATACTCTATAATTCTCCATTTGTCAATAGTTTTTTGATAATTTTTTCCAAGAAAATTATTTTTTCGGTATCAAATATTGTCTTAAATATGTATGAAACCCTGTAATTTACTATGTTTTCAAGTAAATCACTCAATTCATATATTATTTATAGGAATAGTATATATTTTTTATTTAATTAAGTCAATAATGTCACCTGTGAAAATTTTCTAAAATTTTTCATATATGAATATAGGAATTATTTTGGTCACCGGATTTATATTTCCGATTCAATATAAAAATAGCCTTTTGCAAAATACTCTTTCACAAAAGGCTATCATTAAAAAATATTATTATGCTAAAGGCTTGCCACTAAATACAGGGAATACATTAAACTCTCCATAGTTATCAATGTGTTCCATTTCTTTTAAAGCCTTCATATCTTCATCAGATATTTCAAAATCTACATTTGCATTATCCTTCATATGGACTGGATTTCCTGTCTTTGGTAATGCCACTGTACCTAACTGAATTACATAGCGAATACAAAGCTGTGCTGTAGAAACGCCATACTTTTTAGCCATAGCAGTAATGGCATCATTTTTAAGCGCTTCCCCATGTGCGATTGGAGAATAGGCTTCACCGAATATACCATTCTTGTTACAAAAGTCTACTAATTCTGTATTTGTATTGCTTATATGTAAGAGAATTTGGTTTACCATTGGCTTAATCTTACAATCTGCAAGAATATTCTCTAAATCGTCCTGTAAGAAGTTAGATACACCTATTGCCTTTATCTTGCCAGCAGTATAAGCATCTTCTAAAGCACGCCAAACTTCCTTATTTTCTTCAAAATATCTCTTTTCAATTCTAAATTCTGCCCAAGGCTGTGGACTATGAATAATCATCATATCAATATAATCTAAGCCCATTTTAGAAAGAGTTTCATCAATAGATGCTGCTGCACTTTCATAGCTTTTTGCCTCTGCTGCTACCTTACTTGTAACAAAAATTTCGTTTCTAGGCAATCCACAATTACGAACACCCTCACCTACACCACATTCATTACCGTAAGCCTGTGCTGTATCAATTAATCTATAGCCTAACTTAACAGCCTCTTTTACAGCATCTCCTGCTTTGTCATCATCAATAAACCAAGTACCAAGACCTAATTTAGGTATCTTTACTCCATTTGATAAAGTATAAGTTTCGTTTAACATCATCTTATTTTCCTCCATTCAAAAATCATTCACTATAGTCATTCTTTAGCTGTAAGTTAATGATACAACTTAGACTTAACTTCAAGTCAATACCTTTTTTCAATTTTTTATAAAAAAATAGTATAGTAATATAAAAATCACTATACTATCTCAAAATAAATATTTATTTTTCAGCTAAATCCTTTATAATTTCTCCTGCAATAAGAAGACCTGCTATAGATGGTACAAAAGCTGTACTACCCGGAATGTCACGTCTTTCTGTACATTTGTGCTGTGCCCCAGGAGGACAAATACAATGAGTACGGCAACTTATAGACATATCCTCTAAAGGTCTTGTAGGCTTTTCTTCAGAGTAAACAACTTTTAACTTCTTTACTCCTCTTTTCTTGAGTTCCCTTCTCATAACCTTAGCTAAAGGACACATACTTGTCTTGTAAATATCTGATACCTTAAACTGACTACCATCAAGTTTATTTCCTGCTCCCATACAGCTTATTACCGGCACACCTTTTTCCTGTGCCTTCATTATAATTTCAATTTTAGCAGTTACTGTATCAACAGCATCTACAACATAATCATAATCTTCAAAATGGAATTCATCAGCATTTTCCGGAAGAAAGAAACACTTGTGAACCTCTACCTGACAGTCCGGATTTATTTCAAGTATTCTCTCTTTCATTACATCAGCCTTATACTTGCCAACAGTTTTTCTTGTAGCTATTATCTGTCTGTTAAGATTTGTAAGACAAACCTTATCATCATCTATAAGGTCAAAAGCACCAATACCACTTCTTACAAGACCTTCACATACATAGCCACCTACACCACCAATACCAAAAACGGCTACTCTGGCATTTCTAAATTTGTCTATTGCCTCTTTGCCAACCAATAACTGTGTTCTTGAAAATTGATTTAACATTATACTACCTCACAAACAATCATACAATTTTGCATTACCCTAGTAAGTCTATGGGTTTTATAATGATTATATATGTTTTTTGCACTAAAGTCAATGAAATGTTAAATCAGCACATATTACTACACTTCATTTTCATATAAATTCTATTGCCACAATTCAAAATAAGTAGGCTTATACAAATTTTATTTAATTTTGAAAATTAATCTGCTGACTAGTAATAGGAGTATATCTTGTCAATTCACTGCTTTCTAAATCAGTCTTGTTCATATCTACAGCATTAATTTGGTGATTTTCATAAGTAGTGTAATAGTAAATACCTTTACTTGCGTTACAACAAGATGTATAAAGTGTAATTTCATATTTACCATCTGCTACTTCACAACAGCCTCTTTGCTGGTCTACTGCCCCAAGAATATGGAAGAACTGACTTACACTTTCCATTTCTGTATCTCCAGAAATAGAGTTTAACTTTGTAAAAGCCACCTTGGCAAAACGGGAAGCAGAAGATAAATCCCCTGGCAAACCAATAGCACCCATACCCCTGCTGTATGTCTGTAAATTAATGCCTTTTGCAAATATATTTTCTGGCTGTTTAGGAGAAAGTCCAATATAGTTGTTTAATAAAAACATTTGCTGATTAAAAGGTGGGTTATTTGTCAACACACCAACCTCGTTATCATATATGTGAAGTCCGTCACTCATAGCCTCTACGGTAATTGCTCCATTTTCATCAGCAATTATCCAATGAAGCTCTGCACAAGGAAATTTTTCACTAAATCTTGTATTTGTAATATTTATATTTGAAAGTTTTTCTTTAACTTCATATATATTGGCACATTGACTAAGAATGTATGGAATAAATTCAAACTGTGCCACATTTTCTTTTTCCTCTACAACATCAGAATACACAGCATTACCTACAAAGTTAAGTCCTGCCATACCAAGACCCTTTTCGTTTATTGCATCATAGTATAATGGATAATTTTCTGCAACGTGTGCCATTCCAATAATGGCATAGTGATTTTCCACCTTACCTGTATGACGGAAATTAAACTCATACTTACGAGGTGTTATTGTAATTTCATCACCATAAGAAAATTCATAATCCAAAGTTCTACCAAAATAAAAATCTTTTGTTTTATAAGTTACTGCTGTACACATTACAATAATCCCTCCTAGTTTTATTAGACTTATATTATCATATTTATTTTTATATTTCAATAAATACAAATATAGCCTATTGTCTTCCTATAAAACAATAGGCTATATTTGTAAATTGGAAAAATAAATTTCACATCTTGAAATCTAACCTCTGCCTAAAATTGCATCCAAATCTTGAAGTGGATTTGTAATTGGCTGAAGATTAAATTTGTCAATAATAATTTTCAAAACACCTTCTGAAAGGAATGCCGGCATAGTAGGTCCAAGGTACATATTTTTTATGCCTAATGACAAAAGTGTAAGCAAAATACAAACAGCCTTTTGTTCGTACCAAGAAAGTACCAATGTTAAAGGTAAATCACTTATGCTACATTCAAACACTTCTGAAAGTGCCATAGCTACCTTTATAGCACTATAGGCATCGTTACATTGTCCCATATCAATAATTCGAGGAAGACCATCTATTTCTCCTAAGTCTAAATCATTAAAACGATATTTACCACAGGCAAGAGTCAATACAAGAGAATCCATCGGCGTACTCTTAACAAATTCTGTATAATAGTTTCTTCCTGGGTTTGCCCCATCACAGCCACCTACAAGAAAAATGTGGCTTATTTTTCCGGATTTAATAGCCGAAATAATTTTGTCTGCATTAGAAAGCACAGCATTGTGAGCAAAACCTGTTGTCAACATATGCCCACCATTAATACCACTCATACTTCTGTCGTGTTCATAGCCACCCAACTCTAAAGACTGTTTGATTATTGGCGTAAAATCCTTGTGTCCGTCTTTATTAGCCGAAATGTGCTTTATGTCCTCATAACCTACAACTGAAGTAGTGTAAACTCTATCCTTGTAACTAGGTCGCCAAGGCATAAGGCAGTTTGTTGTAAATAGTATGGGTGCTGGAATGTCTTCAAACTCCTTCTGCTGTGACTGCCAAGCTGTACCAAAATTTCCTGACAAGTGAGGGTATTTCTTCAATTCCGGATAACCATGAGCCGGTAACATTTCACTGTGGGTATATATGTTTATACCTTTGCCCTCTGTCTGTTGAAGTAACTGCTGTAAATCTCCTAAATCGTGACCGGATATTACAATAAAAGGACCTTTTTTAATATCTGTATTTACTCTCGTAGGTACAGGATTTCCAAAACTCTCTGTATTGGCAGTGTCCAAAAGCTCCATACACTTAAGATTTACATTACCAAATTCCATAATAAGGTCAAGCCATTCCTCTGGACTGTGTTCCTTGTTTATTTCACTTAACCCTTTGTAGAACCAACTTGTTACTTCATCGTCCTCAAAACCTAAGTTCATACTGTGGTGAGCATAAGCTGCCATACCCTTTAACCCAAAAAGTAAAGTAGAACGCAAAGAAACAATATCTGTATCCCCATCCCACAATTCCACAAGATTGTGTTCTCTAGTGTCACCTACAGCCTTGCGTTCAGCTTCTATCCTTTTTATAAAATTTTCTATAGCCTCGTTGTCAAAATTTACATTTGTAAGTGTTGTAAATAATCCGTCAATAAATAAACGGTCAGCCTCTTTTGTTCTCATATTCTTTTCAACCATTGTTTCTGCAAGACAAATTAATTCGTATACTAACTCGTCCTGAAGATTTGCTGTTGTAGGCTGTTTGCCACATACACCTGTTCGTATACACCCCTTATTTCCGGCTGTCTGCTGGCATTGGAAACAAAACATATCTGTCATAAATATATCCTCCTAAACATACTTCACTAGCTATCATTTATATTGTTTCCAATTTCTTTGTTTTATACATTTATTTAAAAAATAAAAACCAGTTCACAAAGTCCTAAAGACAATAATAAACTGATTTCAATTAATATTAAACATTTTACACTATACTTTGACTTTTAATAAATTATTATCTATAATATCCATATCTAAATCAAATATCATAAACAATTTACTAGGGGATTATATGGCAAAACTTTACGGCTTTAAATTTGAATATCAAAATATGAATACAAGTACACCTGAATTGTATGTAATATTAGAAACTACTAACAAAGATTACATTTTACAGTGCTATTATAAGCAAAAAACTTATTCCATAAATATTACAGATAAAATTAATGAAATATGTAAAATGCTAGAAAAAATGAATATTATAGATTGGGATATGATTAATTACAATAAACCTATGGAATTGTTTCCTGGTTTTTATTGGAAATTAAACATACACACAGACACTATCAATCTCTATAGCCAAGGATTTAATAATTATCCAAGTAATTGGAATGAATTTATTAATATTTTAAAGTATATAGGAATTGACTATTTTAATAAAAATTGATAGTAATCCTTTTACTCATTCAAAACTTCAATAAGTATATCATTCATCTTATCATAGGAGTCAAAGAAATGAGTCCGTTTCAAGTTTTGTGTAAACGCTAAAAACTGATATATTTAATAACAAGGATAGAACAAGTATATTTTCTATCCTTGTTTATAGTATACTGCTAAATTTTATATTGTAAATGTTAATTTAATATATTAGTAATTCGTTCTTCAAAATATATTACTAACTGTGCTCGAATTTTACCCCAATCCTGTCTATGCCCTGTCCACTTTCTTGTTATATCCATGGCTGCTAGGTAGAGCATTTTTAGCAGACTATCATCTGTAGGAAATACTGACTTATTCTTTGTAACCTTTCTTAGCTGACGATTGAAACCTTCAACTGTATTTGTTGTATATATGATTTTTCGCACTTCATCTGGATACTTAAAATAGGTTGATAATGTAGCCCAATTTTCATACCAACTTTTTGATATATTTGGATATTTATTATTCCATTTCTCTGCAAAACTATCTAATTCCATTAAAGCAATATCTTCTGTTGCAGCTGCATAGACCTTTTTTAAATCAGCCATTAATTCCTTTATATCCTTATATGACACAAATTTAGTTGTATTTCTAATTTGATGAATTATACAATGCTGCATTTCTGTATCTGGAAAAACAGCAGAAATAGCTTGAGGAAATCCTGTAAGTCCATCAATACAAGCAATTAAAATATCTTTTACTCCTCTATTTTTTAAACCATTAAGTATTCCTAACCAAAACTTTGCACTTTCATTTTCTCCAACATACATACCTAGTACATCTCGTTTTCCGTCTAAGTCAAGTCCAAGTGCGATATATACAGCCTTTTTTATTATTCTACCTTCACTTCTTACATGAAAATGTAGTGCATCTAAATAAACTACAGCATAAATATCTTCTAATGGTCTTTCTTGCCATTCTTTTACTATAGGTAAAATTTTATTTGTTACTCTACTTATTGTGCTATCTGATACATTAATGCCATATAAATCGTTTAGATGGCTCTCTATATCTCCAGTTGTCATACCTTTGGCATACATAGAAATGATTTTTTCTTCCATATCTTGAGTAAGGGTATTTTGATATTTTTTTATAACTTGAGGCTCGTATTCACCGTTTCTATCTCTAGGAATATCTAAATCCATATCACCATAGCTAGTGTGCATAGTTTTTCTGCTATATCCATTGCGACTATTACCAGTGTCTTTGTTCTTATAATCGTACTTTGAATGACCAAGGGTATCATCAAGTTCGCCGTCTAAAGTTCCTTCAAGTATAACAGACATCATTTCTCTCATTATGGAATTGACATCTTTACCATCTTTAACAGGATTATCCTTTAAATAACCTGCCATCATTTCTCGTAACGCCTGTCTTTCAGGACTTTCATTTCTTTTTCTTCTAGCCATAATAAAAACCTCCAAACTGACTATTTTTATTATACATCAGTTTAGAGGTTTACACAAACTTTGGGATAGACCCATAAAAATTGATAGTAATCATCTATGAATTTCTGTATTTTTCTTTATTACCAAAATATAAATAATCATCGTGTTCTGAACTATCATCAAATAACTTGTAAATTATTTTCTGACATCTATTTTAAAAGTCGCACCTAACTATACATAAAGATATAATTTCTCTTTATTCCTACACCAAAATCAAGCACTTTTTTAAATTATACCACTACAAATTCTTCGTCCAAATACTTTATTGATTCAGAATCATACAATTCTTTCGGAATAATTTTATATGTTAAACCAGTTTCGATTAAAATTGATAATAATTTTGATTTTGAAATAGTGCTATATCCATTTTCTTTTAAATAATTAGCTACCACTTCGGAATATTCTGAAAAACTAGAGTCTACATTTACAATAATTCCTCTTTCAAAATTTCTGTTTTTCTTTCTAGTCTCAATAATTTTTAATTTAGAGCTTAACTTTTCTATAATTGAACGCAATAAAAAGCTATTCCATTCATATTTAATATTTGGTAATAATCCCCAACTTTCAAAATTTATTAATGAAAGAAAGTTATTTTTCATTTTTTGACAAATCACACTTTCAATTTGTCCAATTTCCTCATCACTTATTCTAAACAATTCTCTTTTTATATATCTATCATCAGATATTCTAATATATTCCTTTTCGATGTCAGAAAATACCATACCTCTCGTTCCCATAGCCCACATAAGGTGTTCTGCAATATTAGAGTACTTATTGAAGCTTATTTCATCTACATTTTTCAACATGCTCAAGGCAATTTCTTTCATGGAAATTGCGTCAAACATACCTTTTCTTCCAATATGGGGTATTCTAAAATCAAATTCATCACTAAAAAGGTATGTACATATATAAAATAAATTTGAAGGAGATTTAATATTATTATCCTTAAAACAATTTTCTAATTTATTTATAACTTTATTATATAGTAAGTTATCGCTACAATATCCAAAATTCTCATTCATAATATTTAAAATAGTATTGTGTATATACTCTATATCTGTAACAGAAATGGATAACATTTGAGCTGAGAAATAATAATTATGTTCCCATTGAAATAATTCTTTCTCCTCATGTATAGCCCTAAGTAACATAGCCTCTGATACTCCAGGTATAAATAGCTTCAAATCATTCTTATGAATAGGACATCTATTATCAGCAAATACTTTCTTAATTCTATCTCCCAATGTAGCTGATATACAATTTTCTTTTTTGGTTAAATAATCTCTTGCATATGTATATTCTTCTGGATAATAGTATAGTAATACTCCATGAAGAAAATGATAATTATTAATATTGCTTGTTCTATTTAAAAGTTCTTTAAATTGGGTAAATAATTCTATATAAAATACAACACTTTCTTTTCTTTCATCAATAAATTTTTTAATTTTTTCAATAGTTTCTATTTCAATATTAATATTTTCTACTGCTGTAAACATTCCTCTCCCGCATAACACTAAATATTCTGTTAATCTTGAAGTAAATGCTCTATTGTTATCTGGAATTCCTAAATTTCCATATTGCTTTTTTACTAAATTACGAAGTGTATCTAAATCTTCACTTTCATATAATTTAATGCCATTAGGAAATTCCTTTGCGATAATTTTTTTGCATAAAAAAGCATAGGATTTACTACCCTTTATGGCATAATCTCCATATAACTTATATCCATATTTTTGTATTAAATTTATAAATTCTTCACTTCCCACATATTGAAATCCATTATCAGTCATTAATATATCCAATTCTTCAAGATTTTCATATAAATCTATTCCTTCTCCGATAAATTCTGTTGCCAAATCCAATATATATTTTTCTGTACTCTTTTCGTCTTTTCTAATTTGAACAAAAACATCTGCAAAATCCAAAAATTCTAAATCTTCGCTCATATAACATGCTTCAATCACTATTTGATTATAATCATCATTATCAAATATACCAAGCAATTCATATATCGTAATATATCCTTTTGCCTCAAGTTTGTTTAATACTATTTGATTTATTAATGGACTAATTTTATCAAAATATTTCTTTGTAATCTGTCGTATTCTTTCTCTCGTTACTCCTCTTTCATCTGCTATTTCTTGAAGTGTAAATCCAAAAGATCTTTCTAGTGCCATCAAATAATCTTTTTCTTCTTTATTCTTATCAAATACATAACCACAAAGTTTTATCAAAGGTAGTTTTAGTTTACTTTCCATTTTTCTAAACTTATCTATATTTCTCATTCCAACAATTTTTGAAAGCAAATTAATATCTATTTTTTCTAGTTGACCTACTGTAATATATCCTGTATTTTTTAAAATAGAAATCCATTTAGAACTAATTCCTAATATTCCAATAATTTCTATTGATACATCATATAATTCTGGATTAATTTCATCGAATAATATTCTCGACATAGTATTAAACAACTGAGAATTATTCTCCCCAATAGCTTCATCATATTTTTTAATAATAGCATTTATTTTTCCAATACCCATGCCTTTCATATCAAATAATTTTTGAAAATCAAAATCTTTTAATTCATCTAAAAAAACAAGCTTATTTTCTTCACAATATTGGACAAATAACCTAAAACCGTTTTCACAAAATATATCTTCAATTCTAATACGATTATTATTTTTATTGTCATATATACTAAAAAAATCTTCTAACATGTATAATACCTCCCCTTAATATTAATCAATACTTCTTTACTATTTTTATTTAAGAAGCTAATACTATAACTTGCATAAGTTTTTAAAAAATAAAGAAAGAAGTATAAGCAAAATACTTTGTATTATATTCATTATACATTTTTTATTATTAGGCATAAAAAAGTGTATTTTATATTTCACCATAACCTTTAGCTTTTAAATTAATATATAAAGAAATTCTCAATTCCACCACTCAAAATATGTAATTCTACTCCATGTTATCTCATCGCAATCTACATAGCCATTTTCCACATAATAGTACCTATCAATAGATATTTTTCAGTTCATCGTGTTTATTAGAACTTATAAAAATATTATATTGAAATATATTTGAAAATGCAATAACATAATTAAAATATTTTCAAATCATAATATAAATTAATTGACTTATTATTATAAATATATTATTATATACTTATAAATATTATTAAGGGGCTGGTGATTACTATGAGTACATTTTGTGTAAGAAGAACAAGTTCAAAATGGATATCAAGTTTAAAAACTAATTATGAAAACGGAAGACTTGGTAAATACATTAATTTTTGGACTTCCGACGAAAAAGAGTTTAAATCTCTTAAAGAAGGTGAGCTTTTTGTATTCCTTTCGCACGATAAAACAAATAGCGAAAATGTAGCAATAGTTGGGGGTGCTTACTTCTCACATTTTGAAAAAATGAGTATAGCTGATGCATGGGAAAAGTATGGTATAAGTAATGGTAGTGAATCTTTAGAAGATTTGCTTTCTTCTATCCAAAATACAGTAGAAGACAAAAAATTTCAAGTAAGCACTGATATTGGTTGTATTATATTAAAGGATATATTTTTCCTTGATGATTATATATATATTAAAAAAGACAACCCATATAATTGGAACAAATATACTGTTAGCTATAAAAAATATTATACTGATGACCCAGTTGGTAAAGATTTATATAATTTGATAACTACATATAAGAATGGCGAAAATAAACCAAATAAAGAAATCAAAGAAATAATTAATGATATTGAAAATTCTGAAATAAAAGGGAAAGAAATAACAGCATTAATAAAAAGAAGGGTAAACCAAAGTATTTTTAGAAAGCGTCTTTTAAATAAGTATAACTCTTGCTGTCTATGTAAACTAGATAACCCTTCTTTATTAAGAGCGAGCCATATTAAGCCTTGGTCAGTAAGTGATGAAAACGAAAAATTAGATGTTAATAACGGTTTCTTACTATGCCCAAATCATGACGCATTATTTGATGCTGGTTTTATAACATTTTCAGATGAAGGAAATATAATAATTTCAAAAAGATTAGATAACAAAGATTGTTCACTTTTGGGAATTAATCCATCAATGAAAATTTCCGTTTCAGAAGAAAACAAAAAATATCTTGAATATCACAGAACCATAAAATTTTTCGATAAATAACTTTATAATCTTTATTATGTCATGTAATTGCTACCCTTTTGAGGTAACCAAGTTTATCAAAAAAGCCCATATAATTGGGCTTTTTTGATATATCATTTATAATTTGTATACCCATATGCCACATAAAAAAATCTATAAAATAACACAATTATGTAGTTAATCTTAAGCAATTATGTAACCCATAATAAAATTAAACTAATGAAATAATATACCTCTATTTTGTTTATGCTGTTCTATATAAACTTCAAATATTTATTCACAATCATAAATTGTAGATTTTAATTAAGCCTTTAACCTTTCAACAATAATCCTATCTGCTGGTAACCAATCAACACTATATAGTTCATTTTTGTCAAGCCACTTTGCATCTTCTGCCTCTTTAAATATAATCTCCCCATCTACTATAACACATAAAAAACATTTCATACTTAAATGAAATTTAGGATAATCAAATTCCACAGTATCAATTAAATCACATACTTTAATTTTTACATTAAGTTCTTCTTGAATTTCCCTTACCAAGGCTTGCTGAGACGTTTCCCCAACCTCAATCTTTCCTCCAGGAAATTCCCACTTTCCCTTAAATTCGCCATATCCTCTAGCTGTAGCCAAAAATTTTTTAGGATTTTCTAAAGAATCACTTATCACTGCCGCAACTACTTTTATTGTTTTCATACTACACCTCAAATAAACTCAAATATTTTATTTTTTATACATATATCATACACCATCTTTTTTTCTCCTTTATTATCAAAAACTATATATATTGATTTGCCATTAATTTCAGTAATTGTTCCTATTCCATATTTTTTATGTTTGATTTTCTTGCCAACAACATCCTCGGGTATTTCTATTTTATGTTCCAACTCCTTCACTGAATTAACTTTTTGCACATAAATAGATTTACCTATATTTTTTTTATTTTCAGCTAATATTTTCGCATATTCTTCATCTACATTCTTTCCACGTGTTTTGTAATCTTCCATATCTTTAAATACAAACATCTGTGGTTTTTCAACATCATTATCCGGTACTGGTTGTACAGGAAACATCCATACTCTACGTGGAATTCCTTCTTCGTCTGACTGTATTTCTGTATATGGTTCCTCTACCAACTCAACTCTACCACAATAAATATACTCTTTTGGATTTATAACTTCAAATAAATGAATATCAATTCCATTATGACCACTTTTAGCCAATGTTGCATTCTGTGCCCACTGAATATCTTGGTCCCCTAACTTACCCATACCGGTATAATGAAGAACCCCTCCAATCCATTTATCATGGTAAAGTCCCTTTGTATAATCTGAAACAATAACCAAAGTATTTGTAGCCTTTGAACGTCTCATTCCTCCCATGTTTCCACACTTAAAAATATTTACAATATCATCATTTTTTAATATTTGTCCTATTTCTAACCCCGGATTAAATTTCATAAAAACACCTCCATATGTAATCTATACAACATTATCTATCCTGTATATAACTTTTATATAATATTTATTATTTTTTAGCATTTTACTTAAACGTAAATAGTATTTCAAATATAAATCTCTAAAAGAATAAAAACTTGGTCAAGAACTAATCTTTAATTTTCAAATACATCTATAAATTTCTCTTCGCTTTTGTTCATCATTAAAACAAAATCATCATAACTTCTAGTATTAATTGGTATTTTTAATCCATGTTTTACAACAAAAATATCATCTCTTGCTTGCATATTAGATTCATATTTAGACCCTTTATTCAAAAAAAGTTTTAAATCTTCTCTATCTTCAGTATCTGGATATAAATAATACCCCTGTTTTGCATCAAACCTAAACATATAAGCTAACAACTGCAAATAATCTTTATTATGTATATTATCAATAGGTTTATATTTTGCATCAGCTATTATATTTTTCTTTGTATTTTTGCTAATAAAATCTGGATAAATTTTCCCTTTATTTTTAGCAAATAGCCATTGTGCTCCTTCTCTCTCCTTATTCATCGGGTGGTAAAAAATATCTTTAAGTAAGGTATTCATATATTCTTCCCATAGCCATGCACC
>UQYD01000041.1 GCA_900545305.1 uncultured Eubacterium sp.
GAAACCTCCGTATACAGTTTATTTACAAGGTGGTTTAACTTGGGCTCATGCAAAGCTCGGTATAATAATCGCAATTAACAATATGTATGAAAAGGGTATAATAAAATTATAATATGCACAACAAATAAGAGGAGATGTCCATTAACATTAAATGATGTCTCCTCTTATTTGTTGCTATGTACTATTTATCTACTTTTGTTGCCATCTCTGCTTTACGTTTTTCTATAACTCTATTTTGAATATCTACAGGAACAGCTTCATATCTTATAAACTCTTCAGTATAAGAGCCTCTTCCTTGAGTCATACTTCTCAAATCTGTAGAATATTCCAACATTTCAGCTGTAGGAACTTCTGCTTGTATAATTTGGTTA
Source organism: uncultured Eubacterium sp. (assembly GCA_900545305.1). Taxonomy (GTDB): domain Bacteria; phylum Bacillota; class Clostridia; order Lachnospirales; family CAG-274; genus CAG-274. The sequence continues at coordinate 372 of UQYD01000041.1, forward strand.
TCTCCAACCTTATCCATTCCCAAAATTCTACCTCTACGTTTATTCAAATCTCCCATAATGTCACCAGTATAGCTATCTGGTACTGTAACAGCTACAGAAGATATAGGTTCGAGAATAACTGGTTTAGCCTGTGAAAAAGCATCTTTAAAAGCCATTGTTGTCGCCATCTTAAAGGCCATTTCAGAAGAATCTACCGGATGATAAGAGCCATCTATAAGAGTTGCCTTTATGCCAACAACTGGATATCCCGCCAAAGGACCAGATTTAATGCTCTCCTGTAATCCTTTTTCTACAGCAGGGAAATACTGTTTAGGAACAGCACCGCCAAAAATCTTCTCTTCAAAAACATATGGTATAGTCTGGTCTTCAATTGGCTCAAAATCAATAACTACATCACCAAACTGACCATGACCACCTGACTGTTTTTTATACTTTCCTCTAGCCTGTACTTTTGTTCTTATCTTTTCTCTATATGGAACAATAGGCTTATCCAAATCCACATCAATCTTATATTTATTTTTTAACTTGCTAACAAATACATCAATATGAGTGTCACCTAAACCACTTATTATAGATTGCTTAGTTTCTTTGTCTACTGTAAAATTAAGAGTCTTATCTTCCTCAAGAATCTTGTTGATTGCACTTGCTAATTTATCTTCATCACCTTTTGTTTTAGGTCTAATAGCTTTCTTCATATGAGCTTTAGGATAACTGATTTCAGGGAACTGTACTGGTCTATCAGTTGAAGCTAAGGTATCACATGTACTAGTATTCTGTAACTTAGCTATCGCACCTATATCACCGGCTCTCAACTCATCAACTTCTAATTGTTCCTTACCTCTAAGTATATACAACTTTCCTATTTTTTCAGCAATATTCTTATTTACATTTTTAACCATTGAGTCTTTTTTCATAATACCAGAACAAACTTTAAAAAGGCTCAATCTTCCTACATAAGGGTCTGCAATTGTTTTAAATACAAAAGCTGACAATGGATCATTTTCATCACAATTAATTTCAACGTAATCATCAGTTTTAGGATTTATAGCTGTTATTGTTGCTTTAACCTCATTAGTCGGTGGTAAAAACTTATTTATAGAATTCATTAATACTCTAATTCCTATTGTATATATAGCAGCACCACAAATAACTGGTGTAACTGTACCATCAACAATACCAATTCTTAATCCTTTATGTATTTCTTCAGGAGTCATGCTTTCATCATTAAAGAACTTTTCAATCAATTCGTCATCAGTTTCAGCAACAGCCTCTTCAACCATTTTTCTCATACTCTCAACTGAATCATCTAATCCATCAGGCATATCACAAGGTTCTACAAGTCCATTCATAAATTTTCTTGCAGCTCTTCTGATAACATTTACAAATCCAACAAATTTATTGTCTTCATAAAAAGGAACTTGAAGTGGGGCAATACTCTTACCAAAAACCTGCTTCATAGCCTCTACAACTGTATCTAAATCGGCTGATTCATCATCCATACCATTAACAAAAATCATCTTTGGTACGCCCATTTCTGTTGCCATCTGCCAAGCTTTTTCAGTTCCAACTTGTACACCAGCCTTTGCGTCAACAACTATAAGTGCCAAATCAGATACACTAAGTGCCTGTTTAACTTCACCAAGAAAATCAAAATATCCTGGAGTATCAATAAAATTAATTTTTTCTTCCAACCATTCTACAGGAATCATAGAAGAATTGATAGAAATCTTTCTTTTTATTTCTTCTGGGTCATAATCACTAATTGTATTTCCTTCTTCTACTCGTCCAAATCTTTTTGATACACCACTAACATGCAAACATGCCTCAGCGATAGTAGTCTTACCAACACCACTATGCCCAATAATTGCAACATTTCTAATTTGACTTGCTGGATAACTCTTCATAAAAACACCACTCCTTTTGTCCGTTTATTACATTTATAGAATATATTATGTGCATATTTTAACTCAATTGCACAAACGCTTTCTCTTTAGTATTTATAAATTCAACAAATTTATTCAAATTCCTTTAATATTTTCATTAATTTTTACAATAATTTGCAATTTAAAGATAAATTATTTTAGGATTTAACACTCACTTTTCAAATTATATTGACCAAATGTAGTATTAGTGTTACAATAATATGGATAATGCTCATATTAGAGAGGTGTTCCAATGGTTATAGGAATTATAGGTCTTGGCTTAATAGGTGGTTCTATAGCAAAGGCCCTTAAAGAAAAAACAGATATTAAAATTTTAGCAATGAACAGAAGTGAAAAGTCACTTATAGACGCTTACAACGATGGTGTAATTGATGAATATAGTCTTACAGATATGTCAATTTTTAACGAATGTGACATAATTATTGTATGTACAACTGTTGACACAATACCTACATATGTAAGTAAATTAAAGCCGTTTATAAAAAAGGATTGTATCATCACAGATGTAGGTAGTACTAAAAAGAAAATTTGTGATACTTTATCAAACGTTAAAGATATATGCTTTATAGGTGGACATCCAATGGCCGGCTCTGAACAAACAGGATATAAATCAGCAAAAGCACATCTATTTGAAAATGCTTTTTATATTTTCACCCCAATAAATGATGTGCCACAATCTAAGATAAATCAAATGACTGATATTGCTAAAATATTAGGAGCAACTCCTGTTGTTATTTCCCCTGAAATTCATGATTATACTGTTGCGGCAATTAGTCATGTTCCTCATATTATTGCATCCTCTCTTGTAAATACGGTAAAAAATTTAGCTGATGATAATGGATATATGCACTCATTTGCAGCTGGTGGTTTTAGAGATATTACACGAATAGCTAGTTCTAGCCCAGATGTATGGAACAGCATTTGTCAAGATAACAGAGAGCCAATACTAAAAGTACTTGACACATATATCGAAACAATAAAAGAATTAAAAAAATCGCTTGAAAGGAAAGAGGATATATACTCTTTTTTTGAGAGTGCAAGGGATTACAGAAACACTTTTGAAAGCAGAAATGAAAATACTGTATGTAAATTTTATGAAATTGCTGTTGATGTAGTGGACCAGCCTGGTGCAATAGCAACAATAGCAACATTGCTAAGTGTTAATAGCGTTAATATAAAAAATATAGGTATACGAAACACTAGAGATTATAACGATGGTGCACTTTATATAGCTTTTGAAAATGAATCTCATAAAAATAGGGCAATTGATATTTTAAAGTCTATGAATTACAAAGTATTCAATAAATAAAGGAGAAAATTTGAATTATGAATAAAACTATAACACCTATAGAAAAATTAAACGGTCAAATTAAAATTCCTGGTGATAAGTCTATTTCCCATAGAGCTATTATGTTTGGCTCACTAGCAAAAGGAGAAACAAAGATTACTGGTTTCTTAACCGGTGATGATTGTATGTCAACTATTTCTTGTTTTAGAAAACTTGGCATAGAAATAGATGTTGACGGAGAAAATGTTACTGTTCACGGTAAAGGTCTTCATGGTCTTTCTGCCCCAGCAGAAACTTTAGATGTTGGGAACAGTGGCACTACAATTAGACTTATATCTGGTATTTTATCTGCTCAGAACTTTGATACAGTATTAAATGGCGATAGTTCCATTCAAAAACGACCAATGAGAAGAGTTATAAATCCTCTTACTGAAATGGGAGCTAATATTGAAAGTACAAATGACGGCTTTGCTCCACTCACAATACATGGTTCAAAACTTCATTCTATTGAATACACTATGCCTATGGCAAGTGCTCAAGTAAAGTCATCTATTCTTTTAGCAAGTCTCTTTGCTGATGGAACTACAGTTATCAATGAGCCTGTTGCTTCAAGAAATCATACAGAAATAATTTTAAATTATTTTGGAGCTAATATCAAAAATGTAAATGGTGTAATTACATCTACTCCTGTAGAAGAACTTTACGCAAAACCTATCAACGTTCCTGGTGATATTTCGTCTGCTGCTTTCTTTATGGTAGCTGGATTAATTGTTCCAAATTCTCATATTATAATTGAAAATGTAGGTATAAATGAAACAAGAACAGGTATTATTGATGCTTTACGTGCAATGGGTGGCGAAATAAATATTCTTAACCAAAGAGAATCTGGTGGCGAGCTTGTAGGTGATATCGAAGTAAAATCTTCAAAACTTCACTCTACAACACTTGAAGGAAGTATAATTCCAAGAATGATAGATGAAATTCCTGTATTTGCTGTGGCTGCTCTTTGTGCTGAAGGAACTACTGTTGTTAAAGATGCTGAGGAATTAAAGGTTAAAGAATCTAATAGAATAGCAACTATGAGTACAGAATTAGGTAAAATGGGTGTTATAATCACAGAAACCGAAGATGGTATGATTATTGAAGGCAACCAAAAATTAAAAGGTGCTACTGTAGATAGTCATTTAGACCACAGAGTTGCAATGTCCTGTGCTATAGCCGCTTTAGTTGCTGAAGGCGAAACAACTATTCTTGATTCTGATTGCGTAACTATTTCTTTCCCTAATTTCTATGAATTATTAGAAACACTTTAATACAACTAACTTTTATTAATAACACTAGATTTTAGGAGGAACTTACAATGTTAGAACTACAAAACATAAAATGGAAAGTTTCTGATGGTACAGAAATTATTAAAAATATAAATTTAGAAATCCCGTCTGGAAAACTAGTAGTAATTACTGGTCCAAATGGTGGTGGTAAAACATCTCTTGCAAAATTAATCGCTGGATTAGAAGAACCAACATCTGGTAACATCATTTTAGATGGTGAAGATATTACTTCTTTAGATATAACTGAAAGGGCAAATAAGGGTATAAGTTATGCATTTCAGCAGCCTGTACGCTTTAAGGGTATAACTGTCAGAGATTTACTTGAACTTGCTGCCGGTAAAAAAATAGAAGAAAAAGAAATTTGTTCATTACTTGGCAAAGTAGGTCTATGTACCCGTGATTACATAGACAGAGAAGTTAATTCTAGCCTTTCCGGTGGTGAAATAAAAAGAATTGAAATTGCTACTGTCCTTGCAAGAAACACAAAACTTACTATTTTCGATGAACCAGAGGCAGGCATTGACCTTTGGAGTTTTAATGAATTAATTGATGCCTTTGTTGAAATAAAAGAAAACTATGCAGGCACATTGCTTATTATATCTCACCAAGAGAGAATACTTAATATTGCTGATGAAATAGTTGTTATTGCGAATGGGGTTGTTAAAAATATCGGTAAAAAAGAAGAAATTTTACCAACTCTTTTAGAGGTATCTAACACTGGTGATTGTTGTCTAAATGGGGGTAACAACTAATGAAAAAAACTACAGAAGAAATTTTAAAAATAGTATCCGATTTCAAAGGAAAATTTAATGGAGCATTTAATATTCGTGAAGATGGTCAGTGTGCTGGCAGACAGTCTTCTGAAAATATAAAAATAGAGCCAAAAGACGATGCTCCTGGTATAAATATAATAATTGCACCTAATACTAAAGATGAAACTGTATATATTCCTGCCTGTGTCACAAAAGGGAATGTAGATGACATCGTATACAATGACTTTTTTGTTGGCGAGGGTGCAGATGTTACAATTGTTGCCGGATGTGGAGTTCATACAGATGATGGTCATGACGCTAGACACAATGGTGTTCATAGATTCTTTCTTGAAAAAAATTCTAATGTTTTATATAAAGAAAAACATATTGGTACAGGTAAAGGTACTGGAGCAAAACGAATCGACCCTGTAACAGATTGCACTTTAGGAGAAAATGCAATTCTTACAATGGACACTATTCAACTTAGTGGCGTAGATAGCACAGACCGTAAGACAAGAGGAACTTTAGGCAAGAATGCAAAACTGATTATTAAAGAACGTATTATGACATCTGGAAAAGAGTATGCAAAGACTGATTTCGTTGTAACTCTTGAAGGAGAAAATTCTGGAACTGACATTGTTTCTCGTTCAGTTGCCAGGGACAATTCTAAACAAGAATATACTTCTAAGATTATTGGTAAGAATATATGTACAGGTCACTCTGAGTGTGATGCTATACTAGATGGAAACGGTTCTGTTATAGCTCAGCCATCTTTAGTAGCTGAAAATCCAGATGCTGCCTTAATTCATGAAGCTGCTATTGGAAAAATAGCTGGCGAACAAATTTTAAAATTAAGAACATTAGGTCTTACTGCTGAACAAGCTGAGGAAAAAATAATTTCCGGTTTTTTAAAATAATTTTTTCATAAAAAACATCCTACAAATAAAGGTATAAAAATTTGTAGGATGTTTTTATTTTCTTTTATAATCATTTACTTTTTCTTGTTCTATTTGACTTGGAACGTCTACACTTTATTGCTTGAATACGATTTTCCTGTATTTTTTTAGGTTTAAGATGAGAAGAATTAAAAATTCTAACAGGTAATTTTTCTGGTGCAATTTCCTTTAAAACCTTAGCTGTATAGTATGCATCATCTTGTGCATGGTGAAAAGGTCTGTCTATTTCAATTTCAAACGCTTCGACAGCATTTTTCAAACCAATAGCTCCACCTTTGGAATATTTCAAATGCTGTGTCGCCATTTTTTGAATATCTACATATTCAATAATCATAGGCTCTGTAGCTATATTGTAATATGTTAAATTTCTAAATAAAGCACGAATATCACTATATCCCCATGTTCCTAATACTGTATCATCACCTAAAAATCTTCTAAATTTTTTAAACGCCTCTGGAAAATAAGGTTTATATTTAAAATCTTTATCTGTAAAACCTGTAATCTTTTCTACAAATGGATGAATAGTTGGATATATATTTGGTTTAATCAATATATTAAATTCATCTATTATATCATAATTATCATCAACCTTCACAGCTCCAATCTGTATAATTTCAAACCTACATTTAGGATTTACCATATCTTTGCAATTATTCATTGAAAAAGCTTGATTAAATTCAAAATCAAGTATTGTAAACATAATTTTCTCCTATCGTGATACAACTTTTTTTGCTATTTCTGCAAAAGCAGTAACAGCTTTACTTCTATAAGCATTCTGTCTATATGCTATCACCAAAGTCCAACTAGTTTCAGTATTACCAAAAGTATAATATTTGGGCGGATTTACCATTGAAGAAAATCTAACTGAAGATTCTGGGACAAAACTAAATCCCATATTGGCTGCAGATAATCTAATAGCAGTTTCTATACTACTTGTTTGAAGAAGAACTTTCGGCTTCATTCCTATACTATCAAATATATTATCTGCAATTTGTCGTAATCTCTGGTCCGAATGAAGAAGGATAAATTGTTCATTTTCTAAATCTTTAATATTAATTTTCGGAAATGGGCTTGATTTTTCAACATTTTTTGGTGTAAAATCAGGTGGTGCAGCTAAAAAGATATTTTCCGTCATAATAGGCTCATATTCGATGCCTTTACTCTTTATTGGTAAATTCATCATACATACATCAACAGCACCTTTGACAAGCAGATTTTCCAACTCTAAAGAAGTTGCTTCCGTTAGTATAAGCTCTATATCTGGATAATGCTCTTTAAAAACCGGCAATATTGCTGGCAACGGATTATTTGCTTTTGATGGTGTAAGACCTATGTTTATCCTGCCTTTTTTTAGTTCGGAAATATCATCAAAGCTTTTCTGCATTCCATTAAAAATTTCTACAATATTTTGCATTGCTTCAATATATAGTTCGCCTTCATATGTTAGAGTAAGAGGTATGGTATTTCTATCAAACAAAGTTACACCAAGTTGATTTTCTAGTCGATTAATATATTGGCTTAATGATGGTTGTGATATGAAAAGTCGTTTTGCAGCTTTTGAAAAACTTTTATCTTCATTAATTGCAAGAACGTATTCAAATTCTTTTAAATCCATATTTACCTCCTAATTATAACTCATGCGTTATATGAATTATATATAAATAAGTATTAGAATATTTTCTATTTTATAGTACAATAAAATATAGAGAATTACAAGGTATTTTACAAATTTTTATGTTTTTTTATCCTGTTGATGTTAGTGGAGGGAAGTAAAATGAGTAGACTTGGACAAATTAATGATTTAATATCAAAAATGAATGAACAACCAAGTGAAGCACGTTTAAGGTTAGAAAATCTATTTGACGAAAATAGTTTTGTTGAAATAGGTTCGTTTAACACTGATGCTGGTGTTGTAACCGGTTATGGTACTATTAACGGTAAAATTGTTTATGCGTTCTGCCAGAATGGCCCTGTCGGTGTAAAACACGCAAAAAAGATTGGAAATATCTATGATTTAGCGTTGAAAATGGGTAGCCCTGTTATATCTATAATGGATTCAAAAGGTCTAAAGCTTGAAGAAGGTTTAAATACCCTTGAAGCATATGGAACTATATTTAGAAACCAAACTAACGCTAGTGGTGTTGTTCCACAGATAAGTATAATATTAGGTGATTGCCTTGGAATTGCAAGTTTTATGCCTATAGTATCTGATTTTGTTGTGATGTGCAATAAAAATGCAAAAATGTTTATGATGAGTCCTGCCACAATGCCTGGACTTGATGGTAAATCTACATCTTATGAACAACTTGGTGGGGCAGATACACTTTCTAAAGAAGGTATGATTCACATTTGTTGTGATGATGAAAAAGCTTGTTTCACAAAAGTAAGACAATTAATTGATTTCTTACCAGAGAATAATCTTGATTTAGTTAGACCTGAATTAACTAGTGACGATTTAAATCGTGTAGATTCAAACTTAGATACTATTGTTCCTGAAGATGATGTTACTCCTATTGATATGAAATATGTTATTACTTCAGTGGCTGACAATAATATTTTCCTTGAACTTCGTGAAAACTATGCTGAAAATATTATTACCGGTTTTACAAAATTTGATGGAGTTACTACTGGCATCGTTGCAAATAATGGACTATTAAATGTTGAAGCTGCTAAAAAAGCGAGTGAATTCATAAACACATGTGATGCATTTAATATTCCAATTTTAACTTTTACAGATATTGTTGGTTACGAAAAAGAACTCAAAGAAGAACAGATGGGCATTATAAAATATAGCAGTATTCTTATGTCAAGTTTTGCCAATGCTACTGTTCCTAAAATAAATATTATTTTAAGAAATGGTATAGGTAATGCTTATTTCTTGATGAATTCTAAGCATATCGGTGCTGATATTGTTTATGCTTGGCCAACAGCTACAATAGCTTTAATGGATAAAACAAGTTCAATAAATATTTTACAAATTGATTCTAGCAAATTTGATGACATTTCAAATCCATATGCCGTAGCAGGAAACGGATTTGTAGATACTGTTATACTTCCATCAAATACTAGAAAACGTATTATTTCAGCTATCGAAATGTTATTAACTAAGAGAGTAGTAAAACCTGCTAAAAAACATTCAAGCAATGATTATTAAGAGGTGACTATAAATGGATATTTTTTTACAAGGTGTAGAAGTTACTGTAATGGGTTTTATAATAGTCATTGCAGTCTTAGCCTTTATATGTTTCGTTCTTATGATTTTTAACGTTGTTGCAAATTTAGAAAACAAAAAAATCAAAGCCCAAAATGAAACGGTTGAACAAGCAACTAATAATAAAACAGTTAAAGAAGTTTCTGAACCAGTTGTTCAAGAACAGCCATTACAAGATGATTTAGAACTTATCGCTGTGATTACTGCTGCTATTGCAGCACAAGCCAAAGTTGGCCCAGATAAGTTAGTTGTAAGAAGTATAAGACGAGTTTCAAGTTGGAATAAAGAAGCTGTAACTGAACAGCAAAATAATATTTTTTAGGAGGACAATAATAATGAAAAATTATAGAATTACGGTAAATGGTAACACTTATGATGTTCAAGTTGAAGAATTAAATGGAGCAGTTGCTACAAAAGCTCCTACTGTTACTCAAGCAACTCCAGTAGCTGCACCAACACCAGCTGCTGCTCCTGCAGCTACACCAGCTCCTGCTCCTACAGGTTCTGAAGGCAGTGCAAAAGTAACAAGCCCAATGCCTGGTAATATACTTGATATTAAAGTAAATGTGGGCGATAAAGTAGAGGCAAATCAGTGCGTTGTTGTACTTGAAGCTATGAAAATGGAAAATGAAATTGTTACTCCAAGTGCTGGTACTGTTGCATCAGTAAATGTAACAAAGGGTCAAACAGTTGCTTCTGGAGATGTCCTCATTACTGTTGCCGAATAATTTTAGGAGGCGTAAAAAATATGGAACAATTATTTGAAGCATTAAAGGACTTCCTTCTTAACACAGGATTTGCCCAGTTTGCTCAAGGAGATAACTATAAATATTTAATAATGATTGTTATAGCTTGTTTCCTTCTCTATTTAGCTATCGTAAAAAAATATGAACCGTTGTTGCTTTTACCTATTGCCTTTGGTATGCTTTTAGCTAATTTGCCTGGTGCAGGAATAATGAATGAACCAACAGATACTTCAAACGGTGGTTTACTCTGGTATATTTTCCAAGGTGACGAATTAGGTATATTCCCTCCACTTATTTTTATGGGTGTTGGTGTATTGACAGACTTTGGTCCTTTAATAGCAAATCCTAAAAGTCTATTATTAGGTGCAGCTGCCCAGTTCGGTATATTTGCAGCCTTTTTAGGAGCATTATGTCTTGGTTTTAATTTCCAAGAAGCAGCTTCTATAGGTATTATTGGTGGTGCTGATGGTCCAACGGCTATTTTTACTACAACACAGCTTGCTCCTCATCTTTTATCAAGAGTAACTGTTGCTGCGTATTCTTATATGGCTTTAATTCCAATTATTCAGCCACCTATTATGAAGTTACTTACTACAAAGAAAGAAAGAGCTATAAAAATGGAACAACTTAGAGTTGTTTCAAAAAAGGAAAGAATTCTTTTTCCTATTATAACAGCTATTCTAGTAATTTTAATCGTTCCTGATACAGCATCATTAATTGGTATGCTTATGTTAGGTAACTTATTCAAAGAAAGTGGTGTTACAGAAAAACTTGCTCATCACGCATCAGAGGCTCTTATGTACATCGTAAGTATATTCATCGGTGTATCAGTTGGTGCTACAACAAGAGCTGACCAATTTTTACAGGCTCAAACATTATTTATACTTCTTTTAGGCTTAATTGCTTTCTGTATTTCAACTGCTTCAGGCGTTATTGGTGGTAAAATAATGTGTAAACTTTCAGGTGGTAAAGTTAATCCACTTATTGGTGCAGCTGGTGTTTCAGCCGTTCCTATGGCTGCAAGAGTAGCCCAAAACGTTGGTCAAAAAGAGAACCCTAACAACTATTTACTTATGCATGCTATGGGTCCAAATGTAGCTGGTGTAATAGGTTCTGCTATTGCATCTGGTATATTCTTACAGTTATATAGAGGATAGGAGGTAATATAATGTCTAAAACTATTAAAATTTGTGATTGTACATTAAGAGATGGTCAGCAATCTTTAATTGCTACTAGAATGAGAATAGAAGATATGCTTCCTATTCTTAGTAAAATGGATGAAATCGGTTTTGGTGCCATGGAAGTATGGGGTGGTGCTACATTTGATTCATGTCTAAGGTTTTTAAAGGAAGACCCATGGGAAAGACTCAGAAAATTCCGTTCTGTATTAAAGAATACAAAACTTCAGATGCTTTTGAGAGGTCAAAATATCCTTGGTTATAAGCATTATGCTGATGATGTAGTTGAATCTTTCGTTCGAAAGAGTATTGAAAATGGTATTGATATTATAAGAATTTTTGATGCATTGAATGATGCCAGAAATCTTGAAACAGCAGTCAAAGCTACAAAGGCTGAAAATGCACATGCTCAGCTTGCTATTAGCTATACACTAAGTGATGTTCATACTCTTGAATATTATGTAGATTTAGCTAAAAGATATGAAAGTCTTGGTGCTGATTCTATTTGTATAAAAGATATGGCAGGACTTCTCCTTCCAAAGCCAGCATATGATTTAGTTAAGGCAATTAAAGAAGAAGTTAATGTACCTATTGAAGTTCATAGTCACTACACAAGTGGTGTAGCATCTATGACTTATTTAAAAGCTATTGAAGCAGGTGCTGATATTATTGATACTGATATGTCTCCATTAAGTATGGGTACAGCACAGCCAGCAACAGAAGTTATGGTTGCAGCATTACAAGGAACAGATTATGATACAAATCTTAACCTTTCAGCCTTAAAAGAAATTACAGATTACTTCAAACCTATAAGAGAAGATGATATAAAATCTGGTCTTTTGAATACTAAAATGCTTGGTGTAGATATATCTACTTTAATTTATCAAGTTCCTGGTGGTATGTTATCTAACCTTGTTAGTCAGCTCAAAAATGCCAATGCTGAGGATAAATATGATGCCGTTTTAGCTGAAATCCCAAAGGTAAGAGCAGATTTAGGCTATCCTCCACTTGTTACACCATCTAGCCAGATTGTTGGTACTCAAGCTGTTTTAAATGTGCTAATGGGTGAAAGATATAAAATGGTTCCAAAGGAAACAAAAGATATTGTAAGAGGTATGTACGGTCAGACTCCTGTACCTATTTCAGAAGAAATTCGCAAGAAGATAATAGGTGATGAAGAACCTATTACTTGTAGACCAGCTGATTTAATTGAACCAGAAATGGCAAAATTTGAAGCAGAAATGAAAGACTATAAGCAGCAAGAAGAAGATGTTCTTAGTTATGCTTTATTCCCTCAACAGGCTATGGACTACTTCAAGTTTAGACAGGCTCAGAAATTTGGCGTAGACCCTAACTTAGCAGATGTAAATTCTAAAATTTATCCAATTTAAATAAATTTAAACTTAGACCTTCAAACATTTTTTTATAAATTAATTGTTTGAAGGTCTTTTTCTGTAAAAATTTCATTCTATATATTATTTATATTTAATATTATTATAGATATATTTATTAAGAAAAAACCTTTATCAAGACTCTTTTTATTATGTTTTTATTACATTTGAATTAAGAAAGCATTAAAAAATTGGCAAAGCGTTTTTGTTTACAATTTATTCACACTTTTTTATTTTTAATGTGCTACAATTCACTTAAATTAAATCTAAAGAATGACATAGTCATTGTGAGGAGGGCTATAATTATGAATGAAAATAAAAATGAAATTAATAAAAACAATACAACTGAAGAAAGCTTTGAAAATCAATCTCCAAAGGATATTGAAAGCGATAGTATAAATTATAATTTTACAAATAACGACGCTGGAGATGATTCAAAAGAAAAAAGTACAAAAAAATATACCTATAAAAAAAGTATTGCTGTTGGATTAGCTGGAACTATACTTTGTGGTGCATCATTTGGCTATTTCTTAGGGGTTGGACTAAACACATCTAATTCCGTAATATCCGGTATTAATAACGCAATAAATGGTAGCTTTTCTTTTTCAAAGATAAACAATAGAAATAATGATACTTCAACAACAAATAATAGTACCGTTTCTACTTCAGCTTCATCCAAGCAAAACATTTCAAAAACAGTTAGCAACGTTGAAAACTCTGTAGTAAACATTTCTATAAAAGTTACTGCTTCTAATATGTTTAATCAAACTGTTGATGAAGAAGGCTCTGGTTCAGGTATCATATATTCACAGGATAATGATAAAGTATATATCCTAACTAATAACCATGTTGTAGATTCTGCAAATTCCGTTACTATTTCTATAACAGGTAAAGAACAAATTAATGCTAAATTAGTTGGAAAAGATGCTACATCTGACCTTGCCGTAATTTCTGTATCAAAATCAGATTTAAAATCTGCAGGGATAGAAAATATAACTACTGCTAAACTTGGTGACTCTGATAAAATAGAAGTCGGACAAACCGTTATTGCCATTGGTAATGCATTGGGTCAAGGTAAAACAGCTACTGTAGGTATAATTTCAGCCGAAAATAAAGTTTTAAATATTGATGGTGTAAAATATAATGCAATACAAACAGATGCTGCTATAAACCCTGGTAACAGTGGTGGTGCATTAGTTAATACTGATGGTGAGGTAATCGGTATCAATTCAGCAAAAGCATCTCAAACAAGTGTTGAAGGTACAGGATATGCTATTCCAATTAATCAAGCCAAAACTATTGCAAAAGAATTAATGGAAAAGGGTACAGTTGACAAACCATACTTAGGTATTTCTGGCTATAGTATTACAGATGATTTTAAGAAAATGTATAATATAAACATAAATGGTGTATTTGTTGGCAAGATAGAAAGCAATTCACCAGCCGAAAAATCTGGCTTACAGGTAAGTGATATAATTACAGCTGTTGATGGACAGACAATCAATAGTATAGAAGAACTTTCAAAAATTATTTCTAGTCATAAATCAAATGATACCATTACTCTTTCTGTCATAAGAAACGGTAATCAGAAGGGCGAAGTAAAGGCTACATTAGCAAATAGTAATGACCAGTTTTAATAATTAGTGGAGGTGTGTTTTATGAAGAAGAATATAAATATAAATATAAATATAATAAAGACAAGTATTTTATCTCTAATTATTGGTTCAGCAGTAGGTCTAAGCCTTGGTGTTGCAATACCTGTAACATCTAGTATTGTACATTCTGTAACCCCTACTGTCAGCACAACTAATGTAAATACTACTACAACAAAACAAGATAGCAATGATTTAAGTGTTATACAGACTTTAGATGAGGAATCTCAGAATACTGTTAATATAATAAAAAAAGTTAAACCATCTATTGCTTGTATTACATCTGTAGTGCAGGGCACAGATTTCTTTAATCAATCATATGAAAGTGAAGGTTCTGGTTCTGGTATAGTTTTTTATAAGGATAGTCAAAAGGCCTATATTGCTACAAATTACCATGTAATTTCTGGGGCAAGCAGAGTAAGCATTTCTTTAAACGAATGTGATTTAGTATCTGCTGAATTAGTTGGAAAAGATGCTAATTCAGATTTAGCTGTTATCTCTGTTAAACTTTCAGATTTAGCTGCTGCTGGCGTAAAAGATGTTCAAGTTGCTGAATTTGGTGATTCAGATTCAACACAAGTTGGTGACACCGTTATTGCTATAGGCAATGCATTAGGACAGGGTAACACAGCTACAAAAGGTATTATTAGCGTTGGTGCAAAAGAAGTAAATATAAATGGTAAAAAATTGACTGTATTGCAAACAGATGCTGCTATTAATCCTGGTAACAGTGGTGGTGCCTTAGTTAACCAAAAAGGTCAGGTAATTGGAATTAACACAGCCAAAATAGCACTTACTTCTGTTGAAGGTGTTGGCTACAGTATTGCATCTAATGTTGCTGAGCCACTTATTGAACAGCTTATGAATACAACTGACAGTGCAACTTTAGGTGTTAGTGTTGTAACTATTACTGACGAAATGGCACAGTATTACAACTTACCAACTGCTGGCGTAATG
>UQYD01000042.1 GCA_900545305.1 uncultured Eubacterium sp.
ACCCTGTGTCTGAAGGTCTTCAAGGCTACAATGAGTGTGAAATTCTTCCCAATCCTTCATTCTTACCTCAGGTTCTCTATCCTGAGGTAATTTTCTTTCATATTCCATAAAACCGGTTGGCTTACCCATTTACAGCACTCCTTTCAGTCTTTGTAGCAGCTGGAGCAGTATGACTTACAAGTCTGAAAGCATCTAATCTAGCTTCTTCATCTGTCATACCAGCAGCCTTACACTTTTCAATTTCTGTAATCATTTCCTTATAAGCCTGAGGAATAACCTTTACAAACTTCTTGTATTCTGTATCCCAGTTTTCAAGTATTGCCTTAGCTCTCTTAGAATTTGTATATTTAAAGTGATTTTCAATTAACTTCTTTAATTCTGCAATATCCTTATCTTCTACCATTTCTTCAAGTAAAAGACCATTCTTGTTGCATCTTGATCCAAACTGACCGTCTTCGTTGTATACGTAAGCTATACCACCACTCATACCGGCACCAAAGTTGATACCTGTCTTACCAAGTACAGCAACTCTACCACCAGTCATATATTCACAGCCGTGGTGACCGATACCTTCTACTACAGCAGAAATACCAGAGTTTCTTACACAGAATCTTTCACCTGCCATACCATTGATATAGGCTTCACCATCAATAGCACCATAGAATGCTACGTTACCAATAATAACATTATCTTCTGCTACAAACTTAGCGTCCTTAGGAGGAACAACTATAATCTTACCACCTGAAAGACCCTTACCAATGTAGTCATTAGAATCGCCGTAAAGCTTCATTGTAACACCGTGGTTCTGGAATGCACCAAAACTCTGACCAGCTGAACCAACAAATTCAAGGTTGATTGTATCTTCTGGAAGACCTTCAACACCGTAAACCTTAGTGATTTCGCTTGAAAGAATAGTACCACAAACTCTGTCAGTATTAGAAATACCGAGAGATGCACTAATCTTCTTACCATTCTTAATAGCTGGCTGACAAAGTCTTACAATAGCATTTACATCGAGACACTTTTCAAGTTCGTGGTCCTGCTTAACGTTGAAGTATCTTTCATAGTCGTTAGAGCAAATCTTTGGCTGATAAAGCATACCGGCAAGGTCAACATTCTTAGCCTTCCAGTTGTTGATATTCTTTCTAGGAGAA
Source organism: uncultured Eubacterium sp. (assembly GCA_900545305.1). Lineage (GTDB taxonomy): Bacteria > Bacillota > Clostridia > Lachnospirales > CAG-274 > CAG-274. Next base: position 1,155 of record UQYD01000042.1, read on the forward strand.
AGTTTTTCAACATGACCAACCATTTCGTTAATGCTCTTAACGCCAATCTTAGCCATCCATTCTCTTAAATCCTGAGCAATAAATCTCATGAAGTTTTCAACATATTCTGGCTTACCCTTGAACTTAGCTCTTAATTCTGGGTTCTGAGTAGCAACGCCAACTGGACAAGTATCAAGGTTACAAACTCTCATCATTACACAGCCCATAGTAATAAGTGGACCAGTAGCAAAACCGAATTCTTCAGCACCTAAAAGACAAGCAACAGCTACATCTCTACCAGTTAATAACTTACCGTCTGTTTCAATAACAACTCTGTTTCTAAGGTTGTTCATAAGAAGTGCCTGATGAGTTTCAGCAACACCTAATTCCCAAGGAAGACCTGCGTGACGGATACCTGTTCTTGGAGCAGCACCTGTACCACCGTCATAACCACTGATTAAGATAACATCTGCTCTACCCTTAGCAACACCAACTGCAATAGTACCAACACCTGCTTCAGAAACAAGCTTTACAGAAATTCTTGCATCTCTGTTGGCATTCTTACAATCGTGAATAAGCTGTGCTAAATCTTCGATTGAGTAAATATCGTGGTGTGGTGGAGGAGAAATAAGGCTTACACCTGGAGTTGAGTTTCTAGCCTTAGCAATCCATGGGTAAACTTTCTTACCTGGTAAGTGACCACCTTCACCCGGCTTAGCACCCTGTGCCATCTTTATCTGAATTTCAACAGCATTCTGTAAGTAGTGGATTGTTACACCAAATCTACCACTGGCAACCTGCTTAATAGCTGAACGTCTTAAATCACCATTTTCATCTGGAGTAAATCTTTCAGCTTCTTCGCCACCTTCGCCAGAGTTAGACTTACCACCAAGTCTGTTCATAGCTATTGCCATACATTCGTGAGCTTCCTTAGAAATAGAACCGTAGCTCATTGCACCTGTCTTAAATCTCTTTACGATAGATTCTACAGATTCAACCTCGTCAATATTAATTGGCTTTTCAACTGTCTTAATATCAAGCATACCTCTAATTCTAAAAAGCTGTTGGCTTGTGTCGTTTTCCATAGCAGCAAACTCTTTGTAAAGTTTGTAATCGCCTTCACGACAAGCTCTCTGGAGAAGATAAATGCTCTTTGGATTGAACATATGACATTCGCCATCTTTTCTCCACTTGTAGTTACCACCTGCTTCAAGAGCATCAACCTTCTTTAATGGGTCAAATGCCTTTTCGTGACGTAACTGAGCTTCCTTATCAATCTGGTTAATATCAATACCACCGATTCTTGTTACAGTACCTGTGAAGTATTTGTCTACAACGCTTTCGCTAATACCAAGGGCTTCGAAAATCTGAGCACCCTGATAAGACTGTATTGTAGAAATACCCATCTTAGACATAATCTTTACGATACCACTTGTAACAACATTTCTGTAGATATTAACAGCCTCGTCAGCTGTTTTATCAAAGTATTTATTTTCAGCCATATCTGTTAATGTTTCATAAGCAAGATATGGATTAACTGCATTAACACCATAACCAAGGAGAACAGCAAAATGGTGTACTTCTCTTGGTTCACCGGTTTCAAGAATGATACTTGCATTCATTCTCTTACCATTTCTGATTAAGTGATGATGAACACCGGCACCGGCTAAAAGTGCAGGAATTGCACACTTGTTTTCATCTACACCCTTATCAGATAATACAATGATGTTGTAATCATTGTCCATAGCAATATCAACAGCCTCAAACATCTTATCAAGAGCAGTTTCAAGACCATTTTCTTCCTTTGGATTATATAACATAGAAATAGTAACTGCCTTAAAGTCATTATCCTTAATAGCCTTTAAGTCTGCTATTTCCTTGTTTGTAAGTATAGGAGAATTACATCTTATTCTCTTGCAGTTCTGAGGTTCTGCCTTTAATAAGTTCTTTTCTCCACCTAAATAAGTAATTGTACTTGTTACAATTTTTTCTCTTATTGCATCAATAGGAGGGTTTGTAACCTGTGCAAAAAGCTGCTGGAAGTAGTTGTATAAAAGCTGTGGCTTATCAGAAAGAACAGCAAGTGGAATATCTGTACCCATTGCATGAATAGGGTCTGTACCTGTTTCCACAATCTGCTTTAATGTCATATCAATATCTTCCCAAGTGTAGCCAAAGGCTTTCTGCTTAGTAAGAAGGTCAAGTTTGCTGTCAAAGTTATTTTCCTTGTTTACAAACAATGTTTCAAGCTCAATAAGTTTGTTCTGCATAAGCTCACCATAAGAATGAGATTCTGCATCTTTCTTAATCTGGTCAACAACATCTTCCCAATGGTAAACTCTGTTACCAGTTTTAATATTGTCAATATCAAGAAGATTTTCTTCAACCCACTTCTTGTATGGGTGCTGTTTAGCAATTTCGCCCTTTACTTCTTCATCAGGAATAATTCTGCCCTGCTTAGTATCAATAAGGAGCATCTTGCCCGGTTCAAGACGTTTCTTAGCAATAATGCTAGAATCATCAACATCAAGAACACCAACTTCAGAAGATAAAATAAGCATATCGTCCTTAGTTACATAGTATCTTGCCGGTCTTAAACCATTTCTATCAAGTGTTGCACCTACAACATCACCATCTGTAAATGCAATAGCTGCCGGACCGTCCCAAGGTTCACCACAAGTAGAATTGTACTCATAGAAAGCTCTCTTGTCTGGGTCCATTGTTTCATCATTTTCCCAAGGTTCAGGAATAGCCATCATAACAGCCTGTGCCATTGGAATACCTGAAAGTGTAAGCATATTCAAGTAGTTATCAAGCATAGCTGAGTCTGAACCGTCTTCATTGATAACAGGATAAATCTTTTTAATATCATCGCCAAATGCGTCAGTTTCAAACATTTTCTGACGAGCATTTGTCCAGTTTACATTACCTCTGATAGTGTTAATTTCACCATTGTGGATAATGTATCTGTTAGGATGTGCTCTTTCCCAACTAGGGAATGTGTTAGTAGAGAAACGGCTATGTACAAGAGCAATAGCTGTTGTCATATCAAGGTCCATAAGGTCAAGATAGAAACGAGTTACCTGGTCTGGAGTAAGCATACCCTTGTATACAATAGTCTTTGCAGAAAGAGATGCAAAATAGAAATAGCTATCCCTTTCGCCTTCACAATATCTAATTTCTTTTTCTGAACGCTTTAATACTACAAAAAGCTTTCTTTCAAATGCCATACCGGCTTCTACATCTTCAGGACGCTTAATAAATACCTGAACAATGTGAGGCATAGCCTCTCTAGCTGATGCACCGATACATTCTGAATAAGTAGGAACTTCTCTGTAACCCAGATACTCCATACCTTCTTCTTCAATAATACCCTGTAACTTAGCAAGAGAATTCATTCTTGTATCAGTATCAGGAGATAAGAAAAGCATACCTACACCGTAGTCGCCTTCCTTTGGAAGATTAATGGAGTCGTTGTCACAGACCTTCTTCATAAACTTATGAGGAATCTGAATTAAGATACCAGCACCATCACCTGTATCAGGCTCACTACCGACACCACCTCTGTGTGCTAAGTTCTTGAGGATTTCAATAGCATCGTTTACAATGCTGTGAGACCTCTTACCCTTAATGTTTACAAGACAACCGATACCACAGTTGTCATGTTCAAAACGAGGGTCATATAAACCCTGCTTTTGTGGCAAACCATTCTGAATCACAAAACCAACCCTTTCTTAAATTAATATGCTATAAATATTTTTTGATATAAAAAGCGTCCGAAATGGTATAGTATCCCTATACATTTCAGACGCCTTTGCCTTTAACAACATAATACAACAACAACACCTCAAATGCAAGTGTTTTTTCTAATTTTTTAAAATATTTTGCATTTTTTATTTATTTTATTAAGTAAAAGTTGTTTTCACTTAATAAAATTAAGATACAATTTTTCTTATGTATTAAAAAATCATTGTTTTTAAGTATTATACTATTTAAATTATCTTCTATTTATTTCATTTCACTTTAAGGGTTATTTTCACCTTGATTAAATTAAGCATAACCTATTTTTAATTGGTCAAAATATTAAATACCCTTAATTTTATTATAATTTACTGCTCTTTTTTGTCAATAAAATTTTATCATTATTGACCTAAAAAATTTAACAAAATTTTCATTGACATTTTTTATTGTTTATAATATACTCTCCTTAATAAAAGGGAGTAGTTTGCAGAATTTTTTCTGTATGCGTTATCGTCAGTACGATTTTTAATCCGGTGCGTATTTAATAAACAAGACTTTTATTATATCACAGTAAATGGGGTATGATAAAATTCTTGTTTTTTTATTGCCCCAAAGACCTAACGAAAGGGGAATTTTTTATGATGTATTTATTGTTAATTGTAGGCTTTGTATTCCTTATAAAGGGAGCAGATTTATTTGTGGAGGGTGCTGGTTCTTTGGCTCATTCTCTGAAAATACCTAGCATTATTATTGGACTTACTGTAATTGCTATGGGTACTTCTGCTCCTGAAACAGCCGTTAGTATTTCATCTTCATTACAGGGAGCAAATGAAATTGCTGTAGGAAATGTAGTAGGTTCTAATCTTTTTAATCTTCTCGTAGTAGTAGGTGTATGCTCAATTTTACACCCTATTAAAATTACAAAAGAAATTACCAAAAGGGATTTTCCATTTTCAATACTTGCAACTGTGGCTTTGGGAATTGCTCTTGTAAGTGGTTTGATTATTTCAGGTAGCCCTGCTGTAAGCCGATTTGACGGCATATGTTTTATTGTTATTTTTGCAATTTATATTTTTATGCTTATACGTTCAGCCATGGCATCAAGAAAAAACTCTACTAATGAAGAAGTAGTTATACACAACCACTCTGTGCCTACTTCACTTATTTTTATTGCCATAGGACTTGCCGGTGTAATTATTGGTGGTAACCTTGTTGTAAACAATGCAACACTTATTGCTGAAGCCTTTGGTATGTCACAGACACTTATTGGACTTACAATAGTTGCTATAGGTACTTCTCTCCCTGAACTGGTCACAAGTATTGTTGCATCTAAAAAAGGCGAAAACGATATGGCACTTGGCAATGTAATAGGTTCAAATATATTTAATTTGCTATTAGTTCTCGGTGTTGCTGGTACAGTTTCTCCAATACATTTGCCAAATATGGAGTCAGTTATAGACTGTGTCATTCTTCTTGTAGTCAGTTTACTTGTTTTCTTCATAATTAAAAGGACAAGTATCGTAGGTAAAAAAATCGGTGCTTTAATGGTTTTAATCTACATTGTTTACACAATTTATATTTTTTACAGAAATTATTTTATGTAGTAAGAAAATACAGAAAACTTAAAAATATTAAATATCATTTGTTTTTAAACTACAGTGTAAAGGTATAATTATTGTATTTTTTAGTTAATTCTGTTTAAACTTGACATCAAAAAACAATAGTATTAGAATATACACCAAAGCGAGGGTGCGATGTTTCTTTAGGGGAATGTCCGCCCTCTTTATCTATATAATTGGAGGCACTATTATGTATTACACATCATTTTTACCAGACTACAGCGTTGGAGAGGATTGTTATGACGCTGTGCCTAAAATTGCAAAACAATATGGAAAGACTGCCGTTGTCATAGGTGGTAAAACAGCTATGAGCAAGGCAAAGCCTTATCTTGATGAAGCTGTAAAGGACAGCGAAATAGAAATTATTGACTATGTATGGTACGGTGGCGATTCTTCTTACGAAAACGCTCAAATGTTAATAGATAACCCTGTTGTTCAAAAAGCTGATATGATTTTTGCAGTAGGTGGTGGTCGTGCTGTTGATACTTGTAAAGTAGTATTTACAAAACTTGACAAGCCATTTTTTACTTTCCCTACTGTTGCATCAAACTGTGCTGCTTGTACAGCAATAGCCGTTATATACAATGCTGACGGAACATTTAAGGAATATTTCTATCCTAAATGCCCTTCATATCACACATTTATAAACACAAGAATTATTGCTGACTCACCTGATTCTCTTTTATGGGCAGGTATTGGTGATGCTCTTTCTAAGGAATATGAAGTTCTCTTTGCTACAAGAGCTGAAGAACTTTTCCACACTACACTTTTAGGTGCTCAGCTTTCAAAGGCTTGTACAGCTCCTTTAATTGACTTTGGTGCAAAGGCTCTTGAAGATTGTAAGGCTAATAAGGCATCATACGAACTTGAACAGGTTGCCCTTGATATTATTATCAGTACAGGTATTGTATCTAACCTTACTTCAGGTGGCGAAAAGTATTACTACAACAGCAGTCTTGGTCACGCCTTTTACTATGGCTCAACTGTTATTCCAAAGGCTGAAAAGCATCTTCACGGTGAAGTTGTTTCCTTTGGTGTTCTCTGTCTTTTAACTTACGACAATCAGCTTGAAGAAAGAGAAAGAATTATGAAGTTCCACAAAACTATTGGACTTCCAACTTGCCTTGCCGATATGGAAATAACTGAAGAAGATATTCCTGCTATTGTAGAAAAGGCATCAACTGTAAGAGAATGGACTTGCGTACCTTATGCAACTGATAAGGATAAATTTGCAAAAGCTATTCTTGAAACAGACAAGGTAGGCAAAACATTCTAAAACAAAATAATACGTCCCTTTTAAGTATCTTCCATTAATTTGGAAGGTACTTTTTTTATACCATAAATCTCCAATATTGGACTAAGAGTACAACAATTTTGCAATTTACAATGCTAAACTATAAAAAAAGACGAAAGGGAGGTAAAAATTATGTCTGAAAATGATAACAAAAACATTAACAATGAGGAAAATACAAATGTTAATGAAAACAATGAACCAAACACTGAAAATACTGTTAAACAACAGAATGTTTCTAGTAATCCCCAACTACTAAGTGAGGAAGAAGATAGAAAGAAAAAAAGTGTAGAAATGCTGTTGATATTGTTACCTATGGTCACCATAGTTATCTTTATTTTCATTGGTTTAATTACTATGACCTGTACTTTTGGTCACAAATGGGGAGAAGATGCAACCTGCGAAACACCTCAAATTTGTGAAAGATGTGGTGAAATTGATGAACCTGCTTTAGGTCACGACTGGATTGATGCTACTTGTACTGAACCAAAAACTTGTTCTCGCTGTGGCAAAACAGACGGCGAACCTTTAGGTCATAAGATTGAAAATCCTACTGTAACAAAGGTGGCAACTTGTACAGAAGCCGGAGAAGAAACCGGTACTTGTTCTGTATGCCACCAAGACGTAACTGAAACTATACCTGCTACCGGACATAGCTTAGGTCAATGGGAAATAGGCACACAAGCTACTCTTAATTCAGCCGGAGAAAAAGTTCAAAAATGTACTGTATGTGGACAGATTATAAACAAAGATTCCTACGAACTTACATATGAGGAAAAACAAGCAATAAGAAAACAGCAACAAGCAGAACAAGAACGCCAAAAAAAGCAACAGGAACAGCAGAAGTTAAAAAATTCTTATCCTATTACAATTTTATCACAGGATGTTACCTATAATGATTTCGATAATGAATATTGTTATGAAATGAAATTTAGAATAAAAAATAATAGTTCTACTGATGCACGCAGTATTACAGTAAGAGGTACATTATGTGACAGCAGTGGAGCAGAAATAACATCTGGAAAGGCATATATATTTGATTTACCAGCATCTCAATCGAAAGAAGCTGAAGTTCATGTTTGGGATTCAAGAAGTGGCTTACACTTTACAAACCTTGAAATTGTTAGTTAATAATAAAATTATTAATTTACACTTTTCATAAATCAGGAGGTACGACTTATGAACACAAAATTATTAGAAAACGAAACTTTAATCAGAGAAGGAAGTGCAACCTACTTTAACTCTCGTCTTGGAGCCCTTGGTTCAAGTGCAGGGGGCAAACTTTACTTAACCAATCAGCGATTGTTATTTGAAGGTCATGGATTTAATGTTGGACGAGAAGCCGTTGTACTATACATTAATGACATTATAAATTGTAGCACAGGTTTTCCTAATACCTTAACAGTTCTCAATAACAGAAATGAAGAATACAAGTTTTCAGTATCTAAAAAGAAAGACTGGCAAAGTGATATAACTAAATTATTATGAGGTGATGATTATGTTAAAAAAAGTTAAAACAGCATTTGCTCTATTAATGGTTACACTTGTTTTATGCTCTTGTAACAACAGTGGAACAAGTTCCAATACCACTACACAGGCTGAAAATACTGTCAGCTATGAAGCCTTTGTAAAAGACGATGTAATGTACATAAGAGATGACAAAGGTAATGCCTATGAGTACAATGACGGCATATATACTGATGACGATACAGGAGAAGAATACATATATGTTAACAGCCTTAATACCTTCGGTGGTAAAGTTGACGAAATACGTAAAGAATACAATTTAACTGCCGATGTTACCGATATGGATAAAAGAATGGAAGAAATAAATAAATTAGATGAAAAAAATACAGAACGCAAAGGTTATAGAATTCCTTTATCTCTTTTATATTTTGATTCCAATGCAAATCAATATTATTTTGAGGCAGATGTTCTTGGCAACAAAAATTATTACCCTGAAAACGGTATTTACTCATACTTCTATAATGATGACCCTGAAAACTCTTATTATATTTTTGCCAAAGACGGTACAAGAATAAGTTTTAAAAGTATAGAAGATATAACAGAATAAAAAGGAGTGGTTTTTATGTTAAAGAAATTATCAGCAGTAATTTTAGCAACAGCAATGACAATAAGCTTTGGAGTAAATACTTTTGCTTACAGCAATATGTACTCATCTAACAGCAATATACCTGATTTTTCAGAAGTAACAAATGCACAGCTTTTACGTAAAAATTATGATTCAGGAGCTACTGTTTATCTATATTCAGTGCCTTTAAATGGTGACCCCAGCTGGCTTTACAAATACATAAAGACTTTAACTGACAATGGATATGAAGCATATGCAAGTGACTTTTTTACTGAAGGTAGAAGCAATATTGGCATAGGTCTATACAACGCAAGCAAAGGCTTATATGTAAATATGTTCATTTCAGAATACGGTGTAACTTTAATAATAGGTAAATAAAGACATAGGGACTAAATTCTAGTTTATGAATTTAGTCCCTATATTTGCCGTTTTACTGTTATTGTTTATGCCATCTTCTCTGTTATAACACCATTACTTGGTACATACAGAGTTGAATATTCATTACAATATATAGAACCTTTATAATTGCCACCTACTTCAAACATACTTCCTGCTGATGTAGTTATTACTTCTTTATAAGTATAAAAACCTTTTTCAGAAGTATGTTCCACAAGTTTAAGGCTATTCCAATTGTGTACAATATAAGGTTCTGAACCGTTTCCGTAATCTACACTAACAGGATTACCTTCCTCATTAATAGATTGAGCAGCGTCTGTAAAGTTTACAAAAATGTCTGTATTTCCGTCACCATTGTAATCGGTGAAAAATATATAGGCATTAAATCCGTGATTATTGGGGTTCTGGCAATTTTTAAGCTGTACATCTGAAAAGCTCATTGACAAACTGTTTTTATGCCCTAAATTATCACTTAAATTTACTGTTAAGTTTGATTTATTTTTAATACACTCTACTGTAACATAGGCATTATTCATAGCTATACTACAGGTTTTGTGGGTTTCATTTTTAAGCATTTCCATACAATCTGCACTTGTTGGAGTTTTTAAACCACTGTAATAAAGTTTGGCATTTCCCGATTTTATTACATTTACATTTTTATAATTTACACTTTGTGGTTTGCTTGTTGTGCTTTTATTCTGCTGTACAGCTTTAGGCTGTGAATTTTGTGCAACAGCCTTGTTTTCTGTAGAAACTGTATTTTGAGATGAAACCTTTGTTGTTTGCTCCTCAGTTTGCAACACGGTAGTTGTCTGTGTAGCCGTTGTATATTCAGTAGTTGTATCAGCTATTGTAATGTCAGTAGTTGTTTGTTCTGTATGTAGTTCAACTTTATTATGGTTATTTTTAAGTACAATAATTAAAGCCAAAACAAAAATCAATGTTGTTACAACAGAAAAACTTATACCATATTTACTTATAATTACTGCCCTTTTCATTTCAGATACTGAATTGTATCTGTCTTTAGGGTCAAAAGATATAGATTTTGAAACAATCTTTTTCAAATTACATTTAATGTTGTTAGCTTTTATTAAAGCTTCTATTGTTTTACCTATAGAGTATATATCGGAGCGAAAATCTGTTTGCTGAAAGCCATATTGTTCCGGAGATGCAAAGCCTTTCGTACCGAACTGTGTAGTATCTGAATCCAAAATTTCAGAATGAAATCTGGCAATACCAAAATCTATTAAATATGCTCTATAATCTCCAGTGATTATAATATTTGAAGGCTTTATATCTCTATGTATAATGTTAATACTGTGTAAGTCTTTTACACTTAACAAAAGTCTGTCTATTAATTTATACAAAATTGACTTTGTTAAATTAACAGAGTCTGCTGTATGACCTAAAATATATTCTTCTATGACAATGGTATTTTCACCGTCATAGAAAACTTCATAAATTTGAGGTGTATTTCTTACACCTTTATTTTTAATAGTGTTGAATAATTCTAACATATTAGAATTTTCATAAACTCTTTTAATATACAATTTATTGTCAAGAGAAGATTGAGTTAAATAAATATTACAGTTATTGCTAATATGTATTTTTTCTTTTTCCACATATAGTGACAGTTTATATTTATCTGTTTCTGTTAGCATTTTACACTCTCGCCTCCTTGCAGTAATTGTAAATTTATACTATAATTATATTTTGAAAGGAAGATAAAGTCAATGAAAAAGACAACTGATGAGTTGCTGAACCATATTAAAAATGTATTATCCATAGAAGATTTTTTAAAGGATAATAACGCCGAATATTTTAATATAACTGCTGACCAATACTTGAGAAAACTTCTCAATGAAAAGGATTTAAAAGTAAGTCAAATTTCTGTCAATTCTTGTCTTGGGGACTACGTCTATAAAGTTTTTAACGGAAGTAGAAAAGCTAATAGAGATGTTTATATAGCCATAGGAATAGCTATGAAACTTACATATAATGAATTACAGCTTTTACTAAGGCTGGCAAAATATTTAATGCTTGACCCTAGAGATAGGAGAGATTCTATCTTTCTTTACGCCATTTCAAAACAATTAACTGTAATGGAAACAAACGATATACTTTTTAATTGTGGTAATGAAATATTAGGTAAAATTTCAGAACACAAATAACATAGGAGGAATTGCCTTTGAAAAAAGTCTTATTTATAATAGGTATTTTCGTGCTTTTGAACTTAAACATTGTGTATGCAGCCAATGATTCAACAGCTGTTGTTGTAAACAATACTGCTATTGACAAAGGTGGCAAAATGTTTAACGGCAAATTTTTAATTCCTGCCAGAAGTGCTTTTGAAGCAATGGGAGCTGACATAATATGGAACAACAACACAAAAGTCCTTACAGCTACAAAAAATAACTCAACTGTTTCTATAAAATTAGGCAGTAGCAAAATAACAGTAGACGGACTTGAAAAATCAATGGAACATATAACCGTTATATATGACGGTAATTTGCTTATGCCGGCAAAAAGTATAGATGGACTTTTTAACTATACATCTGCTTTTGATGAAGTAAATAATATTATGTTTTTCTCCCCTAAAAACTATACTTACATATGCTCTATTATGCCGTCTATAGGTGTTCCAAAGGTAATAAAAAACATAAGTAGTGTTTATACTACCTATCCGGAAATTGTAAAAAATGCCCCAGCTGCTATTACTTTCCGTAATGTAACAGGACTTATAGCAGATTATCCTGCAAATCCATTTCCTCAAGCCTCAAAAATATATAATGTATCCTGCAACAAAAGCAGTCATTTAATAAAAGACCTTGACGGAGATAATATTCCTGAGCTTATAATAAGCTACTCTGACAATAATGGGATAGCTGACGATTATATTGTCTATACTTGCAAAAACGGTAACATATATTATTGTGGAAACATAAGAAATGTCCTTGACTGTGGACCAAGTGATGAACTAAAATTTTATGACGGCTATTCAGGTGTATTTGTATATGACTATAGAATAGGTGGCTATATGCAAGTAGTACTGAATAACACTACTCTTTCTCGTGGTACCAGCTATGTTCCTAGTAATAAATAAACCCAATTTAAAACAAAAAGGTATCTCCTTAATTATCGGGAGATACCTTTTATAGTTAATCGGAAAATATAAATACAATAACTTAATATTATCAAGCTATAAATTATATATACAGTGTATTTTCTTTTGGCTCACTACAAACCATTTTCAATTTTTCTGTAACAGCATTAACAATAGCACTGTTCAATTTTCTAGCATTTTCAGGACAGACAGCCACACACCTCATACAGCCTATGCACTTTTCCTTATCTGTTTCCTCCAGAGAAATAATAGCACCAACAGGACAGTTTTCAACACAGACACCACATTTTGTACAATTCTTATTTGCCCTAGGATAATCCGGCATACTCCCAATTTCCTTATAAGGATAATTGCCTACTATTTCAACACCAATTTTTCCACTTTCTATTTTCTTGTTTATTTTTTCTTTAAATATATTCAACTGTTCAATGTCACTTTTATTAGGTCTACCCTCTCCTATTGTGTTGGCAATAGAATGTTGAGCTATCGCCCCTATTCCTGCCACCACTTTAAAACCTATTTTTTCTGACGTATTCTTTAGTTCCAACAAAGCATCATCAAACTCTCTATTGCCATAAACAGCTACAACAACAGCTTTTGCACCATTACCCTTAATTTCACTTAATCTCTCAATGAATACCTGTGGAACTCTACCATAATATACCGGTGCAAGTATGTAACAGACATCTTCACTCTTAAAATTCAGCTCTTTTCCACTTAAAGTAAAATCAATTAAGTCATTACACAGTATTTCAGCAACTGTCTTTACTCCACCTGTAGGACTAAAATATATAGCCTTTTCTCCCATTGTATCTCCTCCTAAACAAATTTTTATCTTACTGGCTCGTAATCTATTTTAGAAACTTCATCCGTTGCTTCTAATTTAAAAATAACCGGTCTTAATCCATCATTGCAACTACAAATAGCAACCCCTGGCTTTTTTATCCAATCTCCATAGTAAAACACATCATTTCCTGCCCCATGTGCAAGTGCAAAAACATATTGATAAATAGCTTTCCAAGCCTCATCACACAATTCCTCCGGCTTTGCATAGTCTGCATAAAATACTTGCCCTTCTTTTAACATTGGGCAGGCAGTAAGACCATCTACTCCATATTCTAAAGCTAAGTCCTCATTAAACATAGTTCTCAATACTGTAATTTTCACATTTTTCATAATTATCACTCTCCCTCTATATCTTTCATCATTTCCATAAAATGCCCCAAATTTCCTTTACCGGCAAATTTATCAATATCAAAAAAGTTGCTTTCTACACCAATCCACAATAAAGGATTTTCGTCTCCATAAACATCCAATGCCTTTTCTAAATATCCAAAATAGACTTCCAATGTAAGGTCTTGTATAAAATAAATCGAATCAACAAGATGATGCAAAACAATATCCTTTGACGAAATTCCTGTTTCCTCAAAAAGTTCTCTGTAAGCTGCATTTTCACTACTTTCTCCTTTTTGAACTTTTCCACCAACAAAATTTAACTTTCCTTTGTAAGGGTCTTTTCGCCTTTGACACATCAAAACCTTATCTTTGTTTTTATTAAATACTATAACTAAATTTACTTTCATATTTTTATCTCCTTGCTTAACAGTATTATAGCATAAATCATATAAAACAAAAAAGACAACCCTAGAAAAATATTTCTAGGATTGTCTTAAAATCACTTAATTTTATACGGCTGTTCTGCCTTCCT
>UQYD01000043.1 GCA_900545305.1 uncultured Eubacterium sp.
CATAGCCATGCACCATCAAATAAAATACCATATATCTGACATTGTCCCCATCCCACCTGATGTTTTTGATGCTGCAAAATCAAAAGACACAATTTTTGAAGAGATTGATACTCTCTGTAGTAAGCATGTCTAATTATATTCCTTCTGTTCTTTAGCAAAATTTTTTGCCTATCCATACGATTGAAACCTGGGGTAGCATACATAACAAGTCTAACTTCATCTTTTACAGTACTTAAAATCCTATTTCCATAAGGCTTTTTATTTATATATTCAATAGTGTGTCGCACAAGTTCCATTAAATAATTATCGTATGAACATTCTCTTTGGCTATAAGCTATATTTCCCATAAACGGTGTATTTTTCGAGATATGTCTCGCTATATCAATAGTACCTTTAACATTCTTATCATTATATTTATAGCGTATATAGGTTTTGAACACTCCTTTTCTCATAGCTGTCTTAAGGTAATACGGAAAGAAAAAAATCCACATATTAAACAATCTATTTTCCTGATTAACATTCATATCTAAATCAACTATATTAGGAATATTTAATACCTTACTAAGTAGATACTGGAGAAAATAATCATTGTCTTTCTCTCCAAATCGTGATTTAATTATTAATCTTTCATTTTTATACCCAAGATAGCCCATTACATTTCCTGTACAATAAGAATCATTAACACTTTGAATAATCGTTTTAACGTTTTCGTCCCCTATCGGGGATTTTGTTATTTATACAGGTCGAAGTGTATCTGAAGTGTATCTATTGTTAAAGTTTTCGTCCCCTATCGGGGATTTTGTTATTTATACGGTTAGAAGTGTATCTAGTTGTAAAATTGTTTAAAAAAATGTTTTCGTCCCCTATCGGGGATTTTGTTATTTATACTTTTATTAACAATAGATTAGGGGATAACTCTAAGTTTTCGTCCCCTATCGGGGATTTTGTTATTTATACAGTACATAATTTTTGTTATTTGTTTAATTTTTCTGTAGTTTTCGTCCCCTATCGGGGATTTTGTTATTTATACCCTACCCCCTTGTAACCCTCTAAACAAGCTGGGGGCAGAGCACATTTTCGGCTTAAAAAATTTTATGTACATAAATTATGTTCTACAATTCCAAAAAAGCCTTGAAAGTGGCTTAATCAGCCTATCGGCTCAAACTTTACAGAGCAAAGTCCAAAATCATAGTTCGTATTTCTATATAATGTACACTTTCTCATATGAGGCGATACCCCAAACAAGTCAGGATCCATAAGATGATTTCCCATTTTATCGCCATTTTTGCCACCATTTTTTCTATTGCTATTCTGTTTTTTAGAATCTACATTATCCAAAATAACAGATACAGCCTCAACAGCTTCATCTTTATCATCAAACAATGAATATGTAACAGTTTTTGACTGGTAGCCAACTCCTCCACCAATATATAAAGGATTCAACTTTGTTGAAACTTTTTCTAAAGAATATGCTGACAAAAATTTATCATATGTGTTATTATACATCAATCCAATAGAATTTTCAATATCTTTTAAAGAATAATCACAAAATTTTTCATCAATTTCCAATGTAAATTCTATAGTAGTATTAGGCTTAATACATTCCCTTAACACCGGAAGTTGTCTTTCCCTCTTTTTAGAATCTGTATGCATAGGCAAAGTATCCAGCTTCGCACACATTATTATATCTTTTTCTGATAATGGACTGCTATCACTTACTCTAATTCCTGTAAATTTACTATATAGCTTATCCTTATTATCATCTATAAAGCCAGCCTTTTTTTCTATACTATTGGCAACTCCAGCAAGATAACCTTTTCTATTTTTATAAGTTTCGTTTTTAGTTTGCAATGCCATAGCTGAATATTTTTTATTATTTGCTATTAATTCAGCATTAAGTATTGCATTTCTTAAAGCTCCCTTTATGCTACTTCCAGGAAGATAAGGTTTATTGTAAGCGTCCTTAATACATGTAGATATTTGTGTACCTCTTTGTTTCATATTAAAATCAACATAATAGCTGTACTTAGCCCAATCAGCATAATCATTTAATAATTCATTATCTTTTATGAAACTATATAAATCTGAATATCTGTTATTTAACATAAAATCTTCATAGGCTTCCAGTTTACCTAATTTTCTTAATCCTTGAAACATCTTAAATGTATCCATAACATACATCATTTTATTATTTATATTTAAAACATAATCTGACTTTTCCAATCTTCCACCATCGCCTACAAACACAGGACCCATAGTTTTAATAATACCTTTATAACATTTCATTGTTCAACTCACCTCCTTATAAACTTATAAATATAGGTTTAGCATATCTATATACAGCATGTCCTCCATTACACGATACATCGAATATATCTCCATCAAACCTATTTTTGAAACACGAACCACTCTTAAAACAATAAAAATCATTTTTCTTTAAGAAATTTCCATTGTCTTTATTATATGTATAGGACGCTACAAATCCACTTCTCTTAACCAAAGAATAGCTTGCCTCATCAAGTGCCTTATTAAGTTCATTTTCCTTTGCCATAGATACTGACAAAGTCATACAATTACCGGTGTTATTTTTTAGTCTATCTTCAAACAGCACTGGTTCTGTAGTATATTTAAAACTGCCCAATCCTGAAGACACTTTACCTCCAATGCCTTTATAAGATAGACTATCCATTATTATTTTAAAATCTTTTACATAGTCTTCTGCAATTTTGGCTATGAAATATAAACCACACTCGTCATCAAATTTATATACACCAACATTATAGGGCTCATTATCTGTATCCTGTTTTACCCTTACCTTTGCCTGTATTTTTGATTTTCCAAATTTCAAGTCAAAAGGTTCATATTCTCCATTTATAAAATCCTCTAAATCATCTACACACATGTAATTAAGATTTTTAAATTTCTTTTTCATTACAGAATTTCCATCTTCCTTACATTCAATGTGTAAAACTGGCTTAGGAATATATAAATCATCACCACAATACGGCATAGCATCAGATAAGGCAAGTTCACCGTTATTGGCTCTATTATACAGTTCATTTGCATAATCTATTCCATTAATTTCTAAGGCTTCTTTGAAAAGTGCTGAAAATAAAGTATCTGCATAAAACGTCATTCCAGTTGAATCTAACCTGCCATTACCAAAATGCACAGCTGTATTAAATATTAGCTTAAAGATAAGATACTTCATATATCATCATCCTTTCAATGCGTCATTAATCTCGCCTAGCAAATCCTCACTAACATTTCCTATAACACATTCTGCTGATAAATTGTTAAATTTCACCTTGCCGTAACCTCTTGAACCATGTCCTCCAAGATAATCAAACTCAAGCAATTTAAAACCTTCTGCAAGCATTTTCATATCTTCTAAAGCTTCATCTTCTTCCTTAAGATTGTAAATAATATCCATTGAATACTTACAACCTCTTATTGTTCTTTCAATCTGTCTTGGATTTGCTACACCTGATAGACGATTTATAGTATTTTCAAATTTTGTTTCTGTAGTTGTATATACATTCAGACTATTAAGTTCATCCTTATTTGATATTGTCATATCAGAAAATATAAGTCGACTTGGTTTATCTACACTTCCAAACAACCTTTTTATCTCATCACAATCATCATCTGCACCATTTGCATTTTTTATGCTATATCTAGCTCCCAACATTGAACGAAATTTGCCCTTTAATGAACTACCTGGAATAATTGATTCATTTGTAATAATATCTTTTATAACCGGAGAATCTGCTGCACCAATAGCTGCAAACTCACCACCTGTACCAATATGTAAACCTGTTAAAAGCTCAATCTCACCATTAATCCTAATTTTATTCAGCATAATAAATCCTCCCCTTATTTTTCATTAGTATAATATTTATGATATGCTACAAGTGCTTCTGTGTAATTACAAATTAAAAGAAGCTTAGCTCTACTATCCTTTACTATTTTTAAATAACCTATTAGTCTAACATCATTTAAAAACTTTTTAACATTAGCATCTCTACCTGCCTCATAAGCCAATTTCATTCTAACATATTGAACATGGCTCTGAGTTTCTACACTTAACTTTTCATTTCTGTCTCTTTTAATCATAGCATAAAGCTCATTCATTAATGAAAGTATATTTCTTATTTTATTGGTCTTTATTAATATTACACCCTTACTATCCTTATCTAGTCCTTTTATCCTCTCCTCTGCTATTTCTACATAATTTGTTTTACTAAGAGATACGCTTTTCTTAACTTCTCCATTATTATCTGTCATTTCCATTTGCCTCCCTTTCTCTGTTCATATAAACATAGATATATATTGCTGTTACCAACTGTCTACAATCTCTTGCACTCTGTATCCAGTTGTACATTTTCTTTGCAAAATTGTTATAAGACTCCAATCTCTCTTGCAATTTATTTTCATCTGTATTTTTTTCATTAGGTCGTAATCTAGCAATTAAATAAGCAAAACGAGCTATATTAAGTCTATTTTCTTCTTTTTTGCTTCTAATAAGTGTCAGCATTTTATAGAGCATTGCCTTTGAATGTACTCCGTCTACAGATATAAATTCCTTTATTGCTTTAAGTTTTTCTCCTAAAACGCAATCTATAAACTCATCCCAATTATATGTTGATGTATCGTCAAACAATGTTACAGCATTCTTTTCTTCATTTCTGAATTTTTTACTTACATCTTCCAGTTCTCCTGTTTGCCTAGCCATAGCAGCAATTGGATATTTTTCTGGATAGATACCTATACCTGCTGATATTGTAAGTTTACCTTGACTAAATTTCTTTAAACAAGTATGTAGGTCTATAGCAAAGCCTATAATATCGTCCCAACCACCTACTACAAACACATCATCTCCACCTGAGTATACAATTACAGCATTTCTATGTTTTTGTTCTTTATCTGAATAAAGTTGGTACACTCCATTTGCCAATATTTTATTGATATGAAGTTTAAAGAACTCTGACAACTTTCTTGTAAATACAGCTGTTCTTGTTATACATATTTCATTCTCACCAAATCCGGATACAAAAGCCTGTCCCAAGTTATCAATATCAGCTCGTATAACACCTAATCTTTTAATACCATCTGATTTAGCAACCAAATCACCAAAAGTTTTTTCGGCTGCATAATCTCCTACCCACAAATTTTTGGATATTTTATATCCTGTATAATCGCTGTTTTTTGCATAGGACCTGACATATTGTTCAGAGTTGTTCATCTGATTTTTTAGTTCGTCAGCTTTATATGCTTTCATTTTACAGCCAAAAGGCATTGGCACAGACTTTGTATCAGCCTCACCTTTTATAATTGTGAAGAAATTATCTCCTCTATTATCAATTATCATATCAGAAAGTGCCTCTAAACCTATACAGAAACTACATTTATCATCAACCAACTTGTCACTTCTATGGCATACTTTACACTCTCTGCCACGTTCCTCAGTTTTCAAGCCATTTAGCTTTAATATATCTTCTGCACTATATCTTGCTAATTTTTGCTTTGATTGCTGTGTACTAACTTTTCTAAACAAAGCACGATAACTACCATTTTCTTTGTTTTCAAGTTCCTCTGACGAACATTCAACATAACCAAAAGCTGCATACAATCCTATATCAAAGTTTTCCATAAACCATTGATTAAGTTCAATTTTAAAATTTTCTATTATTTTTCTGCATTTACTTGTTGCTGGAACAAATATATAAGTATGTCCCCCACCTGTATACATTACATTTGCTCTACACAAGCCACATCTTTCAATCAACTCATCAACACAATGTTCCATGAGCATTTCAAGATAAAAACTTCTTGCTCTCAAGTTTTTAAGTGCTTTTTCATCACTTATATTATATATAAAGCTTTGTATTCCACTTAAATCAATACTTAATAAGCCAAATACCTTTTTCTTATAAAAATCCTTTGTTTTTTTGAACAATTCTTCCTTATAGTTTGTAATTTCATTTTCAGCTAAATATTGCTCAATACAAAGACCAAAAGCAGCTGTCATCTTGGAATGGTCATATAGTGATATATCTACATATTGACTTTTATCTGTAGATGAAGGTATAAAAGTTAAATTACTTTCCATTACTTGTAACAGTGAATTTATATATTCTTTTGTAAAATTAATGCCTCTTATAGCATCTTTTACATTATCTACAATTTTCCCATAAAAACTCTCACTAAAGATTATATTCTCTCCATTAGGATAGTTAATTTCGGATTTACTTGATAAAACATCTGGCTTATATACTTTCTTTTCTTTATTACCATTTAAAATATTGAAAATACTTTCAAATGGTATATCTCTTACATATCCCCTGCTACCGTCACCGTTATCTTCTCTTTGCTTTCTATCTGATGCTGATGCAATATTATCTGCTATATAGGTAATATAGCAAATGTCATTATCATCGACATTTGAATTAGCTAAAAGCTTTCCATGATGATACCTTACACAATTAAGTATCTCTTTTTGGTCTCTTAACTCATCTATATTTTTCAAATAATCATAACCACTTGTACTATGATTTCTACCGTCATTATACCTATACAGTAATTTTCCAAAATCATGTAACAAACAGCCTATAGCAAGCTTTTGTGCTCTATCGTTCATCATCATTCCTCCTCTTATCTATAGTTTTTTTACAACACCCATACCTAAAGCAGTTTTTATTCCTATCCCTGAATATTGTGCAAAATCTACAAGCATATGTATCATATTAACCATATTTTGACTACCGTTTATCTTTAATTTCAGTCTTCCTACAAAACCCGGTATCCTTGTTTTTTCAAGATAAAAATACCTGCTTCTAATTCTATATTCTGATATACTTACATCTTCAACTATTTTATCTAACAAATTATCGTCCATTATATCAGTAGTAGTCGACAATGTATCGTATTTTGATATAATACTTTTCATAATTAATGCAATATCTGGCATAAATACATATTTTTCATTGCTTTTAAAAGCTGTAGGAGTAATAAACTCCATCGTTAGGTATCTACTTCTTTTCTCTCCCAGATAATTATTAATAAATAAGTCATCAAAACTTGTTTTATGGATACTATAATTTGATATACTTAATTCTGCTTCTCTATTTTTAATGTAAATTGAATTACTATTTGTAATAACATTTATTATGTTTTGGGCTGCATAGTCATTTAACGTATTAATACTCCATATCCACTTATTATCATCTATTTTATATATACTTTGACTATACGGTCTAATTGCTTGCTTGTGCATTTCCTCAGCAAATTCACCACTTACAATTTCCATAATTGCACCGTGCATTACCGAAGACATATTAGTATTTAATTCTAAATCTGTTTCACTAAGAGCAATTTCTAAATGTGTTATCAATGCTACACCCCCTATTAAGCAATATATCCTCTTATGTTACTAATCATATCACATATTTCATACACATTCAACAATTTTTCTTGTATTTTGTCATATAAATTGTATATTTAACATACAATATTATTAATACATACAATTTCTATAAAATATTTTTCTTAATTCTATTTTATATATTAATTAAAGCCACCCTTTAACAAGGTGGCTTGCTCTAATTCTTATATTAACTCTTTCCATTATGTACAAATAAATTGTTTTTTATTTTCCCTATCCCTATTTAAAACTATTAAACACTATCTTCCCCGAATCGCTAAGTTCTGAATCACTCAAGCCATCAGAAGCATTTGCCCCCTGATTAAGTGCTGCTGAGGTTTCGTTTTTATCACACAATGACCAATTACACCAGCTTATCTTTTTATCAGCCATATAATTAAGCCACTTATTTGTTTCATCTGTAAACACGCCACCGTTGCCGTCAGCACTACTTGTTCCCCATTCACTTACGAATACAGGTATACCATTATTGAGAGCATTTGTAATCTTATCTCTAAGCCATTGTGTATGAGTACCTGCGTAAAAATGGCAAGTATACATAATATTATTGCCACTCAACCTATCTGCTACAACACTATCAAGGTCTTGGTCCCATTGTGGATTTCCAACTAAAATAATTGCATCACTATCATAAGTTCTAATTGTATTTATAATTTCCTCTGCATAGGGCTTAACATCTTTACTCCAACTTATATTTCCATTGGGTTCATTACATATTTCATATATAACAGCCTTGCTATTCTTATATTTTTGAGCCATCTCAGCAAAAAATCCTTTTGCCTCATTTTTATATGTCATAGGATTTCCGTCACTAAGAATATGCCAATCTATAATAGCATACATATCGTTTGCTACAGCATTATCAACAGCCGTTGTCAACGTATTTTTTACAGAATGATTTGATATATAACCATTTTCGCCTGTGTACATAGCAAAACGCATTACATTAGCACCTCTTGCTCCAACAGCTTTTATGTAATCATTGCTTACAAACTGGGGGAACCACTGAAGACCGTGGCTACTCATACCTCTTAATACAACAACCTCTCCTTTTTCGTTACATAGTTGAGTCCCTACAACCTTCAATTGTCCATTTTCACTTACGCCTCCACTAACAGTTGCAACTGTAGTTTGTTCCTGTTGAGGTTCAATGCGTACATTTCCTACATATTTGTCCATTGCTTTTTTTATGATATTACAAGCCTCTGCCCTCGTAATAGAACCTTCTGGTCTAAACATACCACTTGAATCGCCAGTTAATATTCCATCAGCATAGGCTGAAAGAGTTGTATCATAATATCTACCATTTAAATTACTGAAATCTTTTATTTTAGCCGACTCAACATTGTAATCATATTGAACAGACTTTGCCATGGCTTTCATAACTATCTTGACAGCAAGTTGTCTTTTAATTGGCTGGTCATACATTTCTCCAGTTGGTGGATTTTCGTCATAATCATACCAACCTTTATCCATAGCTGTCTTTAGTATCGGTGCAGCCCAATGACTTGTAATAACATCATTAGAACCGCTAAGTCCCATAATCCTGCCTATAACTGATGTAAATTCAGCTGTTGTAATGCTTGCATTTGGCTTGAAACTTCCGTCGCTATATCCTGATAAAATTCCCCTTTGAGCCATTTCTGTAACAGTATTATAATACCAATCACCTGAATGAACATCACTAAAAGTAACCTTATCACTATTATCTGCCAACTTAACTGAACTTTGAATATCAGTAGCAGCCTTTACATTCCCTGTATTACTCCCACTAGCACAAAACATACTTGCCATAAGTATTGCAGATACAAAAATTTTAACCTTCATAAAAACCTTCCTCATTACATTTTTATTTTTCATTTTTAGTATTATAAAACTTATATGATACCAAATATTTATACTATAATAATAGTCTACAGCCCTAATATTTACAAGTCATTATTTTAAATATTTAACTTTGTAATTTTTTGTCTAATTCAAATGTTCAATTAAACTCATAAAAGTGCAATTGCTATTAATATTAAAATATATTATAATATTATGTAATGATATTGATAAATCTAACTGTAACAATCAAATATACTGATTCAAAAACTATTAATTAATATGTATTTAAAATAACTAGAGAGAAGGTATTAAATGAACAGAGCATATTATTCAAGTAGTATAAATAATTTTTTAGATAAAAACGAATATGAAATTTTTGGTGAAATTACAGTTAATGACCAATTTTCAGCTGAAGATTTACAAAAGAATAATTGGAAAAAAGAAATTGAAATTCTAAAGAGAGAGCTTTCTGATTTTCCCGAAGGCCATATACTTTTCGAGTATACAATTCCTAGAATAGGCAATCGTATCGATAACGTTATTTTGTATAAGGGTATCGTGTTTTTGCTTGAATTTAAAGTAGGAGAAAGTACATATCCTAGCTATGCAATAGACCAAGTAACAGATTATGCCCTTGACTTAAGCTGTTTTCATAAAGAAAGTAGAAATAAACTTTTAGTTCCAATCTTGGTATGTACAAAAACAAATATTATATTTGCAATTTCACGTTATATGTGATAAAAAGCCTTTATGATTCATTTGAATTTCCTCCTTTGATAAATTTATTGGTTGTCAGCCCAACATAAGAGGTTCTTTTTTAACCACATGTATAGCACATTGTTTTCTGTTTACAAAAACAGTAACTTATATTCATACCCAAACTCCCCAAAAAACATTCCTTTAATCTGTTTGATTACCTTCTATTTCCTTCAAACTTCTACCATCTTTTGTTTTCCATCTTTGAGGTCCGCTAACACTATAGCCAAGTAAAAATTTTGCAGCCGTTGACGAACTAGAAAATAAAATGTCTTCCTTAGTTATGTAGTTATCAACCTTATCTGATTCCAGAAGTTTTTGTCTCAGCTTCTTCATACCTTGACTTAAAGAATCTGCAGAATCTCTTTTATCAATACTAGCTCCAGCAAACACAACAAAACCTTCTACTGTAACTTTACCTGTGGCATTCACTGAACACGATGTAATATACAACAACTCATCATCTACATTCGAACTTGATGAATCTACATGAGCAAAAGGTTCTAAAACCTTATAACCAAGTGCATTAATAAGAATTTTTACATTATCAATAAATTCTTCCATAACAGCAATCTGTGATTCTTTCATAACTGTATTGTGATATGTATTTTTAGTAAGAACATTACATCTCTTACAATTTCTTGCCATTTCTACAAATCTATTTTCCAAATATCTAATCAAAGCCTTATTTAAATCTCTACCTATAAATATAACAGCTGTATTCCAATAATATTCTTCTTTTTCAGTCTGATAATCTCTCAGATGCTGTACTAATCTATCTTTAACATTTTCTGCTTCTCCTATATAAACTGAGTCAGAACCATCATCCTCCTTGCAAAATAAAAAGTATACCCCAGCTTGAGTAATATCGTCCCGATTGCATGATGCAACTTCAATACGAGGAATCTTTATCGCCTTACCATTCCAATTTGATAATTCAGCTGTAATAAGGCTATCTGCTGTTCCATTTACAAGAAAAAGTTCGATTGATTTTCCATATGCCATTTAGAATCACCTACCATTAAATATTTTCATATATAAATATAGTCCGACTACATCAGCCAACACCCAACCAATAGGAATTGAACTCCATATTGCCGTTACTCCCAATGGTGTATGAGGTGCCAAAGTGTAGGATAGTATCACACGAGTTCCCAATGATATAACTGTAAGCAAAAGGGAAATATGAGGTTTGTTTATTCCTCGGAAATATCCATACCACAGAAATAACACTCCTATTCCCACATACATCGAACCTTCAATCTTTAGGTATCTCGCTCCCTCTGCTATAATTCTAATTTCATCTGCATCTATAAAAATTCGCATTAGATTTTCTGCAAAAATAAATATCATAAGTGAGATGACAACGCAGAATAAAGCAGAAATAACAAAAGAGATATGTGTTCCTTTTCGAATACGGTCTTTCTCATCAGCTCCATAATTCTGTGAAACAAATAGTGAATATGCATTTCCGAATTCCTGAGCTGGCATATATGCTATTGTATCAATTTTAACAGCTGCAGCAAATGAAGCCATTATTGTTATGCCAAAGCTATTGACAAGCCCCTGTATCATCAGAATACCAAAATTCATTACGGACTGCTGAATTCCTGTAGCAACATCATTTATAATAATTTCCTTCAATCTTTGGATATTAAAGCCTGTTCTTTCATGATTATTTTTTAAAACAGGTATCTTTATCATCGAATATATCAAAAGACCCAACCCTGAAACAGCCTGTGCAATTACAGTAGCTAAAGCTGCACCTCCAACACCCATATTTAATCCTGCAACAAACCATATATCCAGTACAATATTTAGCACAGACGAGATTGCCAAAAACACAAGTGGCATAAATGAATTTCCCATTGACCTTAGCAAATAAGCAAAGAAATTATACAGAAATACAAAAATAATTCCGACAAAAACCACTGTGACATATTCTCTTGTCAGTGCCATTAACTCCTTAGGCGTTTGTAATATCCATAAGATAAAATTCATTCCCGGATAAATAATAGCACATATTACTACAGAAACAGAAAGAATAAACCAAAAGGAAAGCCATATATCTTCTTTTAGTTTCTTTTGATTTCCCGCACCGTAGTCCTCAGAGAAAAAAGCACCACTTCCCATACAAAGTCCGATAATTATTGACGT
This sequence comes from uncultured Eubacterium sp., assembly GCA_900545305.1. Classification (GTDB taxonomy): domain Bacteria; phylum Bacillota; class Clostridia; order Lachnospirales; family CAG-274; genus CAG-274. The sequence goes on from UQYD01000043.1 coordinate 12,185, forward strand.
TATAAAAATCATAAGTGTGTAGGCAGAACCGACGGCTGCCAAAGCATCTGCCCCAAGGCATCTTCCTACAATAAGTGTATCCACAAGGTTATATATCTGCTGTAATAAATTTCCAGCAATCATCGGCAATGAAAATTTTATTAGCTTCTGAAAAATCTTGCCTTGTGTTAAGTCTGTTTCTTTCATAATTTCTCCTTTTAAATTACAATATGTACAATTCATAAAATAAAAATTCACTATTTCTTCATAGAACTATATTTCTTATTACTTCTGTGTACTCCATTCTCATCAATAACTATATTACTGCGTTTCTGTTTCTCTTATTGAATAATATCAAACACTTCTGTATAATCGACCTATTCTCAATATCTCTGTCTATCCAACTATAAAAATATCAAGGTTTTATG
>UQYD01000044.1 GCA_900545305.1 uncultured Eubacterium sp.
GAAGAACTTTGAATAATTCTGTTTGGTTGATAGATATTCCATTACCTATACTTTTCTGATAATCTTACAGCAACTGGAGCTAAAGAAAATTCTGCACTTGGTTCCTTTGGCTTGCCTAAGTGAGAGCAAAGAATAACCTTTGCACCTTCCTTGATAAGCTTTTCGATTGTAGGTAAAGCTGCTACAATTCTGTTTTCGTCAGTAATAACACCGTCCTGTAAAGGTACGTTAAAGTCACATCTAACTAAAACCTTTCTACCCTTTACATTCAAATCGTCAACACTTTTCTTGTTTAACATTCAAAAATCCTCCTTCTATAACGCTATAGTAGCCTTATAATTATATAGAACGCCATTGTTTGTCTATGTCACTTATCATAAGCAATAAACGACAAAAATCCAAACATTGACAGTATTATAACATAATTATTATATTTTTGCCCTATACTAATTTAACAATATTTTCGCATTTTTAGACTTCCAATTTATGCAAAAAGCCCTGATATGCTATTTTTTTGAAACTTTTACATTATATTTATTTATGTTTTCATTTCAGTAATAGGCATTTTTACTATAATTTCAGCCAATTTTGAAAACTCAAAAAAGTCAATTTACAGTATTTTACATTTAATTTACATTTGTTTATTCAAAAATTTTATAAAAAAGGCTATAGCAATCCCTTTGTTAGACTGCCATAGCCTCAAAAATCATTAATAAAAATATCAAAAATTAATTTCTAGTAGTATTTGCTCCGATTACACCCTGAGCAACATTTAATGCGTGGTCTGATACTCTCTCTAAGTTAGTTAAAGCATCAAGGAAAATTACACCCACTCTAGGGTTACATTCTCCAGATGTAAGTCTTTGCATATGTTCACCTCTGATTTGCTTTTCAAGGTTATCAACTCTTTCTTCTTCCTTGATTACCTTTTCAGCAAAGTCAATGTCGTTGTCAGACAAGGCAATAATACAATTTCTTACACTCTTTAATGATTCTTCTGCCATCTTCTTGAGGTCATCAATACCCTTCTTAGAAAGCTCTAAATCATCGGCAATCATCTGCTGTGTCATTTCAATAATGTTTTCAGCGTGGTCACCTATTCTTTCCATATCGTTTACAATGTGGAACATACCTGTAGCATTGGTATTTTCCTGCTTTGTAAGGTTAGAATTACAAAGTTTAACAAGATAAGCTGTTATAGCCTTTGTAAGATTATCAATATTCTTTTCTCTTTCAAGAATTTTTTCAACTCTTGAGCCATCTCTGTTTTCAAGAGATTCGCAAGCAGCTGTAAGGTTTTTAAGTGACATATTACCAAGTCTTACAATTTCCTTAGTACAGTTGCTCATAGCAATACTAGGAGTAGAAAGGATTCTGTCATCAAGATGTACAGGTACTGTTTCGTCTTCTCCAACATTTTTAGATGTAATAGTAGCAAGTTTTTCTGCCATCTTTACAAAAAGACCAGAGAATGGGAACATAATTACAGTATTTGCAATATTAAATCCTGTATGAATTAAACTGATTTCTACCATACCAATCTTTTGGAAACCAAAATCGTGGTAGAAACTAAAGAATATAGCAGCAAGAATACTGAAGAAAACACTACCTATTACATTAAAAAGCAAATGGATATATGCTGCACCCTTCGCATTTTTAGATGTACCAACACTAGAAAGAAGTGCTGTAACACAAGTACCTATGTTCTGACCCATAATAATGTAAACTGCTGAATTCCAGCTTACAAGGCCTGTTAAAGAAAGTGACTGCAAAATACCAACTGATGCTGATGAACTTTGGATAACAGCTGTAACAACTGCACCAACCAAAACACCAAGGAAAGGATTTCTACCAAAGTGAGTAAATGCCTCTCTGAAAGCCGGAAGGTCCTTTAATGGTTCAACACCTGTTGACATCATTTCGATACCAATGAAAAGCATACCGAAACCAACAAGGATTTCGCCAATTTGGTTTACTGTCTGTTTCTTAGAGAAAATTCCAAGAGCTGCACCAATAAATACAGCAATAGGAGCTAAGTTTTCAGGACTGAATATACCTGCCCACTGAACAGAAGAAACCAGCCAACCTGTGACAGTAGTACCTATGTTCGCACCCATAATAATACCGACTGTCTGTTGCAAATTCATAAGTCCTGCATTTACAAAACCTACAACCATAACTGTGGTTGCTGAAGAACTCTGAATAATAGCAGTAACACCAATACCTAAAAGTACGCCTAAAAACTTGTTTTTGGTCAATACTTCAAGGATTTTTTTCAAAGAATTTCCGGCAGCTTTCTGCAGACCTGATGCCATGATTTGCATACCATAGATGAAAAGTCCCAGACCTCCGGCAAACCCTAAGATAATCGTTGCATAATTCATAATAACCATTTGCCTCCAAGGTTTATTTATAATACAAAGGCATTTTAACAAAATTCTACATTTTATTCAAGTGTCATTTTGCACATATTTTACTAAAATTTAACCTAAAAAATATTGAACAGCGAAAAAATGTAATTTTTAATTGAAAAATGTCTCCTCAGTTGTTATACTTATATGATAAAACAGTTTATTTTAATGGAGATGATTGTATATGTTTAAAGCAGATTACCATGTTCATACAGCTTTTTCATGTGATAGTGAAGTCCCTATGGAAGAAATGATTAAAACTGGCATAAACAAAGGACTTACTGAAATAGCTTTTACTGACCATGTTGACTTTGACCCTCGTTATCCTTTTACTGATTATAATAAGTACATTCCTTTTATAAAGGAACTTCAGGAAAAGTATAAGGACAAAATTAACATTGTTTTTGGTGTGGAAGTTGGTCTTGAAAACAGATGGGCTGACAAAATCAATCCTTTTATTGCTGAATTTCCTTTTGATTTTGTAATAGGTTCTTCTCACGCAGTTGAAACCCTTGATGTATACTTTGACCAAAAGAAGTATTTTGAGGGCAGAACAAAGGAACAGGCTTATACTATATATTTTGAGGAAATGCTTAAAAATATACAGACTTGTGAGGGGTTCTGTGTTTATGGACACCTTGATTTCATAACAAGATACGGTATGTACGAAGATAACAGCCTTAAATACGCCGACTATAGCGACTTAATTGACGCTGTATTAAAAGCCTTAATTGAAAGAGGCAGAGGTATTGAAATTAACACTTCCGGCTTTAAATATGGCATAGCTAATACTTATCCATCTCTTGACATTGTTAAAAGATATAAGGAATTAGGCGGAGAAATTATTACTGTTGGTAGTGATGCTCACTATACAGAATATTTGGCAGACCACATTGACTTTGCCTATGACATTCTCAAAAAAGCAGGCTTTGACTATGTTTGTACTTTCAGAGAAAAGAAACCTATTTTCAATAAATTGCCCTAAAATACAAAAGACTGCCCACCCAGGACAGTCTTTTTTGTTTACTTGAAAGAATAAAGAAACACAAGCATTTCTTGCACTTTTATTAAAATGTTGGAGTTGCATAGTATTCCAAATCCCTTGTCACTCTGTATCTTGTGTCAGTTTCTCTATTTACAATGCCTACTACATTGTCATAGGCATCAACTAAATCGTTGTAAATCTTTTTAGCTTCATCTACAGTTTTACATTCAGATAAATAACTTACCTTGTCTAAAAGGCTATGTTTGAAAAGCAACTGATTTTGTTTTGCATTGTCAGTTTTTGCATACTTGCTGTACAAATCACATTGTTGCAAATAAGACTCTACTTTATCTACAAATTTCAAATCCTGCTCTATTAAGCCTAAAGCAGTTTTGTCTGTTGTTTCAGCCTTTAATTCCTTTATTTTTTCAACCATTTCGTTTGTGGCTTTTTTGTATGTGCCAACCTTAAATTCATCTAAATCGTCTTTGCCTACTGTGTATGTATTAAGGGCATTTGTTATAATATCACAAACTTTTTTCTGTGTCTGTGTCACTTCTGTATTTTCAACATACTCAGTTGTTGTTTCAGTAGTTTCCTCTGTGGTAACATTTCCTTCATTAATATATACAGTTTTGTCATCACTATTCCACTCTACTTTTAATCCAAAAGCCTGTGCTACATATCTTGCCGGCACAAGAACTCTGTTTTTAACAATAACAGCCTTTGAGTCCATAGATACCACTTTGCCATTTACAGTATAAAAATCCTCGTCCAAAGCCATTGAGAACTTTGTATTGCCCTTTTCAGCTGTAACTGTTCTTTGCTCCTCATTCCAATTAACACTTGCACCTATTTCCTCTAAAATTGCTCTGACAGGAACCATAGTTCTTTCATTAATAAGTCTAGGTGCAACCTCTGAAGTAATGTCTTTACCATTTATATTGAGATTAACTCCGTCATAGGCAAAAGCATTAGTACAAAATACAGCAGATAATATAAGGCTTACAAATATATTTTTAAATTTCATACTAATCAACATCCTTTCATATCTATTTTAATTAGATTTATAAGTAAATTATAATACAAAAAAATATTTAAGTCTACATTTTCCGGCTTAAAAAAAATATTAAATATTGTTGTGCAAACTGATTTTAAATGTTATACTGTCTTTTAGAAACTTATGGAGGTGGACTATATGCAGATTACATATATTAATCATAGTGGTTTCCTTTTGGAAACAGAAAAAAGCTATATTTTGTTTGATTATTACAAAAATGAAATTCCAAAAATGGATAATAATAAAAGTATATACATTTTTTCCAGCCATTCTCACGATGACCACTTTAATCCAAAAGTTCTTGAATTGTCTGACCGGTATTCAGATGTAAACTATATTTTTTCAAAGGATATACAGAAAAAGAATAAGTCTGAAAAGCCTGTTACATATGTAAAAGCTGATGAGAATTATTCTATAGGCGATTTGGAAATTACCACTCTTAAATCTACTGACTTAGGTGTTGCTTTTGTTGTAAAAACTGAAGGTATGACTATTTACCACGCAGGAGATTTAAACGATTGGGTATGGTCCGGTGAAACTAAGGCATACAACAACAATATGACAGCAAATTTCCAAAGGGAAATAGACAAAATAAAAGGCATTGACATAGACTACGCCTTTGTTCCCCTTGACCCACGACAGGAGGAGGACTATTTCAGAGGTGCTAAGTATCTTTTGGAAAACACTAATGTAAAAACTATGTTCCCTATGCACTTTTGGGGAGATTTTTCCGTTATAAAAAAATTCAAAAGAGAATATTCTTTTGAAAACACAAAAATAATTGAAATAGAAAAAGATTTGCAACAATGGAATTTTTAGGAGGAAAAAAATATGAACTTTAAAATGATACATCAGAATTTCAATGTATTTGACTTAGACAAGTCTATTGAATTTTACAACAAGGCTCTTGGCTTAAAAGAAGACAGAAGAATAAATGCCCCAGACGGTTCTTTCATCATTGTATACTTAAAGAATGAAACAACTGACTTTGAATTAGAGCTTACTTGGTTAAGAGATATGGACAGACCATACAACTTAGGTGATTGCGAATTTCACTTGGCTTTCAGAACTGACAACTTTGAAGAAGCTCACAAGCTCCACAGCGAAATGGGTTGTATTTGCTTTGAAAACAAGGAAATGGGCATTTACTTCATTTCTGACCCAGACGGCTACTGGTTAGAGGTTTTACCGGAAAAATAAAAGGACTTGATACTTATGAACTACAAGCTTGTAGACAACAGAATTGAATTTACAGACGAAAAACTGACAGAAAATTCTACAAATATGATTTCTGTTATAAGCACATATAAATTCACTAAATATATGGAGCAAATGCCAGACGGTATAAGCATTTTACGCTCAAATGAAACTAGATATACCAAACTTGATGTTAAAAACAAGTATTTGCAGGGTGTTATTTATATGCCTAGTAAAAAGGATATTTTCAATCACACTCGCTTTGGCTATTTAATATTTAACAGAAATATATTGTTTATAGATAGTTCAGATACTGTAATAAATATTATAGAACAGCTCAGACATTCTTCAATAGATATGCCTACAATATGGAAATTTTACTATCATTTCTTGAATATGCTTATTGATAGGGATTTACTGTATTTGCAGGATATTGAAAATTCACTTTCTACATTTGAAAACAACTTGCTAGACGGTGGAATTGATGAATACAATCAAAGAGATATTATATATATAAGAAAAAAGTTGTTTAATCAGTATCGTTTTTATACCCAACTTTTTGAAATCGAACATAAGTTAAATGAGGTAGACCACATAACATTGACGCCAAATGAAGATAAACTATTTGACCTGTTTTCAAACAGAGTCAGTGTTCTGAGAAGTGAGGCACAGATTTTGCGTGATTATTCTATGCAGATACAGGACTTGTACGAATCCCAAATCAGTGTGCATCAAAATGATATTATGAAAATCCTCACTATCGTTACAACATTGGTACTTCCCCTTTCTCTTATTGCCGGTTGGTACGGTATGAACTTTAAATATATGCCTGAGCTTACTTGGAAATATGGCTATCAAGCCTGTATCGGTCTAAGTATTTTGGTCATTGTGGTTTCACTTTATCTGTTTAAGAAAAATAAATTTCTGTAAAAAATTGCCCCTACTTTTCAGTAGGGGCTTGTTGCTTTCAAAGGAAAGTTGTTAAGAAAACCTTGGTTTTCTTAAATTAATTCCGCAACTCGAGCTTTGCCCGAGTGAGGACAGGGACAAAAATATGGTACTGGGTTTTAGTGCCATATTTTTCACGGCTGGTCCCTACATTAGACTACCTGCAAGAAATGCAAGCATTTCTTGCACTATTTTATAGTATCTTTTGTCCGTTTATTCTAAGTCTAAATCTTATTCCTAAAAATTCTGCTGCCTTCTTGCACATTATCATTCTGCCCATAAATATTTCAAAATAGTCCATTACAGAGCAAAATTCAGTATCAATAGTCAAGTTAAGAACTATATCCTTGTTTTCATTTTCAAATTTTAAATTAGACTCTTTTACAGAAAAGTTTACTCTATCGTGAATATCAAATGTAGCAAAATCTCTGTTTCTAACTCTTGTGTATCTAACATCAGACTTATCTCCCAATATTAATGCTGCTGCAATAGCACTTACGGGAGCACCTGTACCCTCATCGTGATTACCTATGGCAGCGATAATATCGGCAATATCCTCTGGGTCAACACCTAATCTGTCCAATATTCTAAAAGACATTACTGCCCCACTTTGGGCGTGGTCAACTCTGTTTACAATGTTGCCAATATCGTGCATATATCCGGCAATTTTGGCAAGCTCCCTTTCCCTTGGAGAATACTCCAACTCTCTCAAAATATAATCTGCTGTTTCTGCTACTCTTGTAACATGGGAAAAGCTGTGTTCAGTAAATCCCAATGACTTTAAATACTGGTCAGCCTTTACTATATAAGTATTTATATCCTTGTTTCCTCTTACTTCCTCATATGTCATCATACAAAAACTTCCTTTCACACAAAAATAGTGATAATCTCAGACTACCACTATTTCAGACATTTTACAACACTATTATTGTAATATTATATTAAATTTTTAGTAAATTTCAGTCTAGCAATTCTTTTGCCCTTATCTGTACTTGTTTTTCTATTAATTTAAGCCTTTTAGGAGGTAAATTGTATCTAGGGTGTTTCTTAAACTTAAACTCTAACAACCCCCTTAATTTCTGTCTATGTTCCTGTGTTAAAACACTTTTAGCTGTAGTTATAAAATCATCATAGACACAAGGCACAAGGGTATTTGCATAGGTTTGGAGTGTTTCTATATTTTCTAAATCTTCTTCACCTGCATAGTTAAACAGTGAATTTCCGTGGTCAAACAAAGGTGCAAAGTCAATTATTTCATTTGTATTAGAATTAATCAAAAAGCCAAAATTTCCAAAATGCCTGTCTGTATTGTATATTATTGCATCTAACACAAGCATATCATTAAACTTATTTATATAGTTTTCTCCCAAATTTTCTATATAATTTCTAACAGCTTCAATTCCACCCTTTGTCACTATTTTCCCTACTGGAACGTAGGACACATCTTTTGATGTAAATAGTTCACAAGTAGAACATAACAAGCCTTTCCATTTAGATATATTGTATTCAATGGCATCAAAGCCCAGACACTTTGCCACTTCATAGGCATAATATTCTGAATAGGGTTCTTTCCCTGTATTTGCAAAACCACTTGTACCACCTTTGTACAACATAATTTTGCCACCAATTCTTCTCCAACACTTTTGCAACATTCCATTGGTTGTAAATTCAGGGCTGGAAATCAATGAGCTTCTGATATTACTGCCATAGCCTGTAAAAGCTATAGAAGCCAAAACAGCACTTAATCTATTGTCATACAAATTAGTTTTCTCAAAAGTATCTTTGTTGTTTTCTTCCACTACCCAATAACTGTCATTAAGGGATAAACCTTTTGAAACAGCAACAATATTCATTGGTCTATTTATATTTAAGCCACTTTTCGCCAATATACTGTTTACAAAAGCTCTGTTTTTAGGTATTGTTCTATGTCTTATCCAACTGCTTAGCCCCTCCGGTGTAGGCTTAAAATCCAAAGGTAAAAGGTGCTTTTTTTCATCATTTACCCATAAAATTTTATAATCAGGGTCGCTACTGTTTTCATCAGCAGAAAACATAAGCAAATCTGTATCAAAATGCTTTAAAATATAGTTCATACACCTTTCCACCTCACTTTTTTCATATACATTATAGCCAAAGTATACCATTTTAACCTGCCATAGTCAATTAAGTTAGGGTGTAACACCTAATTAAGTGTTACGTGTCACACTAGGTGTCACGCTAAAACCCCAGTAAATACTATACTTTTGGGAGATTGTAACACCGTAACACAGAATATTGCATATACCCTATATATTTTTTACATCATTATCAAATATGATTATATTCTAAAAAAGTTATTTGTATGTAAAAATATAAGGTGTCACGTGTCACACAGTCTTCAAACCTGCTTAATTACTGGGCTTTTACCGTAACACATTTTTTTGCAAATAGGTGTTACACTACATCTCTGTAAAATATTTTTATAATGTAACATCTACCTAAATGTTACATGTTACATTAGATGTTACGTCAAAATGCCGATAAATACTACACTTTCAAGAGATTGTAACATGTAACACAAAATATTATATATAACCAATCTACTTTTTTATATCATTATCAAAATTGATGATATATTAAAAAGTTATGTGTATGTAAAAAAATTACATGTTACATGTTATACACCCCTCAAACCCTTTTAATTACTGGGTTTTCACCGTAACATGTGATTTTGCAAAAAGATGTTACACTACAAAAGGGAGCTCCACATCAGGAACTCCCTCTATAAGACAATCTATTACTTCGTAAAATGTTAAAAAACGTTAAAAATTCTCTTTTACAAATTTTTCTATTCTGTTTCCACCTTCTACAACATCTCTCATAGCTGTTGCAAAAGAAATTCTTATGTAATTTTCAACACCAAAGGCATCAGAAGGCACAACTGCTACCTGATAATAGTCAAGCAACACCTTTGCTACGTCATAGCTATTATTAAGCATACAACCCTTTACCTCTGTACCTAACAACTTTGAAATATCAACCAAAATATAGAAAGCACCCTTAGGTAAAAGTGAGCTTAAAAGAGGAATATCTGAAATCTTCTGTGCAATATAATCTCGTCTATGCTGAAATTCCTTTAACATCTGTTCCGGAGCATTGTCTTCCTCTGTCAATGCAGCCAAAGCAGCAATCTGAGCAATAGAGTTTACATTTGATGTAGTATTAGACTGAATATTTGCAATAGCCTTTGCTACTTCTAAGTTACTTGCTGTATAACCTACTCTCCAACCTGTCATTGAATAGCTCTTTGAAAGACCGTCAATGACAATAGTTCTTTCATAAATTTCAGGATTAAGAGATGCAATACTTGTGTGACTAAGTTTTCTACTATAAATAAGTTTCTTATATATTTCATCAGAAATAACAAACAAGTCGTGCTTAACAACGAAGTCAGCTATTTCTTCCAATTCTTCTCTGGAATAAACCATACCAGTTGGATTATTTGGACTATTAATAATAATAGCCTTTGTCTTGTCAGTTACTGCTTCTTCAAGCTGTTCAACAGTAACCTTAAAAGAATTTTGCTTTGTAGTATTTACAACAACAGGCACGCCATAGCACAACTCTATTATATCAATGTAACTATTCCAATATGGTGCTGGCACAATAACCTCGTCCCCTGGGTTCAAAATAGCCATAAAGGCATTAGTAATTGCATGCTTACTACCGTTGCTTATTACAATCTGTTCCGGAGTATAATCCAAGTCGCAATTTTCCTTTAAATCATCGGCTACAGCCTGTCTAAGTTCAACTATTCCCTCGTAAGGAGTATATTTAGTAAAATTATCATTAATAGCCTCTATTGCAGCCTCTTTAATATAATCAGGTGTATTAAAATCCGGTTCACCTGCACTAAAATTAACAATGTCAATTCCTTCATCAATCATTCTATTAGCATTTGAAGATATACTAAGTGTTGATGATGGTCTAGCTTTTTTTGCATTATTTGATATATCCATAAAAACACTCCCTTTCGTTCTTAACACTAATATTCTACACTATTTTACAAATTTTTTCAAGGAATTAAACAGTAATTTTTTTAAAATAAGCAAAAAAAGTATTCTCACTAGACGGAGAATACTTTTTCAAGCCCATATCGTACATTTTTGTAGTAATGTTTCTTTACTTAAAGCAAACATATATTACATCGCAGGTAGAGGCGATGCAGTATACTTCCCTTTTCAATGTTTCCACACAGAAACCCCTCGCCCGACAGCATAAAAGCTATCATTTGCAGGTACATATAGCACCATACCTCACCTTCTAATATGTATTATACCACGACATAATTCGACATTGTATATGGTGTCCTCATTATACCAAATATTGTCCTCAAAAAATCAATTATAAGTTGCCGTCATATTTTTCAAAAGTATCAGGGAAAATCTGTTCCTCTATAATCTTAGCAGCATCAGCAATACAGCCAGGGCAACTACGGAGAACCTTTCCACCTCTTATACCCTTTAATTCAGCACAGATATAAGAACCATTCTTCTCCTTAAACTTCTGAGCCATTTCTCTACTTAATGTATAGGTATCTTTCTTAGTCTTTGGTGCTGATAAATTGCCGTCACTATTTTTAAGTCCGGCAATAAAAGTCATACCACTTACTGCACCACAAACCTCTGTCATACCCATACCAAAGCCAAAACCTTCACTCATTTTGAAAGCTGTTTCCTCGTCTATACCTAATAAATCACAGTATGTACAGACAACAGCCTGAGCACAGTTATATCCTTTATCGTGTCTTGCAATAGTTTCTTCTACTCTACTTTTCATCATAATGCAAACCTCCTATCTCATAAATTCATTATATTACAACAGAGATATAAAAGCAATATTTACAATGTCAAAAAAGGATATGTGCCTAAACACATACCCTTTAAATAAACCTTGAAGTAATAATTTAATTAATATTTTACAGAAACTGTCTTTGTTTCGCTATCCCAACCTACTGTGCAATCATATGCTTCAGCAATAGCTCTTACTGGCACAAGAGTTCTGCCATCAACAAGCTGTGCCGGTACATCAAGTGTCTTTGTTTCACCATTTTTATGAAGTTCAGTAGAATTAATCTGAAGTGAAACATTTGTTGAACCCTTTGATGAAGATACTGTCTGAGTTGTGCCGTCCCATTGAACATCTGCACCTAATGCTTCAAATATTGCTCTCAAAGGAACCATTGTTCTGCCGTTTATAATCTGTGCCGGTACATCAATAGTTGTATCCTTGCCATTGTTAGTCAAAATATTGCTACCAATCTGCAATGTTATAAGATTACCTGTCTGTACAGAAGAATTGTTACTTGAAGTAGTAGCATTTACTGTGTACTTGTGTTCATCTGCTATTTTATATGGCTGTTCTTTCCAACCTTCATAAAGTCGTCCATTAACATACCCATTTATGCTGTAACCTGCTGTATAAGTCTTGCCGTCAAGGGTTGTATATACAGTTCTCTGATTTATTGCAACATCTTTTACATTGTCTGCAATTTTTGTAACTTTTTTAATATATGCTTCATCAAATCCTAATTCACCATTTAAATTTCTTCCTACCATATACAACTGATTGTCTG
>UQYD01000045.1 GCA_900545305.1 uncultured Eubacterium sp.
CATCAGGATTATTTGCTGTAGCCTGTGAAAGGAATGGTTCCTGAATAAGTGCTAACTTTATTGAACCGTCACTTAATCCCTTTACTATAGCATCTGTACTATCTGCATAATTAATAGTACAGTTTGTAACATTCTGTGATTTTAAAATTGTGTCAATAACAGATTTTGCTAATAAATCGTCTTTTGCAACTGTTAAAGTCTTACCGGCAAGACCGGTAACACCCTTTACGCTTTCGCCTACAGAGGCTACATAGTAGTTACAAGCAGAACTTGTGGCAGCTATTTTTACTTTACCTGTTTCATTGTAAAGTCTTGTAGCAACATCAACAGGAAGTGTAGCTGCATCTATTTCTCCACTTTTTAATTTTTCGCAAAGCTGAGAAACTGTATTTCCCTGTATAAATTCATATTTTTCGTAAGAATCGTTTGTATCGTTGCTGTCCATAAGGTGAGTAACTACATAAGAGTTTACACCAGACATTAAACCTAATTTAATAGTAACCTTTTCTTCGTTAGATGGGGGATTATCCATACTATCCTCAGAAGTGTTTTCGCTATTTTCATTATTAGATGGGGCAGCAGTAACAACCTGAATTTCGTCAGAATTTGTACTGTTGTTCTGACCACATCCACTAAAACCTAAAGTCAATAAAAAAGCGGATGATACAAGTAATAATCTTTTATATATCATATTAATCCTCCCAAAATTTGTATTACTCTTTATTTTAATATTTATGTGGGAGTTTGTCAATAACGTAAAGGTTGGAAAAAATGTAGATTTTCTTAAATTTATAGGGGTTCACAGTATTTATTGAATATTTCTTCCACTTTATCAGGGTTTGAACATATAGCAAACATTACAAAGTTGCCATAAGTTTTTAAAATATGGTTTTCTACCTTTTTGCTTTCACTTTCTATACCACTCCAGCTGTTTACCTGTGAATTAAGATATTCTGCAAGAGCTTTTTCACTTTTTTCCAACCCTTGGCTGTCAGTTGCCTCTAGGATAATAATTTTATCAGCATTTTTTTCGTCTGTGGAATAGTAAACATAGCCCTGTTTAATATGGTCAGGAGAAATACCATAAAGTGATGCAACTTCTTGGTGGGTTAAATCGTCTTCTGTGGTGTTGCCAAAATCAACAACAGTTTCCATAGTGTGTATAAGTTGATGTAAGTCTACATTTTTTTCCTCTTTTTGTCCACAGCCACAAAGCATTAAAATAGGTAATAACATAAGTATAAATTTTCGCATTTTCTTCACCTCTAATTTTATTTTGTTAATAAATAGAGAGATAATACTATATATTTATAGGTAGTTTACCCACTATTTTCTAATGTAAAAATTGAAAAAAGTGCAAAAAAATAATCACCAATACTGAGAAAGGTGATTATTTTATATTTCTTAACTAAAATTTGATTTCTTTACCTTCTTTTCTCCACTGACGGAATTCTGCAGATGCAGATAATAATAAGTCAGAAGAAGAATTTAAGGCTGTTTCAAATGAATCCTGAACTACACCAATAATAAAGCCAACACTTACTACCTGCATAGCTATATCGTTCGAAATACCGAAAAGTGAACAAGCCATAGGTATTAAAAGTAAAGAACCACCGGCAACACCAGATGCACCACAAGCTGATAAAGTAGCTAAAATACTTAAAACAATAGCACTAGGAATATCTACAGCAATACCTAAAGTATGAGCAGTTGCAAGAGTCATTATTGTAATTGTAATAGCTGCACCGTCCATATTGATTGTAGCACCAAGAGGAAGTGTAACAGAATATGTATCTCTAGTTAAGCCCATTCTTTCACAAGCTGACATATTTACAGGAATATTGGCAGCTGAACTACGAGTGAAGAAAGCTGTAATGGCACTTTCTTTTAAGCACTTGAAAATTAAGCGATATGGGTTCTGACGGATACATAAGTAAACCATAATAGGGTTTGTTACAAAATAGATAAATAACATTGAGCCAACTAAAATAGCAATAAGCTTTCCGTATTCTGTAAAAATAGAAAGACCATTAGTTGAAACAGTATTAAATACTAAACCTAAAATACCAAGTGGAGCAAAGAGTATAATCCAAGAAACAACCTTAGAAAGTCCATTGGCAATATCGTTGAAAATCTGCTTTGTGCTGTCTTTTGAGTGACGGAAACTAATACCGAAAAGAACAGCCCAAACTAAAATACCGATATAATTAGCCTTTGTTATAGATTCAATAGGGTTTGTAACAATGCTCATTAAAAGGTTCTTTAATACTTCATATATACCCTGTGGAGCTGAAAGGTCAGAAGTTGAAGTAGCTAATGTAAGTGTAATAGGGAAAATTCTGCTTGCAATAACGGCAACTATTGAAGCAAGGAATGTACTGAACATATACATTATAATAACAGTTTTAATTACTCCACCATGGCTCTTACCAGACTGGCAAAGTGAACTAATAACTAAGAAAAATACTAAAAGGGGTGCGATTGCCTTTAAAGCTCCAACAAACACATCGCCTAATAGAGAAATAAATGTTGCATTAGGAACTGTAAGTCCTAAAACAATGCCGACGATTAGACAGATTATTATTCTCTGAACTAAACTGATTTTTTTGAAAATTTGAATTAAATTGTTCACAGTTTTTACTCCTTTTTAAATTACTTGAAAAATAAGTATATCACATCATAATAAAAAATTCAATATTTTGTAATAATTTGTATAAATTTGTAAATTGGAAAAATTAGATTTTTCAAAATATTTTTTAAGATAATTATAATCTTGCTGTAATTTTTTCTTTTGTTTTGTCTGTTATAATGGTTACATAAGATAAAGGAATGGTTAATATGGTATAAACCAGTTACCCCGAAAGGAGATTTTATATGATACAGAACTATTCTTATTCAAATTTAGAAGCTATGATAAATTCTATATATTCAAATGCTGAAATAATTCAGAAAATGTTGAAATCAGTTAAGGAACAGGAGACAGAGATTACATATAAAATGCAATCTTATGCTAAAGTTAAAAAGACTATTTCAGAAGATAAAATTGAGTTGTATAGAGATTATATTAGTAATAAGAATGAAATGGAAAACCAACTCGAACTTTACAGAGATGACTTGAATACTGATTGTACAGTAAAACAGCTTTCACTTCAAATTTGTAAAACTGATGCAGATTATTCTAAACTTCATGCAGTTTTTGACAGAATTAATTCTATACAGATAAAGGTTATGGAATTGCTTTGTAATTTGTTGTGTAAAGCTAATAGAATAGTTGCAACTTTCTAAAAAAAAGAGTTATAATAGAGATAGAGATTGATAGTATTTTAGATTTAATTATGCTTACTGACAGGAGTTTGTTCTTCCTTTTTTTGCACCTAGAGTTTTACTCTAGGTGTTTTTTTATGTATAAATCCAATGTTTCGCTAAGTATTGCACCACCAATAATAAATATAGCACCTATGGTTTGAATAAACGTAAGTTTTTACCATAAGTAAATATCCTCTCTTAAAAATATAAATTTAATTTTATCATATAAAAATAAATTAAAAAAGGGAATAAATGTCATATTATACATTACAAAAACGAATAATATTCTTTGTTGTATATTATTTGAGTATTTGCACAAACTCATTTTAAGGGAGTGATGAAATGTTTAGTTATGAAAAATACGAAATTAGGCTTGAAAGTATAGGTGGACTAGGAGCAAACCTAGTGGGAAAACTTTTAGGTCAGTTAGGTGCAGAATATATGGAATTAAATGCTCAATCTTTCGCCAGTTATGGTTCAGAAAAGAGAGGTTCTCCTGTAAAAGCTTATATAAGATACAGTAATCCGGACAAAGAAATAAGAATAAATTGTCCTGTTGAAAAACCGGATTTATTAGGCATTTTTAATATCTCTTTAGGTGGAGAAGAAAATGTAACAGCAGGTGTTGATGAACATACCAACATAGTAGTAAATACTGTACTTTCTCCGGAAGAAACAAGGGATAGATTAAAATTATATGCCGGAAATTTATGGTGTATAGATGCTTTGGGTATATCTTCAAAAATTGGCACAAGAGTAAATATGGTACTTTTAGGAGCTATTGCAAAGGCAAGTGGTTTTATTCCTTTGGAGAAGGTTCAACAACTGGTTACAGATACCTTAGGTAAAAAATATCCAAAGGCTTTGGAGGGCAATTTAAAAGGAATACAAGAGGGCTATAATGGTGCAGAAGTAAGTGTTTTTAGAGTAGACGGAAAATATCCATATATTGAATTTAAAGAGAATAAAAGGGAATGTGGTTATGAAAATGCTGTAATAGGTGGTATTAATATTATGGCTGGCAGTACAATAACCAATTCATTAGTAGGTAGCAGAGAGGGAAAGTTGCCCTATTTTATAGTGGATAAATGTATACACTGCGGACTTTGCGACACCACTTGTCCGGATATGGTATTTCAGTTTAAGGACGGTAAAAATTTAGGTATGGATTTGTACCATTGCAAAGGCTGTATGAGGTGTGTTGAAATTTGCCCTACACAGGCACTTGTAGAGGTTGCTGAGGGAGAAAAGGAAAATCAGAATATTGGTAATATTCATCTTATAAATAAATCCTTTGAGTTTGATAGTACAGGTGCAAATGGCTATGTAGAAAGTGAAAGTTACACTGTAAATAGTGAAGAATAGGGGTGATAAAAGTGACAGACCAAAAGAGAGTTTTCAAAAGTGGTAATGAAGGTGCTGCTTGGGCAGCAAAGCAAATAGATTTTGATGTAATGGGATATTACCCAATTACTCCGTCAACACAAATTGCAGAAGAAATTGACTTGTACAGAAGTGAGGGACTTTTGACAACAAAAATGATACCGGCAGAGGGGGAACATTCGGCTGCTGGTATTTGTTACGGTGCGTCAACAGGTGGCAGAGTTATAAATGCAACTTCGGCAAATGGTCTTTTGTATGCTATTGAACAGTTGCCGGTACAGTCAGGAACTCGTTATCCAATGGTTTTAAATGTGGCTTGCAGAACTGTTTCAGGACCTTTGTCAATAAAAGGTGACCACAGTGATATTATGTATGCTTTAAACTGTGGTTGGTTAATATTTTACGCAAAGGATAATCAGCAGGTTTACGATTTTAATATTGTTGGCTTGAAAGTGGCAGAAGAAGTAAGTTTGCCTGTAATTATTGCCTATGACGGTTTCTTTACATCTCATCAAAAAAAGCCTATGTTTGTTTTTGAAAATGACAGAGATGTTAAGGAATATTTGGGAGAATATAAAAGCAAGTATTCCCTTTTTGACCCACATAATCCTATTACAATAGGCTCATATATGAATGAACCAGACCTTTTGAATAATAAATATCAGCTTAATATGGCTATGGAAAAAGCCAGAGATTTAATTGTAAAAGAATTTGAGGATTACAGCGACATTTCCGGTAGAAAATACAATGTTTATTCAGAATATAAAACAGAAGATGCAGAGGTTATTATCTTTGCCTTGGGTTCAGCCTATGATACAGCAAGAGAAGCTGTAGATACTTTGAGAGAAAGTGGAAAGAGAGCCGGAGCATTTACTATTCATACTTTAAGACCCTTCCCTTCAAAGGAAATAGCCGAAATATGTAAAAATGCAGAAGTTATTGTAGTGGCTGAAAGACAGGACAGTTACGGCAGTAACGGTGGAAATATGTCAAAAGAAATAAAATCAGCTTTTTATGATTTTAAGACCAAAGGCGAAGTTCTTACGAGAATTTTTGGATTGGGTGGCAGAGATTTTTATGTTGATGATGCAATAGAAATGTTTGAACAGGGCTTTAAGGCTGTCGAACTTGGAGAAATAAAGAGATTTGATTACTATGGTCATTATTGTGGTAGTGGTGGAAAAATTGAAAAGTATTTTGAACCAGTAACAGAGGAAAATGGGGATAATGGAATTACTGTAGAGGAAAAAGATAATAAGTTAATTGTAAAAGGTGTAAATATTAAAAAATTAGCATCAATGCCTAAGAGAGTTGTAGCCGGTCATGGTGCTTGCCCTGGTTGTGGTATTCCAGTAAACCTAAATTTGCTTTCAAAAGGACTAAAGGGAAATGTAGTATTCTTGTTCCAAACAGGCTGTGGTATGGTTGTTACAACGGCCTATCCTAAAACAGCTTTTAATGTAAACTTTATACACAATCTCTTTCAAAATGGTGCTGCCACACTTTCTGGCATTGTAGAAATGTATAAGCAAAAACAGAGAAAGGGTGAGATGGCTTCTGGAAAAATTACTTTTGTTATGGTTAGTGGCGATGGTGGTCTCGATATTGGTTTGGGCTCTGCTCTTGGTGCTGCGATACGAAATCACAATATGATAATTTTTGAATATGACAATGGTGGCTATATGAACACAGGCTATCAGCTTAGTTATTCCACTCCTTTAGGGGCAAAAAGTGCCACAAGTCACGTTGGCAAGGACCAAAGTGGTAAGTCATTTTTACAGAAGGATAATCCTCAGCTTTTTGCCGATACCGGTATTCCTTATGTTGCAACAGTATCTGAAAGCAATGTTACAGATTTTATTAAAAAGGTGGCAAAAGCACAGTATTATGCTGATAACTATGGTACAGCCTATATTAAGGCAATATCAGCCTGTCCTTTAAACTGGGGTGACTATGGAAAATATGAAAGAATTGTGGCAGATAAAGGTGTAAAATCTTGCTATCACTCATTGTATGAAGTTGAAAGAGGAATAACAACTATAAACTATAATCCTGAATTGAAGAATGAAAAGATACCGGTAGCAGATTTTTTAGGTGCTATGGGTAGAACTAAACATTTGCTAAAGCCTGAGTTTAATGAAATACTGTCAGAAATGCAAAAGAATATTGACTTAAAATGGGAAAAACTTAAGGCAAGGGCTGAAAATAGTATCCTGTAACATTGACGAAATATAAAATATAGTGTATATTTATTTGATAGAAAAATAGCATTTTCCCCTTTTTGGGGATTACATATGGAGTTAGTATATGAAGAATAAAAAAATAGGTACACTTATTATAATTGTGTGTTCTGTATTGTGGGCAATTTCCGGAATATGTGGACAGCTTTTGTTTTCAAGAACCAGCCTTTCTACGCCTTTTTTAACAATGGTCAGATTGGCTGTGTCAGGTTTAATTCTTTCAGGAATGGCCTTTTTCTCTAATCCACAAAAATTTTTGGTACTTTTTAAAAATAAAAAGGATATGTTAAATGCTTTCATATTTTCTGTTTTTGGCTGTATGGCTGTTCAGTATTCATACTTTGCAGCAATAGAGGTATCAAATGCTGCTACAGGTACTATTTTGCAGTATATGTCGCCTATTTTCGTTGTTGTTACAATGTCAGCTTTACATAAAAAATTGCCTACTATTGCAGAAGGACTTTGTTGTATATTGGCAGTAGCCGGCGTATTTTTAGTTTCTACCGGTGGCAATATTAAGTCATTGTCTATATCTCCGGAGGCGTTATTCTGGGGGATTTTTTCAGCAGGCTGTTTAGCTTATTACAATATTGCTCCTGTAAATTTAGTTAAAAAATATGGAGCTATGGAAATTGTAGGTCTTGGTATGCTTTTAGGCAGTGTTATGCTGGGCGTTTTAGTACGACCTTTTGGAGTTCCAATGGAGGGTGTCGATATTGTTGCCATAGCTGAAATAGTTATTATAATTATTTTTGGCACAATAATTCCTTTTGCTGCATATCCAAAGGGTGTTGCGATTATTGGGTCAACTAAAAGCAGTATTATTGCTACGTCAGAACCAATGTCAGCTTTCCTTATTTCACTTTTTATACTTGGGGAAAAGTATCCACCATTGTCTATTGTAGGGTTCTTTTTTATCGTTTTAGCAGTAATTTTTATAACTTTAAGTGGAAAAAAGGAGAATAATGACAGAAAATAATAGAATTTTTCAGTTGAAAAAATGAATTTTTTAAGTCATACTGAATAGGCAGTATCTTTTTTGGAGGTAAAAAAATGGACTTGTCAATTGTTATTGTAAATCATAATACTAAAAAACTGACTGAACAGACAATACAGTCCGTTTTTGATACAACGAAAAATATTTCATACGAAATAATAGTAGCTGATAATTCAACAGACCCGTCACAGGTTTTAGATATGAAAGACGATAGGGTTAAAATTCTTAAAAATTTAGAGAATAAGGGCTTTGGGAATGCTTGTAATATAGGTACTAAGGTAGCTATAGGAAAGTACATACTTTATTTGAATTCAGATACTATTATGAAGTCTCATACTTTGGAATTGTCAGTTAAGTATATGGAAGAACATATTGAAGTAGGCTGTTTGGGTATAAAGACTTTTCTTGCAGACGGCACTTTTGACCACGGTTGCAAGAGAGGTTTTCCAACTCCTTTTAATTCCCTATGCTATGTTTTAAAGTTAGATAAGTTATTTCCAAATAATAAGAAATTTGGTGGATATACTCTGTCTTACTTGCCTATTGAAGAAACAAATGAGGTTGATAGTGTAAGTGGTGCATTTATGCTTATTCCTCGTACTGTTTTAAACAAAGTGGGGCTTTTTGATGAAAGTATTTTTATGTATGCCGAAGATATTGACCTGTGTTACAGAATAAAGGAAAGAGGATATAAGGTTGTATATTATGCTGATGTATCTATGACACATTTAAAGGGTCAAAGTGGCTTACATACTAAGAATAAAGTTGTTATTTATCACTTCCATAAAGGCATTAAAATATTTTATGACAAGTATTACAAGGATAAGCACAATTTCTTTGTTACGTTTTTAATGCACTCTGCAATAAATTTAAGATATGTTGTAACTCTGTTAAGGTCCAAATTGAGAAGGTGATTTTTTATGACAGATATTTTGATGGCTGTCTATAACGGCGAAAATTATATAAAAGAACAGCTTAATTCTATAATAAGACAAACTGTTAAAGACTGGCATTTATATATCTGTGATGATTGTTCAAGTGATAATACTGTGGATATTGTGCTTGATTACGTAAATAAATATCCAGATAAAATTACTTTAGTTCAGAATAGTGAAAATATGGGGCATAAGGCTGTTTTCTTTAAGTTGTTGAGAATGTCAAAGGGCGATTATGTATTTACCTGTGACCAGGACGATGTGTGGAAAAAAGATAAAATTGAAGTTACTTTAAAGGGATTTAAGAATGAGGACTTAGAAACACCAGTTTTAGTACATACAGATTTGACAATAGTAAATCAAAAATTGGAAATAATATCACCGTCTATGATTAAATCTCAGCACATTGATGTTAGGAAAAATAAGCCTAATGATATGTTAGTTCAGAACATAGTGACAGGTTGCACAATGGCTATGAATAGGGCTTTGGTTAATGTACTTCGTGAGCCTAAAAAAGTGCCGGTTCACGATTGGTGGATTGCTACTGTTGCATCTTTTATGGGAAAAATTAAATTTGTAAATAAGTCTACAATGTATTATAGACAGCATAGTGAAAATTCAGTAGGGGCTAAGGTAATGAGCATTGACTACATTGTAGAGAGAATGAGAAAAGGTAAGTATAATAAAGATATGTTGTCTTTAGGCTACAATTTGGCCAGTGAAATTTTGGCTTGTTATGGCACAGAATTAAAAGGTGAAGAAAGACAGATGCTAAAAGCCTATAGCAAAATGTCAGAAAAGAATAAAATTGAAAAAATAAAAACCGTAGCTAAGTTTAAGCTGTGGAAAAGTGGAATTGTTAGAAAAATAGGGCAGATTATTTATATGTAGGAGGTGTAGAAATGCTCTTAAAAAAAGCAGAAAGAGTTATAAAGGAAAAGGGCATTTCTGCCCTTAAAATTAAAGTAGTAAACAGATTAAAGTATAAGACAGCAAGTTTAAAATATGCCTATACTCACAAACTTTTGCCTATAGAAATAGCTAAACAAAGGGAAAGAAAGTATAAAATACCGGTAAAAATAAGTATCTGTGTGCCGGTGTACAATGTTGATAAAAAATATTTCAGAGAAATGCTGGAGTCTGTATTATCACAGACTTATAGCAACTGGCAACTTTGCCTTGCTGACGGCAGTACAGACGAGTTCTCTTACATAGAAAAAATGGTTGAGGACTGTCACGATAGTAGAATAAGGTACAAAAAACTTATTTCAAATCAAGGTATTGTGGGCAACAGTAATGCAGCTGTTGAGCTTGCAGACGGTGAATATATTGCTTTGTTGGACAATGATGATGTTCTTACACCTGATGCACTTTTTGAAATAAGAAAGGCAATAGATACAGGAGCAGATTTTATATATACTGATGAAGCCAGTTTTTCTAAAAATATAAATTCTCCTGATATTATACACTTTAAAAGTGATTTTTCGATTTATAATTTGAGAGGTAATAACTACATCTGTCATTTGTCAGCATTTAGAAAAAGTTTATTTAATTCTGTTGGTGGTTTCCGTTTAGGTTATGACGGAAGTCAGGACCACGATTTGATATTAAGACTTTGCGAAAATGCAAGGAAAATATATCATATTCCAAAGGTACTTTATAATTGGAGAGTGCATGGAGGTTCTGTAGCAAGTGATATAAGTATAAAGCCATATTGCATAGTTACAGGTGTCAGAGCTGTAAACAGCCACTTAAAAAGATTGTTTATAGACGGAAGCTGTAAGAGTATAAATGAGACAACGCCGGTTTATAAAGTAACTTATGGCAAAGGGAATAACAAGGCTACACTTATAAATGATATTTCAGATTTTGACGGTATTACAAGTGAATACATTATTGTGGCTAGCAAGAATATAGAAGTTAAGGAAAATGTAATTTCAGAGCTTTCAAGATATATACAACAAAGTGATGTAGGTGTTGTAGGTGCTGTAATAGTCAAAAACTATAAAATACAATCAGCAGGTCTTGTTATTAAAAATGGCTTGATACATTGTTATAAAAATGAAAATATATTAAGTGACGGCTATATGCACACACTTAATTATGCCCATAGTGTTTCAGCTGTTGGCAATTATGTTTTTGCAATAAAGAAAAGTCTTGTAGACAAAGTTGGTGGATTTGACAAAAATCTACCTGAAAATGAAAAAATAATAGATATGTGCTTTAGATTGAGAGATAAAGGCTATGATATTATTATAGACCCATATGCAAAGGCTGTTGGAAAAGCTGAAAATATTAATTTATCTAATGAATTTAAAGAAAAGTGGAAAAATAAACTTTCAGAAGATGACAAGTTTATGAGAAAAGAAATTTATGGTTAAAAAACAACCTCAATCATTTTCTTTGATTGAGGTTGTTTTTATATTAAACTGTAGAGTATTAAATTAATAACTGAAGCTTATATAAATAGTCCCCTTTGTTTCATAGCCACTATAATTTCTAAAATATAATCTGTATTTTCCAGAACCATTCCCTTTTAATGTGACAGAACCACCTTTTGCGACGGTTACATAACTTTGGGAAACATTGCTAAATCCAGGAGTTGAATTTTTTTGAAGATATATACCCATATGTACATTCTTATCTACCCCATCGTAATATGTAGGATTTACAGTTACTTTAAAAGTAGGGGTTGCAGTACAGTTCCAAGATTGTTGAGTGAATACGCCACCAACCATGTCATAGTCGGTTTCATATGTTCCAGTTGCTCTTCTGTTTGTGTTAATTATAATTTCCTGATATTCTTCACCATTATCTTCAATTAAATTTGTTTCATATGTTACACCTTTAGGAGCAGATATTTCAATAGAGTTACTTTGATTTGTATAATTTGATGCAAACATCGGTGTACAAGGGGTACAAACAAGATAAAATAGAAATGAGGGGCGATAGAGCGGAAATGTCAGATT
>UQYD01000046.1 GCA_900545305.1 uncultured Eubacterium sp.
GCTGGCGTAATGGTTCAAGAGGTAGTACAGGGTGGTAGTGCTGCACAGTCTGGTATAAAGCAAAACGATATAATTACATCATTTAATGGTCAACCTACATTTACAAATGACCAATTAGTTTCACTCGTTAAAAATACAAAAGTTGGCGATACAGTTAATGTTAAATTAATTAGAAATGGTCAGACTTTGGATATAAAAGTTAAAATGCTTAAAAGTTCAGGATTTTAATTATATACATTAACAAAAAACCTCTCAACACATATCATATATTATGGTATGTTATTGGGAGGTTTTTTTATTGAAAATCTTTATTGATGCTGGCCACGGAGGTTCAAATCCTGGAGCTGTAGGTCCTAATGGTTTAAAAGAATCCGACGTAAATCTTGATGTTGCTCTTAGGTTAGGTCGTTTATTAAGCTCCAGAAATTATGAAGTAAAATATTCTCGAACAAGTAACATAAATATTGGTCTCCGTGAAAGAGCTACATTAGCAAATCAATGGGGTGCTGATTATTTTATAAGTATTCATTGTAATTCAAACATAAATCCTATATACAAAGGCACAAGCACTTACTACTACAGAACTAATACAGTAGCAAGTAACTTAGCATTAACTGTAAATAATTCTTTAGTTTCTATGATTCAAACCCCAGATTTAGGTACTTTTCAAGCAAACTTTGCCGTACTAAGATATACAATTATGCCCGCAATTTTAGTAGAACTTGCTTTTATCAGTAATCCTCAAGAAGCAGCTTTATTAGCAACTTCTAGTTTTAGGGAAAATTGTGCTATAGGTATTTTTAATGGAATAGTAGAATTTACATCATAAAAACACCTATTTACCTCTCATTCTCAACAATGAGAGGTAAATTACTTAATTCATCATCCAATCATTATTTCTAATCTTAATTTAT
This sequence comes from uncultured Eubacterium sp., assembly GCA_900545305.1. Classification (GTDB taxonomy): domain Bacteria; phylum Bacillota; class Clostridia; order Lachnospirales; family CAG-274; genus CAG-274. The sequence goes on from UQYD01000046.1 coordinate 915, forward strand.
CTGCAATTAAAGCTATAAATTCACTATTAGTTGGTTTCCCCTTACTATTTGATATTGTATAACCAAATAATGAATCTAAAACCTCTACTTGACCTCTGTTCCAAGCAACCTCAATGGCGTGTCGTATAGCTCTCTCAACTCTACTTGGGGTAGTATTGCATTTCTTAGCAATAGCAGGGTATAACTCTTTTGTAATATAATTCAATACATCCATATCAGCAATAGATAAAATTATAGCCTCTCTCATATAATGATATCCTCTAATATGTGCTGGAACTCCTATTTCATGCAAAATATTTGTCACCCTTGCTTCTAAGTTGACTTCATTTTGTCTTGCAAAACAAACCCCAGTATTAAGAGACCCTTTTTTCACAACCGGTTCCTTAAGCTGACGTATTCTAGTTACAAGCATTTCCATATCAAAAGGTTTAGCTATATAATATTTAACCCCTAAAGCAAATGCCTTTTGAGTAATAGCCTCTCCTGTAATAGCAGTAAGCATAATACACATTGTTGACTCTGTTTTACCTTGTGCATAAAGCTGTTCCATAACACCTATACCATCTAACTTAGGCATTATACCATCAATAAGTGCTACATCCGGTTTGTCAGTAATAATTTTTGTAACTGCTTCATTACCATCATGAGCAATTGAGATAATTTCCATATCATCCTGCATATTAATATAGTTACTTAAGCAATCACAGAAGTCTTTGTTGTCATCAGCAATTAAAATTCTCATTTTTTTGTTTTCCATAGTCTAATTCCTCCTAAAATGATTTAATTTGTAATTCCTTGGGAATATTTACCAACAAAAACATTATACTACCTCTTACCCGAAAAATCAAGTCTAAAATTTTATTTTTTTGAAGGCAATCCATATTTTGCCAAACTTGCATTACTATACCTTTTATTTTGGGTCACTTCTTGTCCAAACCAGTCGGGTGGTGTAAATAAAATGGCGTCTTTTGTCGAATTAAATTCTACTTCTACGTTAGCAAAATTTGATAAATCTGCTCCATAAATATCGAGTTCTGCAACTAAATTATCTCTCAATGGAATTAAATATCTATTTTTTTCTATTGTATTTCCTTCGACTTTTTCCCATAAATTATTGAATTGTTCTTCTGTAATAGGCAATTCATATTCAAGTTTCTTCATTATTCCACTGCTTTTTACAGTCAATATATATTCATCATCCCTCTGTCTTAATCTTATAGTAGGGTTTGTTGATATATATCCTTGTTTTATTTTATAACATTTGTATTGTTGTAAATTATTAGGAATTTCTTTAACTAAAAATTTTCGTTCTATCTCATAAATTTCTTTTGACACATTAAAAATCTCCTTACTATATTAAGTTTGTTGTCAAATATAATTATAAATTCTACATTATATAAAATCAACTTATATTAAGCTTTTTTAAATATATTTATTTAATCAAGCAAAAAAAACAAAAATATGTTATAATATAACTGGTTTGAAATTTATTATAATTTAAAGGATTAAAACGAAAGGGGAAACTTATATGGGTAAAGTAGTTGTTTTTCTTGCTGATGGATGTGAAGAAATAGAGGCACTTACTGTAATAGATATTTTAAGACGAGGAAATGTTGATGTACTTGGTGTTTCTATTAATGATACCTTAGGTATAAATGGAGCACACAATATTGATTTTAAAGCTAATGTCGTTTTTAATGATATAAATTTCGATGATGTAGATATGATTGTTTTACCGGGCGGATATGAAGGACGAAACAATCTATTGGCACACGAAGGTGTATGCAAAGTATGCCACGATTTTATGAATAAAAATAAATTTATTGCTGCAATATGCGCTGCACCAAGTATTCTTGGCGAAAACAAAATATTAGAAGGTAAAAGGGCAACTTGCTATCCAGGTTTTGAGAGCCAGTTAAAGGAAGCTAATTACATTGATAAATCCCTTGTGATTGATGGTAATATAATAACATCAAAAGGTCCAGCAACTGCAATGCTTTTTTCAATAGCTTTGTTAGAAATAATGACAAATACTCAGACAGCAGCCAAAATTGCCCAAGGATTATTATTTAAATTTTAATTATTAAAAAATAATAAACAAGAAAGAGGTGCCTTTATGAATGCTTTACAAGAATATTTTAATTATAGACAAGCACTCATAGACCAGTATTTAAAAGGAGATATGACTAAAAGCGAATACTTAGCTCAAAATTTTCAAGCAGTATTAAACTTAAAAGACAAACCTTTTAAAAATGTAGATTCTGTTGACAAAGGGTTATTTAACTATCAATTTTACAATGCAATGGCCAAACAAGCTAAATCTGAATCTCAAAATTATTATGATAGAGAAATTGCTAACTCGTATAGAGATAAAAGCAATTACTACTATAACTTAAAGGATAAATCAACATTAAAAATTTTAGAATTATCTGATTATAAGGATACTGAGGCATATTTTATAAAAGTAAAAAGCAAAGCTTTAAAAAATAAATTATTTGAAATTATTTTACACGATAAAAATATGATTTTACATTCTACAAGTAAAGTCGTATTAAATAGATTAAAAAATGAAAATGTATTTAATGATACAGTGAAAAAATCATTAATAGACGAATACATAAACCATAGATACTAAGTATAAAAAAACTGAGTGAAAAATATTACTCAGTTTTTTTATTTAATAAAGTTAAAGATGTTAATTTTACCAAATAAAAGAAAAAAGTTTAAAAAATAGTTTTTATACAAAAAATGCACTTATCTTTTCGTAAAATGTGTGTTTAGCGAATAGATAAGCATATGCCCTTATATCATTTTTTTGTAGAAAATAACCTCCATTTGTTAGATTATACTTCTAACTTTTGGAGGTTATTTAAAATTATAATTATTTATCTAACTGGTGGATATTGGTTAAATAAGTTCTTTACGGAATCAAATATAGCTTGTGCTACCTTCTGTTGTCCTGCATCCGAACCCATAATAGCTGCATCACCACTGTTAGTAATAAAACCAATTTCTATTAAAGATGCTGGTATTTTAGATTGTCTTAAAACAATCCAATTTTCACTTTTAACTTTTCGGTCCTTTGTACCTAATTGACTTAAAAGATTTTTCAATATTTCTGATGCCAATCCATAACTTGTTAATCCATTTCCCTGGTCGTTTGCATATAAACTATAAGTTTCTGTACCTGCAGCTGAAGTATTTGCTGCAGCATTTATATGTATTGATATAAACGCATCTCCAACCTCATTACCAAGGTCTGTTCTATCATTAAACGATGGATAAGTATCAGTAGTTCTTGTCGCATAACATTTAATAGTTCCATCACTGTCAAACAAAGCTCTTGCTTTATTCAACATACTTAATGTTAAATTCTTTTCAATTAAACCATTACCACTTGCTCCTGGGTCACTACCACCATGTCCTGCATCTAATACTATAATCTTACTATATCTTTCCTTTGGCAATATTGGCTTTATATATATATATCCATCTGCTTCTGACATTAAAACAGTCATAATTTTCTTTTCGCTGAAAGTAATAACTGTAGATGTTGCAGTTGAATTTACAACTATGTTATTTATATAACTTGAGCTCACTGGATAAGTAGTATTAGAAAAAATACTTGTATAATCTCCGTTCAAAGTCAACTTATAATTCAAATCATTATAATTATCTGATTCAATTATATTTTTTATATTTATCGAACCATTATTTTTAAAGTAAAATCTAGCATTTTCAGCATCATATCCACAATTTCCTGACAAAGATGAATTGCTGTTTGATGATGAAGAATTATTACTATCTGTTGAGTTAGATGATGCATAAGTAACTGTTACAGTCGTCTTATTATTGCCTAATTGTCTTATATCTACGGCCATATTAGAATCTTTCAAGTTTAAAGAAACTGTAACTACATTTCCATTATTTTGATAGTAATATCCACTAGAAATATATGCTCCCTCGTCTATATTTCCTTTATCTGATACAAGTTTAGCATTATTTATACTTAATGTTAAAGTCTTATTATCAGATGAAAAAGCCTTAGATACATCTGGATTATAATCACCTTCTATTGTAATTATATCTTTATAAGAGTTACCTTTACTAAAAGTAATAGCCGAAATATTATTTACTTCTGCAGCTGTAGTTTGCTCTGTAGTAGTTTCAGTAGTTGATGCAACAGTAGTAGTTTCTTCTGTTGTAGTCTCAGTTGTTGTAGTTTGTTCTGTAGTAGTTGTTATTACCGGTGCTACTGTAGTTGTTGTTTCCTCTGTCACCTCTACAACGTCACCACTAGATATATTTCCTGTATCTATATCTGCAACTCTAGTTTTTGTATCCCAACTAACCTGCATACCTAATGAAGTAGCTACAAATCTCAGCGGAATCATTGTTTTATTGTTTATAATTTTTGCTGCTGTCTGCATTGTAGTAGCTTGTCCATTTACATAAGCCTTTGTTGAACCTATAGGTATAACAACCAATTTATCATTATACTTCACATAGACCTGCTCTAAATCTTTTTTCCATTCTACAGTCGCTCCCATAGCCTCAAACACTTCTCTAGCTGGAACTAATGTAAAATTATTCAACACTATTGGTGGCATTTTTAACCCTGTAAGCTTATTACCATTAATAGCAACAAACACTTCTTCTGCACTATATTTATGCTGTGTATAATCATATGTCAAGGTCATATTGACATATTTATTTGCAGCACATACCCCAATATTGTTAGTAAAAAGTGTTGTACAACATAATGCCAACGCCATAAGTCTCTTATGACTCAAAACATCCCACGTCCTTTCTATAATTTTAAATGCTATAGCCTTATTTTGCTATAAATTCTACATCTCTGACAATATAATTATAACATATAACCTTAAACATAAATTAATTTAAAGCAATTTGTAACAAAACCGTAATATATACACTAAAAAACGCTTAAGGAACTAATTAAACTTCCTTAAGCGTTTTAATTATTTAGAAGACTTTTTAAATGGAGTAATTCTAATTTTATCAGTAGGTAACCCTGTTTTTCTTTTTATAGTATCTTCTATTTGTGCAATCTCTGCATCTGTCAATTTTTCTTTATCAACCACCACATCTACAGTATCGTCATCAATTCTTACATAAACCTCTGAAAAACCTTTTGCTTTTAACATATCCTCTGCTGCATTTTCTTTTTCTATTCTTTGTTGTATTTGCAACATAGCTGTAGTTGCTTCATTCTTTTGTTCGGAAGTTGCTTTTTCATTATTTAACATTTCATTAAGCATATCTTTTTGTTTAGCTCGAGATTGCTCTCTATCAAGCTTAGCCTGAACAAAATAAGATGTATCTGTAGACGAATTTACAAATACAGCAGCTCCTGCATCTGAATCTGCCTCAGCCTTGTTATCATTGGTAGTTTTTTCTTCACTTTTTCCAGAAGATGTATTTCCAAGAGTAGTAGACTCTGCTACTGCTATTTCTGGATTATCATCCGTTACAGCAACGTTATTTGAATCACCTACTAAAGCAATATCACTATTATCTGTCAACATTACCTCATTTGCTTTCTGCGGAGCAGAATCTATGTAATTTAAATATCCTGCTGCTGCTATCATTGCTACAAGTGCCGTAATTATTACTTGATTTTTCTTTACAGCAAACATTTTCATTCCCCCTATTTCATTGTTAGTACTTCTATTTTATTCGCATCTAAATCCAATAATGACATAACTGCACTAATAATTTGATTTTTTATTTCGACATTATCTCCCCCTTGTGCGACAACAATAACCCCTTTTACTTTTGGATATATTTCTTTTAACACTACAGGATTATTATTAGAAAATGCAATTTCACTTTCATTTTTATTCTGAGTATTTTCTGATTGTGAATTATTTTCTGATTTCCTATTTTCGGCTATAATAGATTCTTTTCCTTCAGAATATTCTATCATTACCCTGACTTCACCTACACCTTTCACATTAGATAATATCTCTGCAAGCTTTTGCTCTGTATTTTCACAATTTTCGCTCTTTATTTTTTCAGTGTCATTTTCTATACTTTGTTTATCATTTGAATCTAATTGAAATTTATCAGTAAACATTAAAAAAATACCGAATAAAAATACAAATATAAATAAAATTACTATATTCTTACTCTTTTTTAAATTTATCATCCAAACACCTCAAAAAAGGAATATATTGGTTTTAACACAATTATAATAAGCACTGAACCAATTATTAATCTAATATAGCCCTTATATGAATTTTCAGGTACAGTTATTAATATAAACTCCATAAGTATTATGTATATGGTAATTTCCCTTACATATTCAATTATTATATCCATTTTATCCCCCGATAAAGTTCATACAAATAATATTTGTCATAACAAACATAAACAAAACACTAAAAAGGGTACTTAATATTTGTTTTCCACCTTCTCCTATACTGTCTATTATCTCTACAGTCTCCTTATCTGAAACTGGCTCAATCAATGCTGCTACAATTTTATAAAGAAAAGTAATAGTTACTATTTTTATAATAGGCAAAATAGCTGCAGTAATTAAAATTATAATTATAGATAAACTTATTCCATTATTTAATGTTTTTAGAGCACTAGATGCTATGTCAATACCATTTCCATATATATCTCCTACAACAGGTATCATTTTTATAACAGATTTTGTACTGTTTCCAAAAAATGACCCCACAGTATTTCCTCCTATTTTTTCAAATGTTAAAAGAGCTATAAAAGCTAATGCTCCTATTCTAATTAAATTATTTGTTATAAAGCTAAACAATTCTGACATTTTACTTAACATTTCTTTTTTAGATAATAAATTTACAATTTTTATTAAAGTCCCTGTACTAATAAGGGGTATAATTATTCCATCTACAATATATAATAATCTTTCTGTTACAAACATTAATATTGCATAAACTCCAGCAGCATGCACAGCATTTCCATTTAATGATATAATCCCTATCATCAATGGCATAGCTCCATCTATAATATCAATTATGTTTATAACAATATCCTTTAGTATGTTAATCATTTCTTTAAAAGCGACAATAGCTATAGATAATATTAAAATTTGTCCGATAAAAGAGGCTATTTCGTAAACACCTTTTTCTTCTATTCCATTTACAGCGTTTTTAAATAATCCAATTAACAAACATATAACGCATAAGATTTTTATATTAGAAACATTTTTCTGTAAATTTTCTAAAAATAATTCTTTAATATTATCAATAATACTATTTTTTACTTCGCTAGCATTTCCTGATATAATATTGTTAAATAATTCAGAAAAATTTATGTTAGAATTTTTTTCTACACTGGCTTCTATTCCTGAAGTATCAAAATAATGTAATAAATCATCGGCATATACACTTTTACATAGAATGATAGCAAATAACATTATTAATGCTAATTTTCTCATAATACCACCTTAATTTCATAGTATTGATAAAATATTTCCTACTAAATCTAATATAACTGGCATAGAGCAAAATATTATTAAAATTTTACCACTAAATTTTATCTTTTCAGAAATATTTGCTTGTCCAAAATCTTTGCATATTTCACTTGAAAAAATGGATATATAAGAAATTCCTATTACCTTCAGCAAAATCTTTATGTATTTATCTGGAATTCCTGCATAATCTACTAGAGATTTTAATTCTAATACTACTTCTTTAATTTGTGGCAAAACATATAATATTATTAGTACTCCTGTCACTATAGATATTATCACTGTAAAAACAGGTACTTGGTCTTTTAATGCTATTGTAAGAATTGCTGAAATCATTCCCAATAAAGCTATTTTATAAATATCCATAATTTAAAGCCTAAATATTGTTTGAACTGTTTGAAACAAATCACTTATATACTGTACAACCCAAAATAATACCACTACAAGTCCAGCTAATGTAGTCATCATAGCTTGTTCTTCCCTTCCAGCTCTCACCAGTACTTGATTTAAAACTGCTACTAAAATTCCTACGGCTGCTATTTTAAAAACAATATTTATGTCCATAAAACACCTCCTAGAATAAAAGTACAACTATCAATAATCCTAGAGATGAACATAAACATCTATATATTTTTTTATCTTTAATTGATTTTTCTTTACTAGATTGTATTGTATTATGTATATAAGTTATCGCACCCTTGAACCCTTTTTCCTGAAAATCTATATCTCCAGAAGTTAAAACTTCTCCTAATGCTGATATTTTAGTAGCATCTTCTTTTGATATATCTGTAAATTGATAATTATTTTCAAATGAAATTCTCCATGCTGTAGGAACACTTGTATTATTTTTTATGGCAGTTGATATTTGTTCAAATATATTCTTTATATACATATTTGAATCCTCTATAGAATTGTCTATTGCCACTGTCAAAACCTCTTTTTTATAATCTATTTGAGAAAAAATATTTTGTAATATTTTTTCAATTTCTGATAAATCCCTACACCTTAAATCTTCTTTTATAGATAATAAATAGCCTATAATACATGAGGTAATAATAATTAATACAGCCCCTGTAATTTTTATTGCCATACTATATTCAACTCCTTATCATAAATTTTATACAAATCTCCTGTTTTTTTATTATTATTAAGAATTATATATGAATCAAAAATTTTTTCCTTTACGATATTTTCTATAAAAGGTTTTTGTAAAATGTTTTCTATAGTATCACAATGGATTGTTGCAATTATCTTAACTCCTGAGTTTAGTAAATTATGTATAGCTAAAATATCTTCGTCACTCCCAATTTCATCAACTGCAATAATTTTAGGACCCATTGACCTAAGCATCATATTCATACCAATAGACTTTGAATAGCAACACAATACATCTGTACATATTCCTAAATCAAATTGTATATTTCCTAAATACATTCCACTTATTTCACATCTTTCATCTACAACTGATATATTAATTCCCTGATTACTTATCTGCCGTATTATATCCCTTAAAATAGTGGTTTTACCACATCCTGGTGGAGAAATTATCAATGTATTTCCATAAACGTATTTCATTACTTTATCGGCACATCCTGTTAATTCTCTTGAAATTCTTATATTAAGTGAATTAATATATTTTATAGTCGAAATACCATCTTTGCATTCAACTGCAGTTCCTGCAATTCCTACTCTAAATCCACCTTCTATAGTTATAAATCCCCTTCTTATTTCATCACTATAAGCATAAGGTGAATATTCACACATTCGTGACAAAGTATCCTGTATCTCATCTTTATGAGGTTTAAAAGCATCTTTCATATGACAAACTTCGCCATTTTTCATAAAAAAATTTTCACAGTCTTTTCTTATCACTATCGGCTTATTTTGTCTTATTCTAATCTCTTCTGCTGTATCTAATAATTCTCTATTATTTAGGGCTTGTCTTATGTTTGGATTTAAATATCTATTTAAAACTTTATATACATCCATATAATCACCCCTATATAGATATATATGATATTATTAAATTAAATATGCAAAAAACCACCCTAAAGTTTTCACTTTAGGGTGGTTTCAAATAACTTAGTTAACTTTAGAGGATTTAGCATAATCTGTGGCTCTTGTTTCTCTAATAAGACTTACTTTTATATTTCCAGGATATTCAAGTTCATTTTCAATTCTCTTTGAAATATCCCTAGCCAACAATACCAATCCATCATCTGAAATCTTTTCTGGTATTATCATAACTCGCAATTCACGACCAGCCTGTATTGCGAAAGATTTTTCAACTCCATCAAAAGAATCTGCAATTCCCTCAAGAGATTGCAAACGCTTTATATATGTTTCAATGGTTTCACGTCTTGCACCAGGACGAGCAGCTGAAATAGCATCTGCTGCCTGTACCAACACAGCAATAATACTCTGTGGTTCAACATCTCCATGATGAGCTTCTACAGCATTAATAATAACTGGAGATTCGTGATATTTTTTACAAAGTGCAACACCTAATTCTATATGAGTACCATCAATATCATGGTCAACGGATTTACCTATATCATGTAACAAACCCGCTCTCTTAGCAAGAACAACATCTACACCAAGTTCGGCAGCCATTATTCCACAAAGTTCTGACACTTCAATAGAATGTTGTAAAACATTCTGTCCATAACTTGTTCTATACTTCATCTTACCAAGTAAACGAATAAGCTCTGGGTGAAGTCCATGTACGCCTGTCTCAAATGAAGCAGACTCACCTTCTTCTTTAATAATGCTTTCGACTTCTTTTCTGGCTTTTTCAACCATTTCTTCAATTCTTGCTGGATGAACTCTACCATCAATAATTAATTTTTCTAGTGCTATCCTTGCAATTTCTCGCTTCATAGCATCATAACCTGACAAAATAACGGCTTCAGGTGTATCATCAATAATAAAATTGATACCTGTTAATTGCTCAAGAGTTCTAATATTTCGACCCTCTCTACCAATAATTCTACCTTTCATTTCATCATTTGGTAAATTTACTACAGAAACTGTAGTTTCAGCAACATGGTCAGCAGCACATCTCTGTATAGCAGAAGCAATAATTTCTTTTGCTTTTTTATCTGCCTCCTGTTTTGCTTCGCTTTCCATTTCTTTAATCATTACAGCAGTCTCGTGCTGAACTTCTTCTTTAACAGTATCTAAAATATAATCTTTAGCCTGCTCAGAAGTAAGACCTGAAATTCT
>UQYD01000047.1 GCA_900545305.1 uncultured Eubacterium sp.
CTTTGTTACAACATCAACCTTTGTTTTACCAAAGTCAGTGAAATCAGCAACTATAGTATAGTTATATGGACTTTCTTCCTTATCACTTACATATTTTGCATCAATTCGGAATGCAAAACTTGTTAAATTACCATCTTTATTAACATTAGCTTCTACATTAGAGAAATTAACTTTCATAGTCTGACCATCTGGCAAAGATTGACCTGCAGCTTCAATATTAGTCTGCATTGTAGCCTGAAGTTTTTCAGGGTTATATGCAATTTTGAAGACCTTAGAACCATCCTTTTTTGTTTCAAGGCTAGCTTTTTCAATATTTTCTTCGTATAAGTTAAGACTATAAGAGTCAATAATAGATAAGAAATCGTCAAAAGACATTTCTTCCTTTATTTTCTGAGTTTCGTCTTTTTTAGTTTTTTCGTTAGTTGTTGTAGATGCAAAGAATAAAGTCTTTCCGTCATAATATCCAGAGACTTTACTTTTCTGACCAGAATAATCATTAGTTAATTCAACACTTGCAGTTGATTTGTCATCTGTAATATTTTTCTTAAGCTTAGATGTATTTACTGCGTTTTCAGCTTTGTCACCTTCACCTAAATTAGTTGTAGTTGTTGTATCAATAGTAACATTTTTTTCTTCTTTAACTTTTGTAAGAGCATCAGAAAAAGCCTTTACAGCTTCATCGGCATTAATAAGAGATTTTTCGTCTGCTGTTTTAAGCATATCAGCATTGGAAATATCAGTAATCATAGCCTCACTTTCTTTTTTTGTCATTCCACAACCTGAAAGAGATGTTACTATCATAGTTGCAGCAAGTAATAAAACAACTTTCTTTTTCATACTCAATTATTCTCCTTTTAATTTATTGGCTAAAATCTTCATTTCCTTTGCGGCATCAACTGTAACATTAGTTATAGCTGTTCCTCCAATAAGTCTAGCTATCTCATTATACACCTTATCTGGAGATAATTCAAGGATAATTGTTTTAGCTGTATCATTTTCGACAATTTTTTCAATAACAAAATTATAATCTGCCATAGCAGCAATTTGTGGCAAGTGGGTAATACATAATATTTGATGCTTTTTGGCAACAATGAGCATTTTCTCAGCAACTTTTTGGGCAGCTCTACCACTAATTCCTGTATCTATTTCATCAAATATAAAAGTTTCTATGTTATCAACATCAGCTAAAACTGTCTTTAAAGCTAACATTACACGGCTCATTTCACCACCAGATGCAATTTTACTAAGTGGTTTAATGTCTTCACCTATGTTTGCAGAAAACATAAATTCAACCAAATCAGAACCGTTTTTGTCAAAACCATCTTTTGGTTCAATGGTAACTTTAAATTCAGCATTAGGCATACTTAAATCCCTTAAAATATCTTTAATATTATTTTCTATATTAGTAGATTTTTCTTTTCGAATTTGTGTAATTTGTAAACAAATCTTTTGTATTTTTGATGTTATGTATTGCTTTTTCAAAAGATATTCTTTTAAGAGTTCTTCACTGTTTTCTACTTTTTCTAATTTTTTAGCAACGTTTTCCTTAAATTTATTTATATCTTCAATAGTACTACCATATTTTTTCTTTAGGTCATATATAAGCTGTAATCTGTCTTCAACTATACTTAATTCTTCTGGATTACTTTCAATAGTATCGGCATAGTGACTTAATTTATTTATTATATCTTCCATATAGGCATATACATTATGCAAATCATCAGCTAACTCAGTTTTATCTTCGTCAATTTCAGCAATAGTATTAAGATTATCAATAGCATAGGATATGCAATCCATAGCATTTGCCCCACTACTCCTAGAAATATAATTTAACGAATCGTCAACAAGTCTATGAAGTTTGTTGCTATTAGAAAGAATTTTACGTCTTTCATGTAATTCCTCATCTTCGCCAATTTTTAAATTAGCTGAGGTTATTTCATCAATTTGATATTTGTATAATTCTACTCTATCAGCAATATCCCTATCATTTATATCAATTTCTCTTAATACTCTTGTTATTTCTTTGTATTGATTATATAACATAGACAGCTGTGCCATAGGTTCACTTAATTCTTTTTCGCACAATCTATCTAAGAGTGTGATATGGCTTTTAGGATTTAATAGTGACTGGTGGTCGTGTTGTCCATGAATATCAACTAAATGAGATGCAATATTTCTTACCATTGATACTGTAGCAGGACTACCATTTATTTTACAGTAGGATTTACCTTTATTATTAAATGTTCTTTTTAGTAAAATATAGTTATCATCATCTATTTCAATATCCATAGATTTTAATATATTTAAAGTATTGTTGTTTTCAACATAAATAAGGGCTGATACTTCTGCAGTATCATACCCCTTTTTTACAATAGTCTTATCAGCTTTTCCACCTAAAACGAAGTTTAAAGAACCTATAACAATAGATTTACCTGCACCAGTTTCACCACTAAGTACATTTAAACCGTTCTTAAAGTCAACCTCTATTTCATCTATGAGAATAAAATTTTTTACATATAATTTTTCAAGCATAATTCACCTAATTTTTTAAGCTAATAGCTTTAAGATTTTCTGTTAATTTAACAGCTCTTGATTCATTTTTTACAACACAAAAAATAGTATCATCGCCAGCAATAGTCCCCATAATTTCAGAATTTTCCATTGAGTCCAAAGCAGCAGCAACAGCCATTGCCATACCAATTAATGTCTTTATTACGACAATATTCTGTGCATAATCTATAGATACAATACCGTCTCTAAAAACTCTATTCAATCTTTCCGTAACAAAAGAACTTTCCTTTGCTGTTGCAACATATTTCTGCTTACCTGATTGCATAGTTGCCTTTGTTAATTTTAACTCACGAATATCTCTTGATACTGTAGCTTGTGTTACATTGAACCCAGCTTTATTTAAAAGGTCGGCCAACATTTCTTGTGTTTCTATATCGTTTTCTCTTATTAATTCAAGTATTTTTGATTGTCGTTTTACTTTCATACCTTACTCCAAGTCTTAAATTCTTACTTCAACCATTTTTCTTCTAAGAATATCATAAAAATTCATATTAGTAGTTTTAATAATTCTTGTAACATATCGAGATTTTTTTACTACGATTACATCATCATTTTTCATTTGAACAGTACTTTGTCCATCACAAGACATCTGTACGTTATTGTAATTACTTTGAACTCGTATCCTTACTACGTCATTACCATCTATAACAAAAGGTCTAGCATATAACGTATGAGGACATATATGAGTTATTGTCATAAGCTCTGTATGAGGACTTAATATAGGACCACCAGCAGAAAGATTGTATGCAGTTGAACCTGTAGGCGTTGATACAATTATACCATCAGCCCTGAATGTATCAAAGTATTCCCCGTTTACCTCTACAGAAAGTTTTATCATTCTGGAGCAGACAGAATTAGTAATACAAACTTCATTTAAGGCTAAATTAATTTCGTGACTTACACAGCCTCTTTCAACGTATGGCTCAAGCATCATTCGATTTTCTATAGTGAAATCGCCATTTAACACTTTTTCAATAGCATCAATAGCATTTATTTTCTCAACATCTGCCAAATAACCTAACGTACCAAAATTAATGCCTAAAATAGGAGTATCAAATATTGCTGCACTTCTAGCTACTCTTAAAATGGTGCCATCTCCACCTATTACTACAACAAAATCTACGGATTTATACATTTCACTACTGCTTGTCGCAATTACATCAGGGTGAACATCACTAAATGTTTCAGAAACATATACTTCACAACCTTTTTTTAAAACGAAATCCACCATTTTTTTTGTTTCTTGTAGTGTAGGGTCTTTTTCAATATTTGTGACAAAACCTATTTTTTTTGTTTCCATAATAATCAATCCTCAAATTGTAATTTTACTAAAATTTCTATATCATCCAATGATATATGATTTACTGGATTACTTTCATTTTTCAAGTATAGCAAATACTCAGTATTGCCATCTCCACCTTTTATAGGTGAATTTGTCAAACCGACAACAGACAATCCTGTTTTATTTGCTTCCTGTACAATGTTTTTGATTACATTTCTGTGGACTTTTGGATTTTTAACAATACCACTTCTATTAAGAAACTCTCGTCCACACTCAAATTGTGGTTTTATAAGAACGGTAGCAAAAGAATTTAGCTTAAGTAATTTCTTTATTTCTGGAAGAATTTTCGTTAATGAAATAAAAGATACATCACAGCCAATAAAATCTACACCATTATCAACCATTTCTTTTGTTACATTTCTAATATCAGTATTCTCCCAAGATATTACTCTTTTATCGTCTAATAATACATGGCTTAATTGGTCTGTACCTACATCAATAGCATAAACCCTTTTTGCACCGTTTTGAAGCATACAATCTGTAAATCCACCTGTAGATGCTCCAATATCAATACAAACAAAATTTTTTAAATTAATATTAAAAAATTCAATAGCTTTTTCAAGCTTATATCCACCTCTGCCAACATATTTTAGTATACTTTCAGTACTACCAATACTAATATTAGCATCAGAGTTGACGTTATATGAAGGTTTGGTAATAATTTTGTTATCTATAGTTACAAGACCTTGTTCTATAATTTCTCTTGCTTTTTGTCTTGATATATTCAATTTGTCTTTTACAAATAAATCCAGACGCATTGTTAATCTTCTATCCTTTTCAATATTTTTTCCAAAATATGTTCTTTGTCCATTCCATATTTTTCAAAAAGCTGTTCCCTCGAACCTTGTTCAATATAAGCATTTGGAAAAGCAAAGTTAAATACAGAACAACTCTTTTCTCCACTATTTACAATTTCCATTGTAAAATGCTCGCCAAAACCACCAGATAAAATATTATCTTCTAGTGTAAAGATATATCTATGGTTTTTAGCTAAATTTTTTATACATTCTGAGTCCATTGGATAAGCAAATCTCGCATTTATAAGGGTTGGATTATAGCCTTTTTCTTTTAAATCACTATATACATCTATAGCAACATCCATCATTGCACCAAATGATACAATAGCAATATCTGTGCCCTCATATATAATTTCACTCTTGCCAAGTTCAATAGGTGTATTTACATCATTTAAGACTTCAGAAGCTTTTCCTCTAGGGTATCTAATAGCTACAGGACAATTCAACTTGTTTACAGCATATTCAAACATATCTTCTAATTCTTTACCATTTTTTGGTGCTAATATAACTAAATTAGGAATGGAAAGTAAGAAGGAAATATCATATATACCCTGATGAGTTTCACCGTCACTGCCAACAATACCTGCTCTATCTATACAGAAAACTGTATGAAGATTACTTAAACATACGTCATGTAGTATTTGGTCGTAAGCTCTCTGTAAAAACGTGGAATAAACTGCAAAAACAGGCACATAGCCACTTACAGCAAGTCCAGAAGAAAAAGTAACAGCATATTCTTCTGCAATTCCTACGTCAAAAAATCTTTCAGGATAGGTCTTTGCAAATTGACCTAATCCGGTACTTTCTGGCATAGCAGCCGTTATAGCACATATTTTTTTGTTATAAGCAGCCATAAGTAACAGTTTTTCGCCCAAAATCTTAGAATATGTTTTAGGGCTAACTGAACTTTGAATAACCCCTACTTCTTTGTCAAATTTACCTACACCATGGTATACACTAGGATTTATCTCAGCAGGCTTATATCCTTTACCCTTCTTAGTCATAACGTGAATAAGTACAGGACCTTTGAGATTTTTTATTCTGTTAAAAACATGAACAAGCTGTGTAATATCATGTCCGTCCACAGGACCAATGTATCGTATTCCTAATGCTTCAAAGACATTATTAGGCATAATGGTATGTTTAACAGTATTTTTAGTTTTATCAAGGAAATTATAAATAGGCTTTCCAATAACAGGCATACTATTTAATTTATGCTGAATATCATCTTTTGCATTTAGGTATTTCTGAGTAGTTCTTAAATTGCTTAAATATTGGCTCATTGCACCAACATTAGGGGAAATAGACATTTGATTATCATTTAGAATAATAACCATTTTTGTATTTGATTTACAGGCATTATTAAGGGCTTCATAAGCCAAGCCGCCTGTCATAGCTCCATCACCAATAACAGCCAAAACATTATAATTCTGTCGCTTTAAATCTCTTGCTTTTGCAATACCTAAAGCAACTGCTATAGATGTTGAACTATGACCAGTTGAAAATGTGTCATACTCGCTTTCACCAATACGAGGGAAGCCACTTAACCCATCTTTTTTTCTTAAAGTAGAAAATTCATTTTTTCTCCCCGTAAGTATTTTGTGAGTATAGGATTGATGTCCTACGTCCCATACAATCTTATCTTTTGGACAATTAAAACAATAATGCAATGCAACTGTCAATTCAACTACACCTAAATTTGAAGAAAGGTGTCCCCCAGTTTCAGAAACCGCATTAATAAGAAATTTCCTGATTTCATCAGACAATATAGGTAATTTTTTTAAATCGAGTTTTTTCAAATCCTCGGGATAATTTACTTTTTCCAGATACATTGTAATCCCTCATTTTCTAAAAAGCTAAATTAGCAATTACAGCAATAACAATGCCAAGGATAGCACCAGCTGTAACTTCTACAGGAGAATGTCCTAAAAGCTCTTTTAATCTTTCGTCAACTTGTATATCTAATCTATCAAGTAGGTTATTAAGTGTTGCAGCTTGCTTTCCTGCAGCACGTCTTACACCCGCCGCATCGTACATAACTACAATAGCAAGACAGAATGTAATTGAAAAATAGACAGAGTTAAATCCATAGATAATACCTGTGCTTATAGCTAAAGAAGTAACAAAAGAACTATGGCTACTAGGCATACCACCTGATGACATAATAAGATTTAAGTCTATTTTTTTTGTAGTATACAAATCAATTATAATCTTTATAAGCTGTGCTACAGCCCAAGAAAGAATTGAAATACCAATAATTTTATTTTGAAATAATTCTTGTATAAATGTCATAGTCCCACCTATTTTATTCTGTTTATAAGTTTATTAACATATTCAACCAAAAACTCACAATTACCAATCTTCTTTAATAACTCTATGGCTTCTTCAGATAATGTTTCAAAATCCTTTTGAGCTTTATCTAACCCGTAAAGGGAAACATAAGTTGCTTTATCATTCTTTTCATCGCTTAAAACTGGTTTACCTAAAACCTCAGTTGTGCTTGTAACGTCAAGGATGTCATCTTTAATCTGGAAAGCAACACCAATGTTATACCCTACTTTTTCAAGTATTTTAAGGCTTTCTTCATCTGCACCACCTATAGCAGCACCAGCAAGCAAAGCAGCTTTAATAAGTCCTGCTGTTTTGTTATCATGGATATAAAGAAGTGTATCAGCGTCTATTTTTTTACCTTCAGATTCTACATCTACTACCTGACCTACAAGCATACCATTCATACCACTTAATTTAGCAATAGTTTTAGTGGCATAGACATACTTAAAATCTCTCTTTTCTAGGGCATCACTTAACATAACATCAAAGGCATAAGTTAAAAGACCGTCACCAGCTAATATGGCTAATCCTTCATTAAAAGCCTTGTGACAAGTCAACTTTCCTCGTCTATAATCATCATTATCCATTGCTGGTAAATCATCATGGATAAGGGAATAAGTATGTATCATTTCAAGACCACAAGCATATGGTAAAACGTTTTTAATATTTCCACCAAAGGCTTCACAGGCTGCTAACATAAGAACAGGTCTTACTCTTTTTCCTCCAGCAAAAACACTGTATCCCATAGCTTTATAAATATCTTCGGGATATTTAGGAGAGAGATAACCTTCTAATTTTTTATTTACAGCATCTATATATTGTTTTATATTATTTTCAAAGTTCATAATCACACCTCTGACATAGGTTTAAAGTTACTTTCTTTAAAAGTTCCATCTGATTTTTCTTTTAAAATCTTAACTTGTTGTTCAACATTTTCAAGTTTTTGAGAACACTGCATTGATATTTCAATGCCTTCTTTGTAAAGCTTGACTGCTTTTTCAATACCAATATCCATACTTTCCATTTCGTCTACAATGGTTTCTAGTCTATTTAGCAATTCCTCAAAGGTTTTCTTTGTAGCCATTATTGTTCCTCACTTCCTCAACTGTGGCAGTAATATTGCCGTCATTAAATACTACGTTAATTTTATCTCCAACGTTAATATTTTTAGCACTACGTATAAGTTTTTGACTATCATCATAAGTAAGAGAATACCCTTTTTGTAGTATTTTTAAAGGAGATATATTTTCTAAATTATCAATTCTGTGCTTTAGGTTTTGACTTGCAAGTTCAATCTTGCTTTGCATTTTATTTAGCAACCTATTCTGTAATTGAGAAACGTACAATTCATTATCATAAATATTATCTGCAAATCCTGTGAAACAATGCTTTGTAGATAATGTTTGTAAAGTGTTTTTACTAGAACTCAATATAGAATCCATCAAATAATTAAGTCTTCTATAGTTATTCATAACAGCTAAAGACATACCCTCATTTTCAGGTACTGCTATTTCAGCAGCTGCAGAAGGAGTTGGAGCTCTCATATCAGCAATAAAATCGGCAATAGTAAAATCAGTTTCATGTCCTACAGCAGAAATTATGGGGATTTTGGAGTCAAAAATAGCCCTAGCTACCATTTCTTCATTAAATGCCCATAAATCTTCAATAGAGCCACCACCTCTGCCTACAATAATAGTATCTGCCTGCCCCCATTTGTTTACGGACTCTATAGCATTAGCTATGCTTGGAGCAGCATCATCTCCTTGTACTAGAACAGGGATAACTACTATCTTAACATTAGGATTTCTTCTACCAGAAACATTTATAATATCCCTTACGGCAGCACCTGTAGGAGATGTAATAACAGCTATACATTTAGGATAAGAAGGAATATCTTTCTTGTATTTTGGGTCAAACACACCTGAACGTTCAAGACGTTCTTTTAATTGTTCGTAAGCAATATACAAAGCACCTTTTCCAGCTGGCTCCATATTAAGAGCATAAAACTGATACTGCCCTGTCTTTTCATACAGAGAAATATATCCGTTTATTAAAACTTTCATACCGTCTTCAGGCATAAATTTTAACTTTTCAGCATAGCTACGGAACATTACGGCATTTACTGACGCCCCACTATCCTTTAATGTCATATAAAAATGACCAGAGGAATGTGCTTTAAAATTAGAAATTTCAGCCTCTATGTAAATATCTTGCAAAAAGACATCGTTTTCAAATAATCTCTTTATGTAGTTATTAATTTGAGAAACTGAATAAACTTTCATTAATTTGCTTCCTTATACCTTACAACCTTGCCCAATACCCCGTTTATAAAAGAAGGTGCTTTATCTTCACTAAATTCCTTGGCTAACTCTACTGCCTCATTTACAGAAACCTTATTAGGAATATCGTCATCAAACATAATTTCATAAACGGCAATACGCAATATTGCCTTATCAACTGTAGACAATCTATCTACACTCCAACCAATAGAAAACTTGTCAATTATACTATCAATTTTTTCAACATTTTCTAAAATTCCAGTATATTCATTTTTGATAAAAAGAATATCTTTTCTTTCAAAGTTTTCGTATTCATTTCTGTATGTTTCAATGCTTTCGTGAGTATTGATTTCTTTATTAAACTCATTTTGGAACATTAAATTAAAAATATGTCTTCTAGCGTCTCTTCTACTCATTTTATTCTCCTGTTGTACTTTCTTTTGTTTCAATTCCAATAACATTTATGTTTACTATCTGGCAATTATGTCCTGTCATAGCCTCAATAGCATCAGTAACCTTGTCTTGAATTTTACTTGCAACTTCATTTATATTGTAATCATAATAAATTACTACAGAAATAGTAATGGAAATATCATCATTTTCTTTAATGATACTTACTCCTCTATTATGATTTTTCTTGCTTATTTTATCAATTAGGTCGGTTCTAAGTGATGTAGTTACAGAAACAACTCCATCAACCTCAAGGGTAGCAGTTTTAGCAATCTTTTCAATAACATCATCAGAAATAACAATATCTGCTGAATTAATATTTTGCTCGTTGTTCATTAAACGTACCTCCTATATAAAACTACTTACATTATATCACATATTTGAGTTTTTGCAACAAATACATTTTATATACAGAATTTAATGACAAAAAATATGCCGGCAAAATATACCGGCTTGTTTCTTGTTTTTTCTATTTACTTGCAATACCCCATGCTTCAATATTACCTTCTGGACAAATGAAAAACATATAGGTATTATTTGTAACATTATAGATATATAAATTACCATCAACAGAAGATGGAGCACCATATCTACCAGTAACATCAAAAATAGGATTGCCAATAAAAGATAAACCTACAGGAGATTTGATTTTAGGGTCAGTGACTATTACGGATTTTACATATTCTGCACCATCTTTTTTATATGAAACAACAGTAAAACCATTATATTCATAAGAATTGTCATCTGTCATAGTTATATTAGCTAAGTGTCTGACATCATGAGTTGTTATTTCTACATTGTCTTCAGATACAACTTCTGTATTTTCTTCTCCTGATACAGTTTCTACTTCAGTTTTTGTAGTGTTTTCAGCAGCAGCTTTTTCAATCTGATATAATGTCATACCCTTTCCAAAACGGCTGAATACATCATTCATACTCATATTTAGAACTATGTATTGATTGTTATATACAAAGCCGTCTGTTGGAGAATCCGTAGGTAATATTTCAACAGATTCATAGTTTTGACCATCAACCATATGACCAGAAACAATGTTAGATGGATTACCACCTTCGCTTACATAACTATATTCTAAATCAGAATTTGTGGTTGTTTCTGTAGTTGTAGATACAGAAGTTGTTGCAGGTTCTGTAGTTAGTTCGTTGGCTATTAGACTTACATTACTTCTTGATGCTAAATCATTATCCTCAGATACAACAACTTTAATTTTAGCTGCGGCTACAGCTGTTGTAATAAGCATAACTCCACAAACTGTTCCCAAAATAATTTTTCTGTTTTTATCTGTTTTTTTCCTGTTTTCTTCTGTTCTCATTTTTTTATCTCCTGCTTATTTATTTCTGTAAAAATTCCATAACCAATGAATTAAATTCATCAGGGCTTTTAAATAAATAAAAATGGTCGCCATTTACAATCTTTAGTTCGGCATTAGGTATATTTTTAGTAATAAGTTTAGCATGACTTATTTTAATCATATCTTTATTACCGTTAATTACCAATGTTTTAGACTTTATTACATTGAGCATAGATGGTTTTAAATTAGGTTCTTTCACCATTAGAGCAAACATTTCTTTATTAGCTGTAAGTTTTTTATCAATTTTAGATAATATACAACTGGATAAGTATCCTAGCATTATCATAAGACCTGTAGTAAATGTTAAGCCGGAAAATTTAATATTACCACCAACTAAAATTAATTTATCTACCATGTCCGGATTTTTTATTGCAAACATCATTGCAATATTTGCACCGTCACTAAAACCAAGTAGGTTTATTTTTTTATAGCCTAGATAATCACATAAATTT
>UQYD01000048.1 GCA_900545305.1 uncultured Eubacterium sp.
CATCAACGTCAATGTTCTTAACATTCTTATCGCTTACATTCATAATTAAGTTTGCTTCATCTCTTGTTAATACTCTGCTGTCTAAGCCACTGAAATCATGACTTGTAACATCTTTTCTATCCAAATCAACTGAAAATGTTGCTGATTGTTCGCTTCCAAGGCTCATATATCCTGCCTTAGTTACATATCCATCTTTAGATACACGATATGAATAATTTCCATTTGACTTTGGGACATAGAAATACCATGTTACTGTTCCATCTGAATTAGTTTTTTGCTTATAACTTTCAATTTCTTTATCCCTAAAGTTGTTCATCTGGAAATATACCTGTGCTTTCGCTTCATCAGGTACTGTAATAGCTGATGTAATTCTTGAAACAACTGAAGGTGACCATGAAAATGTTGAATAACCTTTTTGTACTGTACCGTTAATTCCATATCCATAAGTAAGATCATATTCTTCTGCTATGTCTTTATTTGGATATGCAAAATAATTGTAAAGGCATGCATTTCCCTGAGCTACAAGCATATATGGATAGTATGTAATGCCTGCATTTACATATGGTGTACCAGGTGTAGCTGTACAACTATAATAAGGGCAAACAACTTCTGTAGTATACTGGTCCGCTGTTAAATAATTATTTCCGTCATACTTTGTTCTTGAACTTACATTTGTACATCTGATATATACTGATTTTGAATCATATCCTGACTGAGTTACATTAGATGACATTGGAACGTTAACGCACATACCGCCTAATGGATTTGTATACTCTTGTGTACTTTCATCATATCCAAATGCTCTGTATGAATATGTTCCACCATTTAATGAAGCTGTGTATACTCTATATTGTCCACTTGAATCAAGATTTCCACCTTCAAGTTTAATTTCTTCTGATTCATCAAAGTTATCTAACTTACCCTGTGCCTTTAATGCTCTCATACCTGTTGTGGCAATATCCATTAAGCAAACTGGCTTCTGTTCTCTACCAAGAGATTTCTTTTCATCAAGGTACATCTTGTAAACATTTTCTACAACTTCTTTATATTTACCGTCTTCAAATGTTACATCATTGATATGAGTTGCAAAAGTTGTATGTCTACAATGGTCTGACCAATATGTATCAATTACTCTAATTTCTGTAATTGTAGGATTTCTCTTTTCTGTGTCTTTAAAATACTTCTGACAGAATAAAATATCTGCCTCACTCATTGCAAGACCTAAAGACTTTCTATAATCAAGAAGTGCCTTTTCGTCCATATCAATAAAACCTTCAATAGTTTCAACTGTAGTTGGAATTGTAAGGTCCATTTTAAGTGTAGCAGGCTTCTCCATACTAGCTTTACGAGAGTCTACTGGGTTAATACAGTAGTGCTTAATCTTTTCAACATCTTCTGTAGATAACTTACCCTTTAAAACATATGTTTTAGCTGAAGCAACAACAGCCTTATCATCACCAGAAATAATCTGGATACACTGCATAGCAGAATCGGCTCTCTGGTCATACTGACCTGGAAGATATTCCATACTGAATGCTGTTTCATCTTCTGCCATTTCAAAAGTTTCGTTGTAGATATAATCAACAGGTGGTTCTGAGAAGATAGTCTTTGATGCTGCTTCAAAAACATCATCAGCTATATCTTCAACATCATATCTATTCAAAATTCTAAGACCAGTTAAATTTGTTAAACCTAAGTTTTCTTTAATATCAGCAAGTAACTGACTTGCCTCAATGTTACAACCTTCTTTTTTTTCTACATAAATTCTTTTAATCTCAGCCATTAGACTCTCCCTTTCGCTGTATATTAATTATTTATTCTATATATTTTACAAAAAAATTTATTTTTTGTCAAATTCCATAAACCCATTTAATCTCATTGCTTTATACTTTGCAAATTCACCCTTATCAAGAGCATCTCTAATTTCTTCCATCATATTATTAAAGAAGTATAAATTGTGCATTACACAAAGTCTCATTGCCAACATTTCTTTTGCCTTAAATAAATGTCTAATATATGCCTTAGTATATCTTTGACATACCGGACACTGACAATCATCTGCAATAGGTGTATCATCTAATTCATATTGCTTATTTAATAAATTTAATTTACCCCTATTAGTATACACATTACCATGTCTACCATTTCTGGCTGGAAGAACACAATCAAAAAAGTCAATACCTCTATCAACAGATTCCAATATATTTGCTGGTGTACCAACGCCCATAAGGTAAGTTGGCTTATTCTGTGGAAGATATGGTACTACCTTTTCAAGAACTTCGTACATAGCCTCATGAGTTTCACCTACTGCAAGTCCACCTACTGCGTAACCCGGTAAATCAAGCTCACTTATTCTCTTTGCATGTTCAATTCTTATATCGTGGAATGTACCACCTTGATTGATACCAAAAAGCATTTGCTGTTTATTGATAGTATCTTCCATACTATTAAGTTGTTCTAACTTTTTCTTACATCTTTCCAACCATCTTGTAGTTCTGTCTACAGAATTCTGCATATATTCTCTTGTAGCAGGATGTGGAGGACATTCATCAAAAGCCATAGCAATAGTCGATGCTAAATTTGACTGAATTGTCATACTTTCTTCCGGTCCCATAAAAATCTTTCTGCCATCAATGTGAGAATTAAAGTAAACACCCTCTTCTTTTATTTTTCTGAGAGTAGTAAGTGAAAAGACCTGAAATCCACCTGAATCTGTTAATATGGGCTTATCCCAAACCATAAACTTATGAAGTCCACCAAGTTTTTTAACAACCTCATCTCCCGGTCTTAAATGAAGATGATAAGTATTAGAAAGCTCAACCTGACATTTAATATTATTTAAATCTTCAGTTGAAACAGCACCTTTTATAGCAGCGGCAGTTCCTACATTCATAAAAACCGGCGTTTGTATAGTTCCGTGAACTGTATGAAATTCGCCACGTTTTGCTCGTCCTTCTGTCTTTAATAATTTATACATACAAATAACCTCATTAAAAAAATTTGCTTTTGCTCTAGTATACAATATTTTTTGAATTATAGCAAATATATTTGATATTTTAATAAAAAAATGTTAATATTAGTCCATAATAATTATTTTGGGAGATAAAATATGGAAAAATTCAGGATTATGGCAACAACTACATTTGGTTTAGAAGCTGTTGCAAAAAGAGAAATTACTGATTTAGGTTTTGAAGATATTACCGTATCTGACGGATATGTTGAATTTTCTGGAACTGCTGAAGATGTTGTAAAGGCTAATTTATGGCTTAGAACAGCTGATAAAATTTTAATCGTGCTTAATAGATTTAAAGCAATGACCTTCGAAGATTTATTCCAAGGTGTAAACTCTATTAAATGGGAAAATCTTATGCCTGAAAATGCTAAATTTGTAGTTACAGGTAAGTCATTTAAATCACAGCTTTCTAGTGTGCCGGCTTGTCAGTCTATTTCTGAAAAAGCTGTAATTAAAGCTATGCAAAGAAAATATAAAATTGCTCATTTTCCTAAAGATGGTGATGAATATACAATACAGGTTGCTTTACTTAAGGATATAGTAACTGTAACCCTCAACACTTCCGGTCCTTCTCTTCATAAGAGAGGATATAGAGTACAGCAGGTAATGGCACCTTTAAAAGAGACAATGGCAGCTGCCCTTATTATGCTCAGCTATTGGAAGCCTGACAGAGTTCTTTTAGACCCTTGTTGTGGTTCTGGTACAATAGCTATTGAAGCTGCTCTTATAGCCAAAAATATTGCTCCAGGTTTAATGCGTCATTTTGCAGCAGAAAAATGGGATTTTATTGATAAAGAACTTTGGAAAAAAGAAAGACGAGAAGCTAGATTAGCTATCAAGCAAGATTTTCAGCCTAAAATATATGGCTCTGACATAAACGCAAATGCAGTTAAAATGTCTATGGAAAATGCTGACAACGCTGGTGTAGGAGATTGTATAAAATTTGCTCAAATACCTTTTAATAAATTAAAATTGCCTTGCAATTACGGCGTATGTATATCAAATCCTCCTTATGCTGAAAGAATGGGAAATCTTAATGATGTTGAAAGACTTTATAGAGATATGGGCAAGTTATTTAATCATAACAAAACTTGGTCTACTTACTTTATCACATCTCACGAAGGCTTTGAAAAATTATATGGTAGACGAGCTGACAAAAAGAGAAAACTTTTTAATGGTAATGTAAAAACTGATTATTATCAATTCTATGGAGAAAGACCACCTAAGAAAAAATAATAAATTTTAATTTTGAGGTTATTATGAATTTAAGGCTGAAATATTTACCAAAAATGAAATTTTTAAAATTTCTTCTTACATTTATTTATCCCAAAACTTGTATGGGTTGTAATACTCTATTGAATTATAATGCAAAAGTTGAGTTATGCGATGAATGTTCTAAAGATTTTGAGCCTTACGTTGGAAATCGTTGTGTCACCTGTGACAGACCTACAGATAATACAGGCGAATGTAGCATATGCAAAAGCGAAAAATTGTATTTTGAAAGAGGATATTGTGTCTACCCATATAGTGGTGCTGTTAGAAACACTATCTTAAATTTCAAATTCAGAAATATGGCTCTGTACTACACATATTTAGGTTCAAAAATGGTAGATTACTATTTTGATTACATTATGGAAAGCTATGACTATATTACTGCCGTTCCCATACACAAGAAGAAATTAAAAATTAGAGGATATAATCAGGCTGAATTATTGGCTGAATATATTTCTGAACATATTGACATTCCTTATATTTCTATATTAAAAAGGACTGTAAATACTAAACCTCAAAATGCTTTAAACAAAAAAGAGAGAAAAGCAAATATTAAAAATGCTTTTTCATTGATAGATAATATAGATATAAAAAACAAAAGTATCTTAATTGTAGATGATATTTTTACAACAGGA
Source organism: uncultured Eubacterium sp. (assembly GCA_900545305.1). Taxonomy (GTDB): domain Bacteria; phylum Bacillota; class Clostridia; order Lachnospirales; family CAG-274; genus CAG-274. The sequence goes on from UQYD01000048.1 coordinate 4,921, forward strand.
ACAACAGTAAATGAATGTTGTAAGGTATTGAAAAAAGCCGGTGCATTTAAAGTCGACTTCTTCTCCCTATCTGCAAAAAAGGAAACTAAATAATTAAAGGTTGTTTTGATTTATTTTCAAAACAACCTTTTTTCATAGTAAATTAGAAAGATAAGTCCGATAACTTGTAATACAATCTACAAATTTAACCATTCATAATATTTATCTATCAATTTTCATTGAATCAGGAGGAGGATTTTCTGTAACAATCTTCATCAACCTCAAAAATTCTTTTTTATCTTCATCTGAAAGCTTTTTACTAAATTCCCCATCATATTCAAAAAAAGCTTTTTTAACCTGATGAAAAACTTCCTCGCCCTTTTCCGTTAAAAACACATCATAACTACGAGCATCATTCTTGTTTTTAACTCTAGTAATAAACCCATTCTTTTCCATAGTCTTTATAAGACTTGTAACAGACGGTCCTTTTATGCCATACGCCTCTGCAATATCTTTTTGATTTACAGTTTTATTATTTTCATTAAACTTTTTAATAAATCCTATTGTCAAAGCCTGTGGCCAGCTACACCCATAGTTTTTAAGTCTTTTTTCAAATTCAACCTGAACCTGATGTGCAGCATAGGTCAAATAAGTAATCAACAGTTCCTTCATATAATCATCACCCTAAGTGTTTTATTCATTGACAACATTTTATCACACAAAAACTTATTTGTAAATAAAAACAAAAGCCTTCAAATTGATTTTGTCAATTCAAAGGCTTTCTACAAATATTATTTTTTAGTTTCCGGCTTTAATCTTAATCCAAAGTTCAGAGAGTTTTGCTCTTAAAGTTTCGTTATCGTGGAAATATTCATCCTTATCATAACCACTTCTTGGTAAGTATGCTTCGTTTTCAGCATAATCTCCTTCAGAAAGTTCATCTAAAACATTCTGATTAGAAGATGCGTAACCTACTGTCTGTGAATTATCAAGAGATTCTTTATCTTCAAGAATAAAATTAATAAATACATTTGCTAATTCTGGATTTTCAGCATTCTTAGGAATTACCATTGCATCAGTCCAAACATTTGTACCCTGCTTTGGCTGACAATATGCCATATCTTCATTTTGGTCAAGAACGTAAGCAGCATCACCACTATATACAACAGCTATATCCTTTGCACCATTACTCATTGAGTCAATTACTTCATCAGTAACATATACAGGACCCATTGTATCATTTACAGTTTTAAGCCATTGAGAAGCTGCTGTAATTTCTTCTTCCTTATCTGTATTCATTGAATAGCCTAATGCCTTGAAAGCTACCATAAAAGCATCTCTTTCAGAGTCATAAACATAAATGCTATCTTTATATTTAGTATCCTGTAAAATATCCCAGCCCTTTGCTTCTATTTCGTCTTTACTAACCTTTGTTTTGTTATATACAAGACCTACATTACCCCAGAAATAAGGAACTGAATATTCGTGGTCAGGGTCAAAATCACAAGACATTTTATCAGTTAATTTTGAAAGATTTGGGATTTTATCCTTATCTAATGGCTGAAGCATATCTTCTTTCTTCATTCTCTCAATCATATAATCTGAAGGAACGATTACATCATAAGCATCTCCTGCCTGTAACTTTGTATACATCATTTCATTTGAATCGAAATATTCAGAAATAACTTTACAACCATACTGTTTTTCAAAATCTGCAACAACATTTTCGCCTACATATTCGCCCCAATTATAGAACTTTAATGTCTGTCCTTTGTAAGCATCTGTTTCTGCTGTCTGTGTACTACCACAACCTGTCATTAACATTGTAGCACCAGCTAATACTAAAGCAACTAATTTTTTCATTTTTTTCTTTTCCTTTCTTTTATAAATGGAATAATATTAAGCAATAACAACGCAACTGTAATTATTACAATAATAAGTGTTGAAATTGCATTTATTGTTGGATTTACTCTTTTTGACATAGTGTATACCATAATAGAAATATTGTTTACACCATTACCAGTAACAAAATATGAAATAACGAAATCGTCAAAACTCATTGTAAACGCTATTAATGCACCAGCTACTATACCTGACGTAATCTGTGGAACAACAACTTTAGTCAACGCCTGTATAGGAGTAGCTCCCAAATCAAGGGCTGCATCAATTAAGTTAGGGTCTAAAGACCTTAATTTTGGCATTATACTAAGTATAACATAAGGAATACAAAACATAATATGTGCCAAAAGCATTGTCAAAAAACCTTTTCTAATAGCTACAGCACTAAAGAACATAAGAAGTCCAATAGCTGTTACAATTTCAGGGTTCATAATAGGAAAATCATTTATCTGTTCTATGGATTTTCTTATTACTTTTTTAGACTTTGACATACCAATAGCAGTAATAGTTCCCACAACTGTTGATATAACAGTTGTTAATACAGCAACAATTATTGTATAGAAAATAGCATCCATTATTTCCCCACTATTAAACATCTTTTCATACCATTTCAATGAAAAGCCTTTAAATACACTGAGGGATTTTGAGCTGTTAAAAGAGAAAACTATTGTATAGACAATAGGTAAATATAAAAATAATAAAACTAAGCCTAAAATAATTTTTAAAATTGTACCCTTACTCTTTTTCATCAGTCATCACTCCCTTCTGGAGAAACTTTTTTATCTACTCGTCTAGCAAAATACATTGAAATCATAATTATAATAGCCATAATCAACGAAATTGCACTACCAAAGCCCCAGTTACCTGCTGTAAGGAACTGATTTTCTATAACATTACCAATTAAAACAAACTTTCCTCCTCCAAGTAACTTTGGAATAAAGAAACTTGAAACTGCTGGCAAGAAAACAAGAGTAACACCACTTATTATACCGGGAATAGATAAAGGCAAAGTAACCTTTAAGAAAGTTTGCACTTTGTTTGCACCCAAATCAGATGCAGCTTGTATATAGCTTTCATCCATTTTACTAAGTGATGAATATATCTGTAACACCATAAAAGGCAAGAAATTATAAACCATACCTAAAATTACAGCGAAATTTGTTTCCAACATCTGTAAAGGACCAATTCCAACAAGACCAAGAATGGCATTAATCAAACCATCTTTCTGTAAAATACCTCTCCAAGCATATGTTCTTACAAGCATATTTATCCAAGTTGGAAGTGTAATAGCAAGTATTAATTTTCCCTGTCCTTTTCCAAAATATTTAGCAATAACATAGGCTGTTGGATAACCTAACAGAATACAGAATATAGTGGTCATTATAGCTATATAAAGAGACCTAACTAAAACTTCAATAAATACCTTATCACTAAAAAACTTTGCAAAATTATCTAGTGTAAATATAAATGTACGAACTGAATTACCACCAGTAGTAAAGGCATAAACAAAAATCATTGCTAAGGGAATCAATATCATTATAATTGCCCATATCAAATATGGATAAGCCATTTTACTAAAACTTTTCAATTATAATCCCCCTTTTCTCATAATATGCAAATCATTAGGGGTAAAAGTAAGACCTACTCTGTCGCCTTCAAAATGTTGGTCTGTAGTATCTACCTTATATTCATTACCTCTTGTTTTAAATGTTACAGAATATTCTCCCGGCTCAATATTTTTAGGGTCAAAATCGTAGATAACATCTGTAACTTCTATAATTTCTTCTTCGTCATCTGTCCAAGCCTGTGCATTAGCCCATGTCTTTAAATCTGTATCTAAAGCAATACTTTCTACTATATCATCTACAGACTTAAATATATTAACGGCATAAATTACTTCGCCATATTTACTATCTACTACCTTATTTTCCTTTTCTACAATCATATTTACTGTAATAGATGTACCACTGGAAGTAGTAAATGTAACAGGATATGTGCCGTTCTTTTCTTCTATCTTATAATCAATCTTGTTTATAGATATACTTTCTTCTGTTGATATTTTCCATGCAGCTGCATTTGCTCTGGCTACAATATCCATATCTGTCAACTCAGGAATATCGCTTATATCCAAATAAAAATCATTAGCACTTATAGCTTCATCAGCACCAGAATTCAAAACAGGTTCATCATTGTACACAGTCATCTTAATTGTAATTGAAGTACCTGTTCTTGTCTCAACTAATGTTTCATAGTGAACACCCTTAAACAATACATTCTTTACTGTACCAACAATTTTGCCATCTTCCGGAGCTACAATGTCAATATCTTCCGGACGAAGAACTACGTCTACATTTTCATTTTTTTCAAAACCATAATCAACACATTCATAAGGCTTACCGTTCATTACAACTAATCTATCATCTTTCATAACACCTTCAATGATGTTACTTTCGCCTATGAAATTAGCAACATATCTATTTGCCGGTTCGTTATAAATCTGTGTTGGATTACCAATTTGCTGTATTACACCGTCTTTCATTACAACAATCTTATCTGACATAGTAAGAGCTTCTTCTTGGTCATGAGTTACGAAAATGAAAGTGATACCTACTTCCTGCTGTATCTTTTTCAATTCTTTCTGCATTTCTTTTCGCAATTTTAAATCAAGGGCACCCAAAGGTTCATCAAGCAAAAGTACCTTAGGTTCATTAACCAAAGCTCTAGCAATAGCAACTCTCTGCTGTTGTCCACCAGACATTTCTGTAACAGCACGTTTTCCATATTCCTCAAGACCAACAAGTTTAAGCATTCTGTTTACCTTCTGGGCAATAATGTCCTTAGGTTCTTTCTTTATTTTTAAACCAAATGCAATATTATCATATACATTGAGATGAGGGAATAACGCATATTTTTGGAATACCGTGTTAATTTCTCTCTTATATGCTGGTACGTCTGTAATATCTTTACCATCAAAAATTACTTTACCTTGGGTTGGAGCTAAAAATCCACCCAAAATCCTTAATAACGTCGTTTTTCCACAACCACTAGGTCCTAACAATGTAACGAATTCGTTCTCTTCTATTTGAAGATTAACACCTTTAAGAACAATATTATTGTCAAATTCTTGAACAATATTTGAAAATTCAATAAGATTTGCCATTTCAGCCTCCTACAACCAGATTTTAATTGATTATTGTAAATAACCATTACAGAAATTATACTAATACATTCACAAAAAAGCAACAAAAACTTACCCCTACACACACTCTTTACATTGATTTATGCAAATTTTACAAAAATATTGTTAAAAACCTCTTGATTTTTAAAAAATAAGTGCTATAATATAACTATCGTTAATAATTTAACAAAATAAATAATATATTTTAATGATATATATACAAGGAGGCTATCAATATGATGCGTTTTACTTTACCTAGAGATATTTATTACGGAAAAGATTCCCTTGAAGTTTTAAAAACTGTAAAGGGAAAGAAAGCAATTCTCGTTATCGGTGGTGGCTCTATGAAGCGTGCCGGTTTCGTAGATAAAATTATTGGTTACTTAAAAGAAGCGGGTATTGAAACAAAGTTATTTGAAGGCGTTGAACCTGACCCATCTGTAGAAACAGTAATGAAGGGTGCAGCTGCAATGCGTGAATTTGAACCGGATCTAATTGTTGCTTTAGGTGGTGGTTCTCCTATTGACGCAGCAAAGGCTATGTGGGTATTCTATGAATATCCTGATACTACTTTTGAAGAAATCATTCAGCCATTTAGTTTCCCAGAGCTTAGAAAGAAAGCTAAATTTATTGCTATTTCTTCAACATCAGGTACTGCAACAGAAGTTACTGCATTCTCTGTAATTACAGATTATGCTAAGGGTATTAAATATCCTCTTGCAGACTTTAATATTACTCCTGATATTGCCATTGTAGACCCAGCTCTTGTAGCAACACTTCCACCTCACCTTGTAGCCCATACAGGTATGGATGCTTTAACTCATGCTATTGAAGCATATGTTTCTACATTAAACAGCCCATTTACTGACCCATTAGCTATTAAGGCAATTCAGATGGTAAATGAACACTTAATCAAGTCATTTAGTGGTGATATGAATTCAAGAGAAGAAATGCACTATGCTCAGTGTCTTGCCGGTGAAGCATTTAGTAACGCCCTTCTTGGTATTGTACATTCACTTGCTCATAAGACAGGTGCTGCTTTCTCTACTGGTCATATTCCTCATGGTGAAGCAAATGCAATCTATCTTCCATATGTTATCAAATACAATGCAAAGAATGCAGAAGCAAGATATGCTGATATTGCAAGAAGCATTGGTATAGATGGTACAGATGCTGAATGTGTAACTAAACTTTGTGATAAGATTGATGCAATGAATGCTGAACTTAATATTCCAAAGACTCTTAAAGAATTTGGTATTAAGGAAGACGAATTCAAAGAAAAGGTTAACAAGATTGCTGAACTTGCTGTTGGTGATGCTTGTACTGGTTCTAACCCTAGACCTGTAGATACAGAAAGTATGGCTAAAATACTTGATGCTATCTACTACGGAAAAGAAATTGATTTCTAATTTAAAATTTGTGTAAAATTTATGTGGCTACGGCTTTTTGCTGTAGCCATTTTTTATTTTATATGCTATAATCCCCTTAAATGGAAGGAGGCTTGTTATGGATTATGAATTATTATTAGATA